>CAZBCR010000098.1:0-6062 GCA_964490565.1 uncultured bacterium
AATGTTTTTGGGCCTAACGAAAACCATAAGGGCCGCATGGCCTCGATGGTTTACAAAATGATCCCTGTTATTCAGCAAGAAGGCGTCATCCGGCTTTTCAAATCGTCAGAGCCTGAAAAATTTGCCGATGGGGGTCAGTGCCGCGATTTTATCTACGTTAAAGATGCCGTTAAAATGACCTGCGACTTTTTAAATGACAAACGAGGCGGGATCTTTAACATTGGAAGGGGAGAGCCCACCACATGGAATCAATTAGCTGGCGCTGTTTTTAAAGCGCTCAATAAACCTGCCAACATCGAATACATCGCGATGCCCGAAGATCTTATCCGCCAGTATCAAAACTACACTTGTGCTGAGATGAACAAATACAGCCAAGACAAAGAACTCAAATTTAGTTATGATGCGGATGAAGCAGTGAAAGACTATGTTCAAAATTATATCCTGTTAGATCGCCGATGGTAAAAAAACTCAGTGGTATTTTTAGTCGTTTAAGTCCCGTCAAGGTCCTTGTGATCGGGGACTTTATGTATGACACCTATACCACCGGTAAAGTCCGACGTATTTCTCCAGAAGCTCCCGTCTCCGTTTTGCATGTGCTCCGTGAAGAAAGCCTTCCCGGTGGAGCCGGCAACGTCGTTTTAAATTTAATGTCTTTAGGCGCTAGTGTTGTCGCAGTCGGTCGTGTCGGTCACGACAATGCAGGAAAAAACATCGTCCAGGCACTTATTGCCGAAGGCGTCAATACCGACGGGATGATTTTCCAAAATCAGTTCCAAACCCCTGTTAAAAATCGTCTGATTGCCGATGCTCAGCAAGTGCTTAGAGTCGATTTTGAAAACATCACGCCGATTCCTGAGCAAGTCGAACAAGATGTCATCGAAAGGCTCCCTGCGCTTCTACAAGGTGTCGATATCATCGCAATTTCCGATTACGGCAAAGGATTTCTATCCCGCTCTCTTCTCATGGGCGTCATTGAGATGGCTAAAGCTAAAAATATCCCCATCATCGTCGATCCAAAAGGCGACGATTTTACAAAATACCAAGGCGCTACTGTTCTAAAACCAAATCTCCAAGAAGCCTACGATGCAGCCAAGCTCACCCGCGAAGCTTCCTTAGAACAAGTCGCTGAAATCCTCTTTAAAAAAGTCTCCATCGATATGCTGATGATCACGCGCTCAGAAGCGGGGATCTCTGTTTTTACTCGAGATGGTAGAAGACTTGATTTTCCTGTCCGGTCTAAAGAAGTCAAAGATGTCACCGGAGCCGGCGACACAGTGCTAGCTATGGTCAGCGTTGCTCTAGGCAACCAGCTCGATATTAAATACGGCGCTCAACTTGCCAATATCGCTGCAGGCATTGCGATTGAAAGACTCGGCTGCGCCCGCATTAATCTTTCTGATTTAGCTGTCCGCCTTCTTGAATACGATGTCGATAATAAGGTCTTTGACGAAGAGCATCTTTTTGCTCTCCAAGAAGCCCTGAAAAATAAACGGTATTTCGTTCTTGGGCTCTACAGTTCTCAAGGGATGAACACAGCGCTTTTCCGCAGCATCCGGAAACTTTCTGTCCGAGATCAAGATGCTAAACTGATTGTTTATATCCGGGATGAGAATCCTGATGAAGAGATCGTCTCTCTGCTTTCTTCATTAGCAGAAGTCGATTTCGTGGTCCTTAAATGCGAAAGCCTTAAAAATCTCTGCGAGATCATCCATCCCCATGAGGTCTTCCTCATGGAGAATGAACAGCTCGTGACACTCGATCACTTCAAAGCCCTGCTTAGTTCTTAGCAAGCAGGAATTAGCCTGGGATTGTCTTAATGTTATCAATCCAATGGTTGAAAAAGTCTTTAGACCAAGTTTTTTTGATCGCTTCCTGGTCGCGAACGTAGTGAATGATGTCTTCAATGGCGGAAGGTACGTCTAGCTGGTCTATGCGATCTTTTGCCGTCTTGATAAAAGCTTCTCGGCTTAAAACCTTGTCGTAACCGTTCAATTTTGAATAAAGGCTCAAATTTAATGGGATTTTCCTTCGGATAAACCAGACCATATCATACCAATCTCTACCCTTGACTCGTCCTTTCCAGGCTCGAAAGAGAGCTGTATGCATTTTGCAGGCAAAAAGGCATTCTTCATTGACACACCGGATAGATACTGGAATGGGTTGAGAGAGAAATTTCTGTTCATACTGAAACCCCGAAGAAGGATTTGTATCAATCTCAACTTTAATACGAATCATGGATTCAGAATGCATGCCTTTTAACTGATCTGAGTGGACTCCAATTTTCAAAAGTTCTTGAACCGTTGGTGTTTTTAGAAAGGCAGATTTTATAGCTGACTGACTTTTTTTGTCTTTTTCTACAAAAGAGACATCAAATCCAAATGAGGTAAGTTCATTCTTGATCACTTCGGCAAAAGGAGTCCAGCTCCAATCGGGATTGGGGGTCAGAAGGGTAAAGTCAAGATCTTCGGAGAAACGATCAAGACCATAGAAAATTCGAAGGGCAGTTCCCCCATAGAATGCAGCATGTTCAAAAAACTTACCTCGCCATAATCCCACTAAAGCAATCTCTTGCAGGATTTCGCGTAGAGCCTGATCGTGTTCTTGTACAGAGCTGCATTGATATTTTTCTAACATCTGTTGGATAGCACTATTCATAAAGGCCTTTGTTGTAAGAGGTATTTAATTGCGCTATGGGGTTTAGCTTGATAGATCTCATTCAGAAGCTCAAAATTAAGGCTTTTTATATCGTCTTCTTCTACTCGTAAATCCTCAAAAAGAGTTTCTTCGAAATGTTTTTTCGAAGCAAATCTTCCTCGACGCAAAACCAAGAGATCAGCAAGTGCTTTCTCTTTCGTTGCAATCAAAGCTTGTTGTTTTTCTGAAAACTTCACTAGCGTAACTCCAACGGGAAAGATATCTGATGTAAGGTGGTCGTAAGTGAAAAGCCCTATGGGTGTTTGAAACTGCTTGGACCGTTTAGTGGTTACGCTTGTGACGGTTGTGACTTTTTCAGGAATTAAGCGATAATACTGGCATGCCCACTCTAAAGAAACATAGGAGGGTCCATAAAGCATATTTGCAAGAACTTCCTGGGAATAAGGCTGTCTTGCAAATTTTTCACCAAAAACATAGATGCCTTTTTTGATTCTTACCAATGCTCTTATTTTTAAGAGGTAGTTCAACTTAACTCGTGGATTTTTGTAAGCGCTAAGGCTTTCCATAACAAAGCCATAATCCAATATCTCTCCGGGGGCCTTATCCAGCAAAAAGGCTAGTCCTGTGTCCATGCCTAAATTTCTATTCATATTTGACCCATATGTTAGCCTAAAACTAACATACAGGTCATTTTCGCGCAAGTCCGGTTGTATAAGAACACGTATGTTAGCGAATTGCTAACATACGTGTTATTTTCAGGTATTTTTAACTTATTGACTATAAGCAAGATAGCACACAACTCGGAGAATGCCGTTAGCTTTGTTCCTTGAGACGCTTAATACGAAGTTCCAAAGGTGGATGAGTCATGAATAAAGCAAAAAGACCGCCCCTTCCTGGATGAGATATCTTCATCGATTGGAACGCAGGCTTTTCCACTCTTTGATCCCGGATCTCTTGGACTTTTTGAAGAGCTTGTAAGGCAGAGATCATTTTTTCACGTCCAGCTAAGTGAGCGCCGCCTTTGTCGGCTCTGAATTCCCGGAAGCGGGAAAAAGCAGCGATGACAAGCGATCCTAAAATCATAAAGACAATCTGGAACACAAAAACCAAGATGTTGAACATCATATAAGAATTGCCAGACGACTTTCCTTTGTTGCCGATACCGGATAATGCATAAGCCAAAACGCGTGCTAAGAACATGACAAACGCGTTGACGATTCCTTGTAGAAGCGTCATCGTGACCATATCGCCATTGGTAATGTGGGTAATTTCGTGCCCGAGCACACCCTCGATTTCATCTTGCGACATTTTTCTCAGTAATCCAGAGGAGACGGCAACAAGAGATCTGTTTCTTGTCGGACCTGTTGCAAACGCATTCACTTCAGGAGAATCATAAATGCCGACTTCAGGCATCACGGTGAGTCCTGCTGCGCGGGCAAGTTTATAAACGGTCTCAACGAGATGTCTTTTTTCAGAATCAGATGTTGTCGGATCGATTAATCGGACGCCGAGCATCCACTTGGCCATCATGCGAGAAAGGCCGAGAGAGATAAACGCTCCGCCAAATCCCCAGATCAAACAGAAGATCATTAAAGAAGTGTAATCGATTCCGTGTGCGTTCAGAAAAGGTTTCACGTTCAGAAGATTTAAAATGATCGAGATTGTTGTGACGATCAAAATATTGACGACCAGAAATAAGAAAATTCGTTTAAAGAATGCCATAGCGATCTCCTCGTGTACTGTATCTATTAAACCTGGTCAAATCTTAATCGTCAAGCGATGTAAAGCTTTAATTTTAAACAGACAACGATTGCTAATTAATATTGATTTATGAGATGTATCTCAACATAGCATTTAATTTTTGCACCTAAGAAGCTGGAGAGCAATGCGAAAACTTGTTAAGGGTTTGTTTTGGCCTGAAGAAGAAAGCAGCGTAGAAATTAAGAAAGCGCTTTCTGAAAACAACACCTGTTATGTTTTGATCACCTGCGCGAAAGCTTCCAAGGATGGAAAAATGGAAGTCGAGATGACTTACGGAGGAGATCCGATCATAGCGGCTTACCTCGTCGAAAGTGCGCAAAATATCATAGATGCAGATATCAAATGATGCCGACCCTGACAGATCTTAAGAAATGGTACAGCAAAAACTCCGCAAAGATTCAGCAAGACTATTTCACGTTCTTAAAGTTTCCCTCGATCAGCACCGATCCCGCTTATCGCAAACACATCAACGCAGCTGCCTCTTGGGTTGAAGGCTATCTAAAAAATATCGGTTTTAAAACCGAGGTTTGGAAAACGAAATTTCATCCGGTTGTATTTGCATCGCATGAAGTCGATCCTAAACGCCCCACTGTTTTGATCTATCATCACTACGATGTGCAACCTGTCGATCCTCTCAATAAATGGAAAACTCCGCCTTTTGAGCCGACACTCCGCGATGGTCAAGTTTTTGCAAGAGGCGCTTCAGACAACAAAGGCCAATGCTTTTATACACTGACCGCGCTTAAAGCCCTTTTCGAGCTCTGTAAACAAGTTAACGTCAACATCAAGGTCTTTGTCGAAGGTGAAGAAGAATGCGGCAGCCAAGGTGCCTTAGAAGTGCTCAAGACGCATCAGAAAGATCTCAAGGCTGATCATATCTTAGTTGTCGACGGTGGCATGCCCGCAAAGAACCGTCCTGCGATTACATTAGGACTTCGTGGCATTGTGACTTTGGAAGTGATCTGCCGCAACTCTAAAATCGATCTCCATTCCGGAGTTCACGGCGGGATTGTTTTAAATCCGAATCGCGCTTTAGTCGAGATGCTCTCTAAACTTTGGGATAAAGACGGAAAGATCGCGATTCCCGGTTTTTACAAAAACGTTGCCAAGCCGACAGCAAAAGAACTTAAAGCCCTCCAAAAAATCGTCGATGAAAAATATCTCCGGAAACAATTTGGCATCAAAGCCTTCAAGGGCGAGGGTGGATATTCCCTTTGGGAATCCAACGCCATCCGTCCCACTTTAGAGATCAACGGCCTTTCTGGCGGCTATGCAGGAGAGGGTTTTAAAACCGTCATTCCTTCGATGGCCCTCGCTAAAATCTCATGCCGGATTGTTCCGAATCAAGATCCCACAGAAGTCGCAAAAGCAATCGCCAACCATCTGAAAAAAATTGCCCCGAAAGGTTTAGAGATCGAAGTGACGCTAGATCATGGCGGCAAACCTGTCCGCAGCTCACCAGATACTGAGATAGCTCACGTTTGTTCCGAGGCTCTAACAGAAGTCTTCGGCAAGCCTTGCGGTAAGATTTTATGCGGCGCTTCAGTTCCGCTTGTCGCGGATCTAGCCAAAGCTTGCAAAGGTGATGCCCTTGTCATTGGCGTCAGTTTAGACAGCGACGATATCCATGCTCCGAACGAACACTT
>CAZBCR010000099.1:0-6043 GCA_964490565.1 uncultured bacterium
TTTAAAGAAGCTGCTTCTTTTTTTTGTTGTTTTGCTGGGAGTCTAGACAAGAGGGCTTTAGGTGTGTTACGATCGGCTTTAACGACGGAATCAGGTAGATTTGCCGCAGAGCGTAGTTCTTTTTTCATTTTCTTGCGAGCGCGTGCTGGCATTGATTGCTTGGCTTTGTTCATTTTGGAACTCCTTATCCCTCTATTGTAGTATAAAATGTTAAAAAATTACCAGGAATTCATTCCAAAAGCTTATCTTTGTCTTAGACGGTATTCTCTTGCTATTTTTAAAAAAGATTTGATGGCAGGAGTCACGGTCGGGATCGTGGCGCTTCCGCTGGCAATGGCCTTTGCGATGGCATCAGGGGTCGAACCGGAAAGAGGCCTTTTTACGGCCATTGTCGCTGGGTTCATCATTTCTTTTTTAGGCGGCAGCAAGGTCCAGATCGGAGGTCCGACAGGAGCCTTTGTCGTTGTCGTCTTTAGCGTTGTAGAAAGACATGGATACGACGGCCTGGTCATTGCGACGCTTATAGCGGGAGTTCTTCTTCTTTTAATGGGGGCTTTTAGGCTCGGATCACTGATTAAATTCGTTCCCCATCCGTTGATTGTAGGATTTACGACGGGCATTGCTGTCGTTGTATTTTCCTGCCAGATGAAAGAATTGCTCGGCCTTCAAATGGTCGAGGTGCCCGTCCACTTTTTAGAAAAATGGAAGGCTTATTTCCATCACGCTCATACCTTCCATTATTTAACCGCTATCGTCGGAGTCTCCACGGTGGGCTTGATCATGCTTTTCAAGAGATTCTCTAAGGCAATTCCCTGGGGTGTTGCAAGCATTATCATTGCGACAGGAGTTTGCTGGGCGCTTAACTTAGATATTCCCACTATTTCAACACGGTTTGGACAGCTTCCCCGAACGTTGCCAACGCCTTACTTTGATTTCGATTTCCACCGTGTGCTCGATGTGATGCCCGATGCCATCACGATTGCTCTTTTGGCAGGTATTGAATCGCTTCTTTCAGCTGTTATTGCCGATGCTGTGACTGGGAGCCGCCATAAGCCTAATTGCGAGCTGATCGCTCAAGGTCTTGCTAACATCGGAGCCGTTATCTTTGGCGGGATGCCAGCAACGGCTGCGATTGCACGGACGGCGACTAACATCAAAACCGGGGCTCAAACGCCTGTTGCTGGGATGATCCATGCTGTTGTGGTCTTCCTTCTTTTATTTACCTGCTCGTCTTTGGTGGGGCATATTCCGCTAGCTTCCTTAGCCGCGATTTTAGTGGTTGTCTCATGGAATATGAGCGAGCTTCCTCACTTCTATAGGCTGATGAAAACATCCCGCAGCGATGTGGTGATTCTTCTGACGGCATTTTTCTTGACGGTGCTGATTGATCTAACAGTTGCTGTCGAGATTGGAATGCTGCTCGCAGCCTTTTTCTTCATGAAGCGGATGAGCGATGTCAAACACGTGATCGCACCGGATCAAAAAGATCTGGAGAAGGGGATTGAGATCTATAAAATGCGAGGGCCTTTTTTCTTTGGAGTCTGCGACCAGCTGAAGAAGATTGTCCATGACATGGATCCTCCGCCTAAGCTCTTTATCTTGCGCATGAAACATGTTCCTGTTCTTGATGCAACAGCGCTGCAGACCTTTCGTGAGCTCCATGATCGGTGCGCACTGCATAATACCAAGATTGTTTTAACAGAGGTTCAACCAGAGCCCGTAGAACTTTTAAAGCAATATGGACTTGGGCAATTGGTTGATCAAGAGATCTTAAAACAAACGACTCAGATCATCGAAAGCGTTAAGAACCCGCCCGCTTGAGATAAAGTATTTCCAATTCTTCTGAAAGAATTTCCAACCTGGAATCCAGGGAGAAAGAGTCACAACGGAGCCTTCGAGCCATCCCGGCCGCCAGAGGTTCATCCGTTCTTCTTTATCAGCAATAATCACCGTCGGAATGTGGAGATTGGAGGCAAGATGGCCCACAAGCGAATCGTTTCCGATCATAAAGCCCGATTGATAGACAAAAGCGGCTAGATCATCCAGAGAAGAAAACTCGGGTACAAAAACAGGCTCAAAGCCGCGTCTTTTCAGCCCGTGCGCAACCTCTTTAAACTTTTCTTCCAGCCAATTTTTATCTTCTAAGCTGCTGGTGTGATGGATCAGCACGCGTTTGCGATGGAGCCTATGAGACAAATGAGGAGGAGGATTGATGCCGTTTTCTTTAGAGGGATTATCGACTTCTAAAAGAGAGGCAATCGACTCGGCAATATTTTCCACCATCGGAATTTCTGAATTAAAAACACGATCAAAAGGAGTTAAGGGTCCATTTTTCTCAGGGACATAGGTGGGGTAAAAAATAGAGAGCCTGTCGCGATATTTTTCCTTGAGGGCATTGACCCGCTCAGTATTGTCATTTTGAGCGATGATCCATTCATCAGGAGAAAAAATCCATTGTGTATCAAAACTTAAGTGTGGAAACCAGTTTTGCAATTCCGGAAGCTTGGGATGGATCGTCACGACTTCATGCCCGGCAGATTGAAGACGCTCTGCTGCTGTCAGCATTAAAAGAGCGTCGCCGATTCCCCGGCAGGGTAGGATTTTAACTTTATGCTTTAGCGTTATTGTCGTCATCGGGTGCGTTTCCAATCAAAACTTCTGAGAGTAGTATAATGCCAGCAGAAGAGACTGCAAATTGGAGGCCGTTTTTGACCACTTTAGAAGGGTCAACAACGCCAGAGATCAGCAGATCTTCAACTTTTTCAGTTTGAGCATTGAATCCAAAGCTCACTTCGTTGGAGAGAATTTGTTCTAATAGGACAGAACCATCGAGTCCAGCATTTGCAACAATTTGACGAAACGGTGCTTCACAGGCTTTTAAGACAATCTGTGCGCCGGTCAATTCATCGCCCTGCAATTTGAGCTTCAGTGCAGCTTTTGATGCACGGAGAAGAGCAATGCCTCCACCGGGCACAATACCTTCTTCTAAAGCGGCCTTTGTCGAATTTAAGCTATCTTCAAATGCTTGTTTCTTTTGACGCATTTCAGGCTCTGTTGGAGCGCCAACACGGATGACTGCAACTCCGCCGGAGAGCTTAGCTTTTCTCTCTTCGAACTTTTCCTTGTCATAGGTGTTTTCAGCATCTTTGCTTGCAGATACCAAGCATTTGACGCGGGCTTTGATTTTGTCAGGATCGCCTTTGCCGCCGATGATGGTTGTTTTCTCTTTCGTAATGAGAATTTTATCCGCTTCACCGAGCACATCGACAGAGGCTTCTTTCAAGACCATGCCGGTATCTTCTGAGACGACGGTGGCTCCTGTCAAAATAGCGATGTCTTCAAGCATCCCTTTTCTGCGGTCGCCAAAGCCGGGGGCTTTAACGGCGCAAACTTTGAGTGTCCCGCGCAGTTTGTTAATCACGAGGGTAGAGAGTGCATCGCCTTCGATGTCATCAGCAATTAAGAGGAGTTCTTGACCTGTGCTAGCAACGCCTTGCAACAGCGGAAGGATCTCTTGGATAGAGCTGATCTTCTTGTCGGTGATAAGGATTTTAACATTGTTCATTTCGACAGAGAGATTTTCGGCATTCGTGCAAAAATAAGAGCTGCTGTAGCCGCGGTCGAATTGCATGCCTTCAACAACTTCAATAGCAGTCTCGGTCGTTTTTCCTTCTTCAATGGTGATCACGCCGCCTTTTCCAGCTTTTTTGATCGCCTCAGAGATGAAAGTCCCAATCTCTTCATTTCCAGAAGCGGAAACGATCGCGATGTTTTTTGTCTCTTTGTCGTTTTTGATAGGGATAGAAAGGGTCGTGAGTTCTTTTAAAATTGCTTCAAGAGCTTTTTCCATGCCGCGTTTGAGACCGATCGGGCTAGCACCAGAAGAAATGTTTTTTAGCCCATTTTGAACAAGCGCTCTTAACAGAAGAATGGTCGTTGTGGTGCCGTCGCCGCATTTTTCTTTCATTTTTGCAGCGGCTTCTTTAGCCATCGATGCGCCCATGTTGAGATATTGGTCTTTGAACTCAATATCTTTGACGATGCTGTTGCCGTCATTGGTAATGGTTGGTGCGCCCCAGCTGGCTTGCAGCCCGACGTTACGGCCTTTAGGTCCTAGTGTTACGCTCACGACATCAGCGAGTTGTTCGATGCCCTCACGGAGTTTTTCTCTCGCTTGTTCTTCAAAAATGAGTTCTTTCGCTGTTGTCATGTTTTACCTTCTTTTAAAATCTGATTTAATCCCACTAGCGTGAGTTCCGTATCAACTTTGTCAATAAAGTCTTCTAAATCTTTTTGCATGACGCGTGAGCGTCCGCCTGTCACAATTGTCATCACTGCGCTGGGTGTTTCTGAAGAGAGTCTTAGTTCTGCGACAATCCGCTCGATAGCTCCCAAAAGCCCAAAATAACAGCCGCTCTTTTCTTGTCCGAGTTTGTCTTTTCCTAAAGCAGGCGGCAGTTCTTCCGTCAAAATCGTGGGGAAAATAGCCCCGCCGAGATAGACGCCATGCTTGGTGACATAATCAAAACGGACCGTGGTTCCTATATCGACGATCACACAATCGTTTGAGGGGAAATGATATAGCGCCCCAAAGATGTTTGCAATTCGATCCGGCCGCAAAAGTGGAAAGGTTTCATCGGTGGCCAGTCGTTTAAAGTCGGCATGATTTAAAGCTTGGCAAGGCAGGCCTTGAAGGAGAGTCATGAGCTCTTTGGATTCACCGGCAACCAGGCCTTGCTCGATGGTTTTCCCCTTGAGAGCTGCGACCAATTCTTCAGGACGTTTGAACTGGGAGGCTTGAATAAGCTTGTCGCCTTCGAACAATCCCGCGCTAATCTTTTGAGTGCCGACATCTACAACAAGGTTCATTGAAGCACACTATAACGCAGAAGACGGAAAACGACAACACCAACGATTAAATCACAGTGTTAGCGAGTAATTTCTGGACATAGGGATCTTCAATTTTTCGCAAAGCGTCTAATTGAAACAAATGTCCCATTACTGCACCAAAATTAAGGGTCGCAAAATCACAGAAATAAGTTCCCCACTTAGGACTCCAGCTTGTAGGTATTTGGACCTTTTGGGTGAGTAATCCCAGCGCTAGTAAATTGATTGCTGCTGTGTATATTCCTGGCGCGGAATTGACAAGAGCATTGACTGCTCTTTCTTTAACTTCTTGGTCTGTACCTTCATTCCATCCCATGCCCATGTTATTTCCCGGCTGATGACCCTCTCGTGCAGCACGAAGCTCCGAGCGTCCTTGAACGGTTCCTAGCAATAAACCAAGGACCAAACAGGTAATAGCACGAGTAGGATTTGAATAAACGCTATAGGCTTGAATAGCAATACAAGTTCCTAGGTATACTTTACTTTGTAATGAGATTTGCATAGGGAGCTCCTATTTTTTATGGATAAGATTATAAATATCCCGCTTGGGAATCCCACGGAGTTCAGCGGCAATCTTAATTGCATCCGAGGTGGAGATATTATACTCTTTTTCCAAAAATTTTACATGCTCTTGAGATGTTAGTGAAGAATAATCTTGGGACGAACCTTCGATGATGAGGACGATTTCTCCTTTGGGAGGATTTTGTTCGTAGTGGAGAGCTAGTTCGGATGCAGTGCCGAGACGATGCTCTTCAAATTTTTTAGTCAGTTCACGCATCACGCAGACTCTACGAGTGGGTTGCAGGGTTTGGAGAGAATCAACAAGCCGGTGAGGGGACTCATAGAAGATGGTGGTAGCTGTTGAGGTGAGAGTAGTGGCTAAGATCCGTTTTTTCTCTTCTTCTTTTTTAGGGAGAAAGCCGACAAATTGGACATGCTCCTTATTAAATGGGCAGAGAGCCAAGGCCATGACCCAGGCAGATGGGCCGGGGATAGCGGTGAAGGGGAGATTCTCAGCATAGCATCTTTTGACAAGCTCTTCGCCTGGATCGCAAATACCGGGTGTACCCGCATCGCTGATCAGGCCGATTTCTTTGCCGGCTTTCAAATCGGCAATGACTTTTTCTTCCATCTCTTTTTCATTGAACTGATGGAA
>CAZBCR010000100.1:0-6034 GCA_964490565.1 uncultured bacterium
TTTGCTCCGGAGCAAAAAGCAGCGATTGCTCAGTCGATCCAAGAAAAAGTCCACATTATTACGGGCGGTCCCGGTACCGGCAAAAGTACAATTACCCGGGCGATTTTAAGAATCTCAGAAAAACTGACCGATTCGATATTAATGGCAGCTCCGACAGGACGCGCTGCAAAGCGGATGACCGAGATCACCGGTAAAAAAGCCTCAACGATCCATAGCATGTTAGAAATGGACTTTGTCAGCGGCGGATTTAAACGGAATAAAGAAAATCCTCTCAAATGCGACCTCTTGATCATCGATGAGGCCAGCATGATCGATACGCTGCTGTTTTATCAGCTATTGAAGGCGATCCCCTCTTCAACAAGACTCATTTTGATCGGAGATATCGATCAGCTGCCGAGTGTGGGAGCAGGGAACGTTTTGAAAGATCTCTTGGCTTCAGAAACGGTGGGATTTACAAGGCTGACGCAGATTTATCGGCAGGCGGCTCATTCGAAAATTGTGACTAACGCTCACAGAATTAACCGTGGAGAATTCCCTGAATTTTTAGGGGGATCGGATTTTAAATTTGTTGAAAATGAGACGCAGGAAGAGATTTTAGCAACGATTATTGATCTCGTGACAAAGAGATTGCCTCAGAAATTCCATTTTCACATGTTTGAAGATATCCAAGTTTTATCTCCGATGAAACGGGGAATTATCGGGTGTGAAAATCTCAATGTCGTTTTGCAAAAAGAGCTCAACCCGAGCATCGCTCCCCTCTGCAGAATGGGAAGAACGTTCCATGTGAATGATAAAGTGATGCAAATCCGCAACGATTATGAAAAACTAGTCTTCAACGGAGATGTCGGGACAATTTTATCGATTGATCTTTCGAATCAAAAGCTCACTGTCCGTTATGAAGATCGAAGAGTCGAATATGGCTTTTCTGAGATCGATGATCTGGTTTTAGCCTATGCTGTTTCGATTCATAAATACCAAGGAAGCGAGTGTCCTTGCATTATCATTCCCTTGCATATGAGCCATTTTAAAATGCTCCACAGGAATTTACTCTACACGGGGATCACACGAGGAAAAAAACTCGTGATCTTAGTCGGGACTAAGCAAGCGATTAGCATGGCGGTCAGAAATGATGAAGTCAAAAAACGGTTCACAGGTCTAGCCAATGCTCTGAAGCAAATAAATAGCGACTCAAACTCACTTCTTTAATTAGAATGTCCGGGTATGAGCTCTTCGCTGATTGCCAATTTAGATAGAAGCTTGAGCACTGTTGCCTCAGGACGCTGTCCGGACTACTTTCTTTATGCGGATGGATCGGTTGTTTTGCGCTCTGATTCATGGACAAGCCGTGCTATTGCTCAAATCCCCCTTTTTCAAACCGTTTATGATCCCACAGTCGCAAATATCGTTGAAGTCTTCCTACGCTGCGTCGACTATTGGACTGCTCTTAAAAATGATCGGCAGTCTGGTCTACGCACTGTCGCTATAGAAGATTTTCAGCAGCAGCATGAAAGGATCCGACTAGTAGGTAAGTTTATTTTTGCGTCACTAGATAAAATCGAAGCAGATCCTGTAGCCAAGGAAAAAATCTGCGATATTTTGACACAATTACTCGGCTATTCTGCAACTAAAATTCCAGAGTCTCTCCTTGCCCTTGATAAAAAAAGCTTTTTGGAACAATTCGACTTTGAGACGATTTGGGAATTTGAAGAGAGCTCTCCTCCGGCACTAACGCCCACCCTTTTAACAATGTCCGTTCCCCAAACAGAGGTTTTAGATCCCTCCGCGCCGATTCCCAATATCTTGGAGATTCCGGTTTTTTACAAAGAAGTGATCCAGCGGATGGAAAATCCCACGAGCAGCTGGATTTCGTTTTCTAAGTTCAAAGAGTGGTGGAATGGTGGTAGTGAAGCGCAAAAATCCCTCGAAGCGATGTGCAAGCAAATCTTAGAGGACCAAGACCCCGTTTACCAATTAATCTATGCATCGGCTAAATTGTATTTAGGCCAGTTATTAGCACTTTTGAAAACTGAGAAAAAATTCCCCGATTTACAAATTAGAATGTGCTTAGAGGAACTTGTCCGCGCCTCGCGTTTCTGCCGTTGGGAATGGGCGACAGAGGCAGAAATACATTATCTCTCATTGATCGGTAAAGAAGTCACAGCTCAAGATAAATCACTTCATTGGAAATCGAGATTTGTCGATGAACATCTTAAAAGGTTTTTCTCCACCCTTTATACTAGCAGTGAAGATGCCCATAATGTCCACCTCTGGAATACCTTGCTATATCATTATGGAGAAAGGCTAGGAAAACAAGACTTTAAAGTACCCGCTGAAGATATCCATGTTATTAAAAAACCGACATCGCTGCCGTATCAATGGCCTGATATCTTTCGGTATTTAGAAGGTGCCTGGAACACGTGCTGCGTCGAGTCACTGAAGACCGATTCTCAAATGAATAAATGGCAATCCGATATTGGCAGTTTCCTTGAAGCTATAGTGAAGGAAAAGCTTCCCACAGTGAAAGATCCACATGCTTTTGTCTTGGCTGAATATTTTGATAATGAAGGCCTCCTCAATGACCGAGGCGCTATTCGATTTCTTAAAGAGACTTTAGAGCCGATATCGAATCCCCAAAAAGCCTAACGTCGTGATCAAGGGCAGAGCTACCATCCCAATCATTGCTGCATAAGGATGAATTCCACCCTCTTTCCACAACTTAACAAAATCATGGTTGGAATAAAGAGGATTGTCACTATTGAATGTCAAGGCACTCTTCGCATAGTTGCATTCTCTGATCAAAGAAAAAGAAGCTACAAAAAAGAGCGTTTTGGATAACTCCCTCTGATTAAAATAACACGATCCGATAAAGAAAATGGTACTTAACGCCGATGTCGCCATAGGTCCTGCTGCCACTATAACCCTTCTTGAGTAGTCCTCCCCCAACATACTACCTAATTTCGTCAATCCTATTGATGTGCCTTCGACGGACCAGTGCTCTGATTCTATAATGATTTTAATAGAGGCCTCTTTCATCAGAGCCAGCATAGCAAAAAAGTGTCCTCCTTCATGAACAATGGCTTTATCAAGATGAAATCGCAGGGGGAAAAATAAAGGAGCAATGCAATCAGCTCCATAACTAGCTATTCTAGCAGGCAGGCCTTGGTTAACAATCGCGGCATATCTAACCAGCATTGCAAACGCCCTTGCCACTGTAGAGACAGTGAAACCAGTGACTGCGTTTTGGAGAAACTCCATTCTTAATTCATTTTTATTCGCAAGATAGCAGGAAAGCCCTACTAAAGAAGTCAAAACCAATCCTTGTATCGCTGTATTGCGGATAAATTCACGTTTCAATGTTTGAGATATGTCTTTGCTGGGCTGTGGAAGAGGAGACGCATAATCTAAAAATGTCCGAGTTACTTTCGCTATTTTATGTCGATGATGTAAAAAAGCAGCTGTAAGAATGATGGAGATAGCCGCGATAGCCGCCGTTTTAACAGCTGAGCTTGTTCTAAATTCCTTGACCAGAGAATAAGAAACAGCAAAAAAAAGAAATTTAGATAACTCCCCTGCCATGTCATGCAAAGCAGTCATCAAAAATATCGTCCTTGATGCAACTAGCGTCACAATTCCTGCAGAGGTAAAAGCTCGTAAAGTCAATGCATCCCCCAGCAAACGACCTAGTTCTGATAACGAGGTACTACCAAGATTGATGGCTAAACTTTGCATTTCACCTGTAACAATCTCTAGCTTTTCAGTTGATTTAAGAAATAAACTAGCAAATAATGCGTGTCCTCCAAACTGAATAATAGTAAAAAAATGAGTCCACTGCATGGCAGTAAAAAGAGGAGAAAGGCAATCAGCGACCAAACTGCCTACCCTCATATGCGATCCTCGATGAACAATCGCTTGATAACGAATGTTTAAGGCCAATGCCCGCATGAGTGTGCTGCCGCCTAATACAACAACAGCCTTCTTGAAAAACTCGATTCTAGTTTCAGAGTTGTTGGAATAATAACAAAAAAACCCAGTGAAAAAAGTCATTGCAACTGCTTGCACTGCTGTATTGCGGACAAATTCACGTTTGAGCTGGGAAACAGTATTAGGGGTGTAAGGAGGAAGCGGGGCCGCATAGTCCAAAAGAGACTGCAGGGTCACTTGATCAGACTCTTGAGTTTACTTTCTTGTTCTTCGATGAGTTCATTTTCAACTCGTTTGAACAAGACTTGCGGTTGAGGAAGGGCTCTTTCTTCAGGAATTTCTTCTTTGATGACCTTGTCCCAGTTTTCTTTGGATAATGTTGTGGTGTAGCCGAGCATTTCCCAGAGTTTTTGAGCCGCTTCAGGGATGATCGGAGAAGAGACTAAGGCAAGTCTCTTGAGACATTCGAGACAGCAATAGAGGGTCGATTCCATTTGAGGAACCGTTTCTGGAGCTTTAGCGAGCGCCCAAGGCTTTCTCTCATCGAAATAGACGTTGCCTATTTGCGCGATCTGCATCATGAGCTGAGAAGCCTTGCGGAGATTAAAATGTGAGTAAGCCTCGACAGCTTCTTTCATCACTTCATCGAGTTGCTTAATGAAAGCTCTATCGGCATCGGTCAGGTTCTTTTTAGAAGGGACTTTGCCGCCGGCTTTATTCTGCAAGAAGACAAGCGCGCGGTTAGCGAGGTTGCCGTATTTACCCAGGAGCTCAGAGTTGCAGCGGGTTTGGAAATCTTTCCAGGTGAATTCTGAATCTTGGTTTTCTGGAGCGTTCGCTGCGAGGGTGTATCGGATTTGATCAGCAGTAAAGTTTAAGAAAAAGTCAGCCAGATCAATGGTCCAGCCTTCGGATTTACTGAATTGGCGGCCTTCTAAGTTGAGGAATTCGTTAGCTGGAAGTTCATCGACTTTTTTGTAGGGAATATTTTGTCCCATTTCCATTGCAGGGAAAAAGACGGCATGGAAAGGGATGTTATCTTTACCGATGAATTCGACATAGTGTGTATTGGGATCGAGCCAGTATTTTTCCCAAGCATCGGGCTTGCCTTGGAGCTGGGCCCAGTCTTTGGTCATTGAGATGTAGCCGATGGGAGCATCGAACCAAACGTAGAGGACTTTTCCTTCAGTGCCGGGAAGAGGAATAGGGACTCCCCACTCTCCGTCACGGGTGATTGCACGGGGTTTTAAATCGTCGACATAGGATTTGGCGAAGTTGACGACGTTAGCCTTCCAATTTTTTTCGCTGAGCCATTTGGAAAGCTGATCTTTGAATTTATCAAAAAGGAGGAACCAATGTTTGGTGGCTTTGAGAATGAGGGGGGCATTGGTGAGTTTGGAACGGGGATTTTTTAAATCAGTGGCTTCGTAGCTGGCGCCGCAACGCTGACATTCATCGCCGCGGGCTTCTGTAAAACCGCATTTGGGGCAAGTGCCGACAACATACCGGTCGGCTAGGAATCGGTTATCCTGAGGCGAATAAAGCTGGTCTGTGACCCTTTCTTCGATATAACCATTGGCTAAAAGATCTAAAAAGAACTGCTGGGTGGTCGGAATGTGCCCTTTCCAAGTGGTCCGTGAAAAGTGATCAAATGAAAAATTGAGCTGATCGAAGAGGTCTTTGTTGATCTTATGAAAAATATCGACGTGTTCTTGAGGAGAGCGCTTAGCCATATCTGCGCTAAGAGTGATGGCAACGCCATACTCGTCAGATCCGCAGATATAGAGGACATCTTTACCTTGGAGCCTCTCAAAGCGGGCATAGCAGTCCGCTGGGAGATAAGCTCCTGCTATATGGCCAAAATGGAGCTGGCCATTGGCATAGGGAGTCGCAGATGTGATGAGAACCTTATTGCTTTTCGTCATCTCTGCGATCTTCTTCATCAGCTTTATCTAAAGCTTCCAGTTGTTCTGGAGTATAAAGAGTCGGATTCTTTTGGATCTCTTTGAGCAGTTGAGGGATATCAACTTCGTGTCCTGATTTAATCAAATAGCGGGCCACGTTGATCGTGAAGAGCGCTAATTCGAAATTGTCTTTGAAGTGCTTTTTGAGC
>CAZBCR010000101.1:0-5971 GCA_964490565.1 uncultured bacterium
GCCGCAGGTGCTCCGCCGGCTTTTTTTTCTTCTGCCATAAATATCCTTAACCTTTAGAATCATCAAATTATGCGTATTCTAAGCTTTAAATTCAACGCTTCTTCTCTCCTGCTGTCGGTAGCAGGTCTCATCACGGCTGGTTTTTTGGTCAGCGCGTCGTTAGATCTGTGGGCTCATATGAGGCTTGAAAAAAAGACTATAGCGAAAGTGGATAAGTGGAAGATCATTGAAAAAGGGGCTTCCAAATTTGCTCTCAAAGCTCACTATACCTTTGAGGTTCAAGGGAAAACCCATCACGGTAAAACCATATTTTCTAAGCCTTATCATCTCAATCGGATCAGCGCTGAAAAGCAAATTAAAATTTATACTGCTAGACAGTGGCCCGTCTGGTACCAGCACAGCCATCCGCAGCACTCTTCGATTGAGCATCTTTTCCCAGTCAAAAAATGTTTGTATGGTTTGATGGTGCTGGGGGTATTTTTATACTTCGTCTACCTGCGTCACCGTTATTTTGCCAACAACACGGCATATTAGTTTTTGTTAAAAAAGATCTTATCCTTCGAAAATATAGCTAGTTACAGCTATCATCTCCGAAAAAAATTTACCCTTTAGGACAAAAATGAGCTCCGTACAAAATCTCTCGAATCTTGGCTCGATGGCAATCCATACTCTGCGCGAAGGCTCTACCACCGAACGTATTGTGATCGGATCTGTCCTTGTGGGCACAGGACTTTTTGTCGCTTACAAACTTTACACACTGGCTGCTCGTTTCTTTTCAAAGGCGCAGCCGCAAGCTACATTGCCAAGATATGAGCTGACAAAAGAAGCGGCAGAGGCCATTGAGAGAGGAGTTAACGAGAGACATCCTATTGCAATAGTCGAACTCCCAGAAATCAAAGAGCCGGAAAATAAAGGTCCTATTCCACCCGACCGAGTAGAGCGGCGTTCTTTATTGGTAAGCCTGGACATCGATGGTGAACGTCTCACTCAAGAAAAGGAAATTTTGCTAGCAGAAGCGCTTCATGCTTACCATAAATTTAAAACAGAAATTGGTGGAGAAGATGAGCGCTTTATTTTCATTACTGATAGCTACATTCAATCTGGAGATAATGGGTTGCCTCCAACATTAATATGGGGGAAGAAACGACTCAAGGCGTCGATTCCTTCACACTATAACGAAATTTTTGCTCAGTTGGCGGCGAAACTCAGCCTAGTAGGGCTCAGTTTGAAAGACATTAAACGATCAGAAAGGCCTCTTGCAGAGGCTACGTTTAAAAATAACACAGTCGAAAAAATTCATGATCTTGGCGGCTTGTATCAAATCGTCAAGCTTCAAGGTCCGCATATCCTAAGCAACTTTGAAGTTGAGCAAAAAGAAAAGCAGATAGCAAAAGCGAAGAGTCAGCTTCATGAAAGCCGCTTAACTATTATTGACAAAACTCTATCCACACTGAGAGCTGTTCTCATTAAGAAATTAGTGAGCTCCTTCTCAGAGACACATAAAGAGATATTTACTATATTTGGCAGTAACGAGGAGACACTTCATTTTGTCTTAGAAAATGTTTGCTGGCACGCTCTAGACCGAGTGCTAGAGTCGGTGGAGAATACCTTCATTCCCTCCAAAGATAGACAAAAAGACATTCGTAAGATCGACCTTGATGCCCAATTAGCAAATATTCTGAAAGATGGCGAAAAACTAAAGCAAGCTCAGGCTTGTCTGGTCCAAATTCTTTCAAACCCTAATGACGACGAAGCGATGGGAGCATTGGTCAAGGTGTTGCTAGGAGTAGAAGGAAACAGCCCTGAAAGGGACGACTTAGTTAGGAAGCTTCAAACTCCCGAGCTGCAACTGGAAGAGGAAATCATCGAGCAAGAGCTTGGAAGATTAGAAGCGTTGCAGAAGTTTTATGATACAGTCGAGATAGGCGCTGCTGTGGCTGATGCAGGAAAAAATGTTTTGCTTAGAGAAGACGGAGCTCCAGAAAAACCTGGGAAGATTGCTTTCGAACGCTTGCCTCCTGAATCGTCCGATGAAAATCCTCCTGCGCAAAATAAAAAAACCTATGCTCAGGAAGTAGACGAATTGAGCGCAATGGTCATGGATGCTAGCGAAGGTGCTGTCCGGTCTATTGCAAACCAGAAATGGGATGATGCTTCGCAGACTCTAGATCAGGAATTGATCGCAATTCCCAAGCTCTCAGCTATACGGGATCAGATCATTGAACAGGGTTGGATAGGATTTAAGAACAGACAGGCGCTTTTGCCGATCTCTGGATCCCAACGATGGCTCATTACAAAAAAAATGATCATTCAAAGATTAGCGACAGATTCTCTCCAGCTGAAAGGTAAAGAGATACTTCATAGCGTAGGTAAAGGCGCTACTACTTTTGTAAACACTTTGTATGGCCGCTGGGTGATTGCGCTTCTAGCTTTTGACAAACGGACAACAGAAGCTCAAGCAGACGATACCAAACCTGCCGATCGAATCGCTACGACACTCATTGATTCTGTTTACGAGTGTCATGAAGCATTAACACGAGCAAAGCAAAAAGATCAATCTAGCACAGTTGGTCAAAGAGAACTCTTGGTTGTTAAGGAATTAAATGGCGAGGTGCATCCTAGTGCATCTAATAAACCGAGTGCTGATACCGTATTTCTTGGGAAACTTATTCTTGAGCTTTTATCGATTCTACAGCCAGGAGGACTCACAGAAGATATTCGGACTGCATTAACCACAGCCTTGACTAATCCAGGAGAATTGGAGTCTACACTTATACAAAAAGCTTTTGAAACATATAAACAAACAATTCGTCCTGCTGCTGCCCCCTGGTTAAGACCCGTTGGAAACCTCTTAGTTAAAGCATTAGAAAATATCATCGAAAAAAAATCGGCCAGTAACGTTGCGAGTCAACTCTCGGTGTTGCTTGAATCAGCGTCTATCAACGCTTCTCTAGTGGATCTTTTAAAGGACGACGCAAGCGAGATTACCATTCATGAGCTAGACTTTAGTGAAGATAAGGACGTTCTGAAGTGGTACCATGAAGATGAAGCTAATGTATGCAAGCTAATACAAGATCGCTTTGTTCAAGATGTTGAAATAAAAGCCTTGGAAAAACAATTAGAGAAGCTCAAGAACGCTGCTCAAGTCAAACAAGATAGTATCGAAAGTCTTTTAAAAAGACACTCAGGTTGCGATGTTGAAAAGAGAGCTCTTGAAAAACGAGTAGAGGAAATCAAGAAAGTTGATGAAGAAGCAATCAGAAAAATCTCAGAAGAATTAATTCGTAAGAAGAAACAGATAGCTACTCTCGATTTGCAGTTGGCACCAGAGCTGCTCCGTCGCGTCGTGATCGCCAAAGTCGATGAAAGTTTAGTTGGTTATGCATTGCAATTTGTAGAGGACCTTTTTGAGTTGATCCAATATCCGCGGATTGTAAGGCACATTGTTTTCAATATCCTAGAAAAAAGTGTCGATTCCCTGGCTACCTCTTTACGTGAGGTAGGCTCTGAAGAAAATCAAAAAGATCTTTTAAAGCAGGAATGCAAATCGATAGAAGATCCTTCGGTTTTTGACTATCTCTTTTCAGGTCAGTTAAAAACCTACTTTGGAAATAAGATTGGAGTGTTATTTCGGAAAATGTCGCCCAAAGACAATGGTTGGAATCTGTTGGGAAGAGGTGCTAAAATACTCAGTTGGGCCGTGTCTGGTCGAAAGGTATTCAGCGGTCTGCAGTCGACGATCGAAGGGCTTATCCTGAAAAAATACCTCAATGATCCTAACGCCATCAACTGGTCAGCAGCCAAATTGGTTCGGACAATGAATGGAAAAATTCGAGCATTTGCACAAAATCAAACCGATGAAGGACTGACCGCTCTTGTTGCAGCACGACTGAAGTTTGCCATCGGAGTTAAAGACAAAAACTAGTCTGTTCTAAGAGCCTATTGAGTAAAAATCGATAGGCTCCTTTTATTTTTTTCCAGCGGTGTTGTTTTTGATATCTTTTCTGAATTTTTCTCAGATGTTCCAGTTGTTGAGGGGTTGCTCGATGAAATAAGTCTCCTTGGAAGGATAAGGGCCATTGTCTTGAAAATAGAGGTTCAATAGGTTTTTTTTGAGGCAGGGTGGGATTGACGACGATCTTAGGGCCGCGAAAGACGCGTCGCAAGTTCTGACAGACATCAAATTGATCGTAAATACTTCTGCCATCTGTATAAAATGTCGTTGTTTGGCTTCTTAGATACTCTTCTGCAGGAGAGAGCTTAAAGCGGTTATACCTGCGGTCATGCAGGATCCACACGGGGATCAGGCCTAGTTTAAGATAGTCTTCGCAGCGGGTTTTAGCTTCTTGGAGAGAAATGGGTGAACATTGGACTTCAAAAACAATCTTTTCATCAGCCCAGTGGGCATCAGCGATCCTAGATTCAAATCTTTTTTCTAGGGTTAGACTGGGAATTAATGATTTTAGATGGAGCTGGATCTGCAAATGTGCTAGACTTTTACCATGTTGACGGCAAGAAGCCGGACGGCGAGCGTGATAAAAATGTATTTGACGCCTGCCGCCGCCTCTAATGCGTACTAAACCATGGCATTCAGGGCAAAGATAAGACCGGTCCCTGACGGCATGGGAAGCTAAAACAAGCGAAGAATTATCCAAAGCATAGAGTTGCATGTTGACAACAAGACCTATTACAAACAAAATCTTAAGAATTGCATGAGTAAAGGAAATTTTTCCAACGTTTTCACACAACAGCATCAGCAGAAGATCGAAGAGCTAGTAGCCCTTGCGAAAGAACAAGGCTACATCACGTACGAAGAGATCAATGAAATTCTGCCGATGAGTTTTGACTCGCCTGAGCAAATTGATCAGGTGCTTATCTTCTTAAGCGGTATGGACATCCAAGTTCAAAACCAAGCTGAAGTTGAACGTCAAAAAGAGAGAAAGAAAGAAGCTAAAGAACTCGAAGGCATGACAAAAAGGCCTGAGGGGACTTCAGACGATCCAGTCCGCATGTATCTTAAAGAGATGGGCTCGGTTCCTCTTCTGACGCGTGAAGAAGAAGTGGAGATTTCCAAAAGGATCGAAAAAGCTCAGATCCAAATCGAAAAAATCATCATGCGCTTCCGTTATTCAACACGTGAAGCTATCTCGATCGCCAACTACCTCATCCACAATAAAGAGCGTTTCGACAAAGTCATCACTGAAAAAGAAGTCGCTGACAAGCCTCATTATAATAGCGTTCTTCCTAAACTTTCAGGAATGCTCAAGCAAGAAGATGCGATTTTAGAAAATTACTTTGTCATGATGAGAGATCCTGAACTCAAAAAAACTGACAAAGCGAAAGTTTTAGAAGACATCGAAAAATGCCGCATCCGTACTCAGGCCTATTTACGCCAGATGCACATCCGCCACAACATCATCGAAGACTTTGGCGAAGTGATCATGACTGCCTACGATCGTTTCCTCTCTCTTGAAAAAGAGATGCAGGAACTCATTCCAAGGGCTGAGAAAAACAAATTCGCTGCTGCAAAACTCGTTGCGATTCAAAGAAAACTCCTCAAACGCGAACTCGCTGCTGGCCGTACGCTCGACGAATTTAAGAAAGACGTCCGCATGCTTCAACGTTGGATGGATAAGAGCCAAGAAGCAAAACGCGAGATGGTTGAATCTAACCTCCGTCTAGTTATCTCCATTGCGAAAAAATACACTAACCGCGGACTTTCCTTCCTCGACTTGATCCAAGAAGGGAACATGGGCCTGATGAAGGCTGTGGAAAAATTCGAATACCGCCGTGGTTATAAATTCTCTACCTACGCTACATGGTGGATCCGCCAAGCTGTAACTCGTGCGATTGCTGACCAAGCCCGTACGATCCGTATTCCTGTGCACATGATCGAAACGATCAACAAAGTGCTCCGCGGTGCGAAAAAACTCATGATGGAAACCGGTCGTGAGCCGACTCCAGAAGAACT
>CAZBCR010000102.1:0-5933 GCA_964490565.1 uncultured bacterium
ATGATGCACGACAACAAAATCACAGGCTGCGTCAATCATCTTGGCTCGATGTTCACGCCGTTTTTTGGAGCCTCTCAAGTCCGTCATAAAATCGTTTTAGATCAGCAGCTCTACTGCAAGTTTTTTAAGTATCTTTTCCAGCAGGGGATTTACTTGGGTCCTTCTCCCTATGAAGCAAACTTTGTCTCCAGCGCTCATACCGAAGAGCAGATCGAAAGAACTGCTAAGACCTGCAAGGATTTTTCTCTTTAGTCTTTTATTTAGAAAGTTTTATACTACCCCGCAAAAATGGAGGTAAAGTTATGATAGATGCAATTTCGTATTTCAATCCGTGGGCAGATAAAGGCACGCTGCGGGACCTGGATAAGGTAGAGACGTGGCAGAAAGTTGGAGCAGTTGTTCTAAGTGGTATCGAAGCTATTGTTATCGTTGCTGTATCCAGACAGGTCAGTTCTATGACGAATCATGTCTTAGTGCCCATTGCCGGGCTATGTGCCTTTGCTACCTTCAGAGCGGTTATTGAACGCGCAGCTAGTAGTAAAATGGCACCGCCTCCAAAAGTAGAAATGACAGCTAATCGCATTTTTTGGGGTGTCAATTATGATCGCTCAGTTGACTCTAAAGCTTTTCGAATTAAAGTGTCCCTTAATGGAGCTGATCGGGTTCTGTATGGATATGTGGAAGCTGGCAATAAGGTTACCATAGAGAAACTACTGGATGATGTGGTAACGAAATTCAAAACATCTCATGGTTTAGATGTTGAAGGAAAAGAATTCCACCTGAGCTATGCAGGTAAGACGTTGCCTCTTGGCAAGCCTTATTTAGGTGAAATACATGAGACAACAAAGTATGAAGAGATCAGGTTGTTTGTAAGAGATAAAAAGTCTACTAGTGGCATTGTTTGGAGTTCTGACGCTCCCCCAACTGCGCTATCTTTTTGCATTAAAGCTACCGCTACTAGAAATGTGCAGGTCTTACATGGATATGTGGAAGCTGGCAGTAAACTGAATATGCAGATGCTAATGGATGCTGCTGTCGAGAAATTCTCAGAAAAGGGTTTAGCGGTTGAAGGGAAAAAATTTCGTCTGCTCTATTCACAGGGTCAGTCGATACGTCTTGAAACGCTTTTTTCAGATTTACATGAGCAAATAAAGCGAGGTTATATCTGGTTGGTTGACAACCCCAAATAGTCTCACCTAGACCTCACTCTATCCAGCTAAAGCTCATTCAGAGCTTTAGCTGGATTAATAAAAGATCTCCTTCCAAATAAACGTTATGCTACAGTCCGATCATGGCACGGACATTATCGCAAAAGCTCGACGAGCTCGCTCACCAATGCAAAGGGCGTCGTAAAATAACCATCCAAGAGATTGTCAATCTCATGGATATGGCTGTCCAAACGTTCATCGCATGGATCCTCTATCTTCCCTTCATTCTATGTTTTCAGATTCCCGGCTTCTGGGTCGTTGTCAGTTTATTGGTGATTTGGCAAGGTGTCCGGACAGCTCAGCATAAAAGTATCTGGGTCCCAAAAAAGCTCAAGAAAAAACAAGTCTCCGGCGATGACTTTGCACGTATGATTTCCTGGACGATCCCGCTCGTAAAGAAACTTGAAAACATCGCCCATCCTAGAGGAACAATCTACCAACATCATCCGATGCTGCTCACTTTTAACGGCTGCATGATGGCTCTTGGAGGCTGTTTTTTGCTTGTTCCTATTGGAACAACCATCATACCAGGACTTGGAGCAATCATGCTCTCGCTAGGGATGGTTGAAGAAGATATTCTATGGATGTCATGCGCCTATGGAATCTTCACAGTCCACGCAGCGCATCTCATCACTCTTTTGGTGCTTCGCTAAACTCTTCTAAGTTCATCAAGTGTTTAATTTCCAATTGCGACTCAGCAATCACTGACTGCTGTCCATCGACATCGATGATATAAAGCATCGTCTTAGGACTTAACGGTCTTTTTTCGATGATCTTGATCATCCGGTTGCTATTGCCCCCAGCCCATTTGCCCTGGCTCAGCTTTTTGAGCAGCCAGACTGTCAGGAAAATCCCCACAATCAGAGCAATGAGTGCCAAGAACATTTTTAAAAAGGCTCCCTCATATCCAGGGACCATGTCAATAGGGGAGACGCCAGGGACTGCAGAAGGTAGATCAGGAGTAGCTCCTGAAGTATCAGGTGCAGGACTCGTATCGATCGGAGCCATTCCGGCTCCTAAAAGTAAAAAATTAATGAGATGTATCATACGTCCATAATGAGTTGTATACCGTTTTTTTGCAAGAATCTGCTATACTCATCCCATGAAAGCCGTCGAACTAGCTCTAAAAGCCGGAAGAAAAAGACAAAGCGAAGTGACTCGCTTTGTCCATTATTGCTCCGAACAGCCTGAAAAAAGCACCGAGGCCATTCCGACTTATGAGAACTTTTGTTTTGCCTTAGCGCTATTACGCAGCAAGATCGTCGAAAACGTCTTAGAAGCTAAAGCCCTCTTAGAGAAGCTCCTTGCCTTCCAAGTCAATTCTGAGTTCCCCGTTTATCTCCATGAGTATCCTCTCTGCCGATACGCTGGCCTAAAGTCAAAACTCTATCCCGTCATCTTTTTTATTCTGCGGGACTTTCACTCTGTTCTAGGAGAAAAGCTCCGGGATCAGCTTCAAGCTATCCAAGGCTCTCCTGAAGAAGTCTCTTCTCCTGAATCTCCAGAAGACTGGGCAGAATACTTAATTCACTCCCAAATCAACGCTCAAGATAAATCTCCCGCATTAAAACATTGGGATAGCTCTTGCCTTTCCTTCATCGGCCCGCAACGTCAAGAAAGGGGAGAGCCCGCTCTGACCCTCTACGATCTCTTCCTAGGCGAATGGGGAGGTAAGTATTCAGCTCGGGCATTACAAGACCATCCTGTCCATCTACGGGCTAGTCTAATCTATCCTGCTGAGATCATCCTGGATTCAATCCCATCCCAAACTCTTCAAAGGCAATTCTGGGGAAATGGCGGACCCACTCATTCCTTACTTTTAAATACCCAAGGGATTCTCACGGAAGACAAAGACGGATTCCAGGTGATCTTGCAAGAAAAAGAAGTCCAAGAAGAAATGGAGATTAGCTTTTTTTATAATATTCATCCCGATACCACGGTAACGATCAATCATCAAAAAGCGACATCGTTCCAATTGGGAGATACGATTCAGATTATTTCGAAAGACAAAAAAATGGAACTTTCCTTCAAAGTCATATCAGGAGAAGGACAATTCTGGGGACATCTCTACAGGGCTAACCGTCCGGGACAGCTTTCCTGCAAAGGGGAAGACAAGCACGAAGCTTTTGATGGAGTGATCGGACTTAGAACCATCAAAAGAGGTTCTCAGGCCACGATTTCTATTGCCGTTGATTAAATATAAAATACCAGTGTTGAATCGTACTTCCAATCTGAGACATCTTATCAAGAGATTCAATTCCCTTTCCTGAGAGTTTAACAACACCGATAAGAGCCGCAGTGTAGAGCGCGCTTTGAGCAAGTTTAATAGGGACTGCTGCGTAATAGGCGTAAGCTGCTCCCAAAGCTAACGGAAATAGATTCAGAATAACGGTATTTCGGATCAGGGTCTGACTAGGAACTTGTTCTGCAGCCTTAAGCTTCTCAGCACTTTCTATAGAAGAATTAATGACTTCTTCAATAACATTACATTTAGTCACTTTTTCTAAGAGGGGAGTCAGTGCTGATTTTAAAGCAAAAACTCCTCCAACAAAAGCTGCAACTTTCAAAGAGCCCTCAGCATCTGTAGATAACAAAAATGCAGGAGCAGTCGCTATCAATTGATGAGCGTAATAAGTCAAGCCTGAGGCCAAAGCAATCACAGGGAAGTCCAGGATGACATTATTGCCAGCTTCATAAACGGCATCGACCATCTGATCGAGATGTTTTCCAATCAGCTCTGTGATGGGTTTTCTCAAAAGGAGATTTAATGCAACCATCCCTGCAGTGATATGCCAAGCAGAGAAATTAACGCTAAACTGAACAGGTTGTGCCACAATAAACTCCTTTTTTTAGAAACTTTAATTCACCCATCCGCTGATAGTTTTGCCTAGGTGATTGGCCGTATCATTTTTAACAACGGACTCGTAGATTTTTCCCAGTATTTTGACCACAGGAATAACAGCTACAGTAAAGAGTGCAGTTTTATAAATATTCACAGGAACCCCTGCATAATAAGCTGCTGCGCAACCCGCAGCGATAGGGACAATGTTACGGATAAAGAGATTGCGGGTTTCTGCAACATCTGCATCTTTGTCTTTATTGGATTCACGATTCGCAACTCTCTCTAAATAGGCTGAAAGGGCAGATCTCACGGCTAAGATCCCAGCAACGCATAACGCAACTTTCAGTGAAGTTCCACCTTGAGCAGATAAGGATAAAGAAGGGAGGCGTTGGATTGCTAATTCCTGGAAGAAATACGTCAATCCAGCAGATATAGCAATGACCGGAGTGTCATAGATCACATTTTTAGATCCCTCGATCAGTGCCTCTGATAGCTCTCTGAGTTTTTCTCCTGCAAGATCTGTTAAAGGACTTTTGACAAGAATTTGCGAAATGGCAATCGCTGCAACGAGTTGTAATACTGGACCGGTGAGTTGGGATGCTAATGGTTGTGTCATATAAAACTCCTTTTTTCGAAGCGACATCTTACTTTGAACTTTCATTTTTTACCTATTTTTTTTTAGAAATTCGATATTTCCTGATGCGTTCGATAGGTAAAATCTGTTAAAAAGGAACACTATGACAGAGACTCCTTTAGAAGCACTCAATCAGCAATATTTCGAGATAGCAACGCTCAATCTTTCTCCTGAACAAAAGGAATTCATCGGTTCCAAATGGAAACGGCTCCGCAACTATGCCTGTCAAAATGCCGGGATCAAAAAATGGGGAAACCATCTTCTTAGACTCGATTCTCAACAGCTTTTGACCCTTGAAGAATGTTTTAGAAGCCTGATCAAAGGCATCGAGATGAATGGATTTCAGCTCTGGAAAGAAGCCGGGACTGATCTTCACTTAGAATCGATCTTCCGCTTATTTTTTGATGATCAATCCACCCTGAAAGAAGTCGATTTTTCCATGCAGGAAAAACTCGCTCTCTTCTGGAAATACGACGACACGATTATCACCCAATTTAGAACCCGCTTCGAGCATATCTTTAAAGACTTCTACCACCAGTCAGTCTGGGCCCAGCACGATCCCTTAGTCACAGAGATGCTGATTGGCAACCTCATCGCTATCTATCCTCTTTTTGATCCAGATCCAGGTTCTGATGTCGATCTGCTTCAGCAGATCGATGGTACCTGGAATCTCGTTAAGTACCGGACTGAATCAATCCAGCTTGTGGAAGACAAAGTCTTAGCTTATGGACTGACGCCCCTGGATAATGAAAAAGCACTTCCTCTCATTCTATTTTGTGGAACTCCTTATCCCTCCGCTAAAGGATTTTGGGAAGCCATTAAAAGCGATCTCCATCCGTTTCGCTCCGTCGGAGAAACGATCTTCATCGAAGGCAAGGACAGCATCGATGCTTGGATGGGATCTAAGCCAAAAGTTAAATGTTATGGACTGAGTTTAGGAGGGGCCTTAGCTTATTATCTCGGTAAGACCTATTCAGATCGCGTAACGATCTATGCTTATGTGGCTCCGGGACTTCTCATGAACCCCAATGAGATGAAAAAGATCCATGGAGTCTCTTACTATCACATCGACGATTATGTCGCTTCCGTAGGCTATCATCCTACAGGCATCAATTTTTCTTGCTACGGAGTGATCACAGAAGCCAAAAGGAATTTTCTCCTTGCTCATGCTAGACCTGTCGGATGCAACCCGACACTCGTCATCGAGATCAATCCTCGGCATGATAATCAGAGCACCTCTCGTCATCTA
>CAZBCR010000103.1:0-5907 GCA_964490565.1 uncultured bacterium
TATTTTTTATTATAAAGTTAAATTAATGATAGATGTATGTTGATTGTTGTGGAAAAATCTGCAACCCCTAAGAATTGAAGGGGTTGCAACTGAAAAAAGGTTTTCGTAAAAGAAAAAAAAGAGTAGCCTGCTTTGCATATGTCAGTAAAATTTTGCATTACTTCTGGAGCAGTTCCGGGAAATCTCACCTGCGGAATGGATGTGCCTACTGGGGTAGAAGAGAAACCTGTTCGATTGGATGCAATGGGGGTGGGTCCTCGATATGTGACCTATTCCACTAAATGCTTTCAGAAATTGATTAAAACTTTTGAAAAGATGCCCGATGATGATACAAATATTTGGCAATGTAGAATTGTTGTTAACTTAGCGCCAGTCGAAAGTGTCTTCTGCATTAGTTTTATTCCTGCCGATCCTTACTCACCGCAAACCCTGCTAATCATGAGAATGAGGGATCTAAACCAAACAGCTGAGTCTTATCCGGTCTATTGCTGCGATTTCTCAGCCTATAAATTTATGCTTCCTCAAGAAAGAGTGGATCAAATTTTTGATATTTCAAAGCTCAGCATCCCTCAGACGATAGAACAATTTGATGCTTCTCTAATTCCCATCTTTGAAAAAGTATTAGTCTATCTCTCACGAGAAAAAAAATTGAGAGGGATGGCACTGACGCTTACAAATCAGGATAATACTCTGAAAACTTATGTCTGGCTCAAAGGTTAGTTAGAACCTAGCAGGGAAGTCGAGATTGGATCTGTTAGTAGTTAATTATTGAATAATAGCTATGGTAGCTAAAATATTTATTCAGTTTTTTTATAATGGTAGGGTAGCTTGCTTTGCATATGTCAGTAAAATTTTGCGTTGTTGCCGGTGCATCTCGGAGATCTCTAACATGTGGAATGGATACACAGACTGAATTGCCAGACACCCCTGTTCTGCTGGGGTCAATGGGGCGTCCCCAGTATTACATTTATACGCACAAATTCTTATGGAAAAGGATTAAAGTTGCTGAAGAGATGACAGATGACACTCCAAATATTTTGAGAGGTAGAATCATTTGTATCTTAGCGGCAGTCGAAAGTGTCTTTTGCATCAGTTTTATTCCTACCGATTCTTCGATACCGCAAATCCTGTTAGTCATGAGAATGGGGGATATAAGCGAAACGGCTGAGTCTTATCCAGTCTATTGCCGCGATTTTTCACCATGTAAATTTATGCTTCCTCAGGAAAGAGTGGATCAAGTTTTTGATATTTCGAAGCTCAGCATCGCTCAGACAGTAGAACAATTTGATGCTTCTCTCATTCCTATATTTGAAAAAGTATTAGGCTATCTCGTACAAGAGAAAAAATTGAGAGGCATGGCCCTGACTCTTACAAATCAGGATGGGTCTCTGAAAACCTATGCCTGGCTCAAGGGTTAGAACCTAGCATGAAATCCAAGATAGAATCCGTTGTCCTGAATCAAGCTGTTCCACTGAAAGTCATAAGAAGCCTCTAAAGCGAATCTTTCATAGAATTCAAGGAACAGATCAAGCCCTGCCAAGAAAGTGTTTCTACCGGCCCCAAAAGCTCTTACGCTTGATGTTGGCAATGCGACACTAATCGGTGTGAAGTAAACCTTGTGGTTTTTATCAAAGAACTCCCGCTGCCAGCCGACATTGAGTTCTGGAGTGAATTTCACATTGGTCCATTCCCACGAATATTTCATCCAGAGGTCTAAGATTGAGCGGAGAGATTTTGCATGTAGAGCGTGAATGGTTAAATCAGAAGTGCTTGCTCCATGCTCTTTGTATTTGTTGGCATCAACATAGATGTATTGCACGCCAGCTCTAGGAATGATCGTAAGATGTTCAGGAAAGTCCGAACAAGGTTCTCCTGAGAAGACATATTCCCCAGTGAAGAGTGCGTCGAATTCTCCGCCATGAGTTTTTCCCTTCGCGGTATTTGTCGTGGTTTTACGATTGATATGGTACCACTCGTAAGATCCTCCAACGATGGAATGGAAAGCTAAATCAGGCACCTGTTTGGGTGAATATGTTCCATAAAGACATGAATGCGCCATGTCGAAATTGAAATTCCCCCAATGACGATGAACATCGGCTTTAGCATGGTTGTAGTCGGCAAAGAGACCAATGCCTCCTTGAGAAAAGACATAGTTAAAACTGGTTAAACCGCCGGCGACCCAATAATCGGATCCGATTTGATTTTGCTTGGTTTTGATTGTTCCAATATCTCCAACTGGCCCGATGAAGAAGTTCCAAGGGCGGTCTTGATACGTACAAACCATCTCTTCATCCATTCGCTGTAGTTCTCTTTCCTTTTGATATCTGGCAAAGGCTAAATCTTTACCTTCAGCAGGGGTTTTATTGGCAACTGTTCTGATCGAAGGCGTTTGATCAAATGCGATGTTAGTTCGAGGTGCATTTGCTTGACCCAGACTGCGAGAAGAAGATTTTCTAGTTGAGACGGTATATTCACGCTGATAGCGTAGTCGCATCCGTTGCATTTCTCTTTCTAAGATGAGGTTATCGCGATTGATGATGTCAAAGAGTGTTTCAAAGGAAAAAGAATAAGAAGTCAGCAAAGGAGCGGTGCTCGTACCAGGTGGAGGTGTGGGACCTTGCAAGAAGAAAAGCTGTACGATGTTATCTCCAGGCGCTCCAACGAGTGTAATAGGTCCAGTGATATAACGGATCTGAGGGATCAGAGTGGATGTATAGCTGGAATCTAGGATAACGGTGGGGTTCAAGGATTGATTGGTGATGCTAGTGGCTGTTTGAATGATGTTGTATGTGTCGGATATCGTGATGTTGGCTCCAGGAACCATTCCAACGGTGACAGTTCCTTGCAGGTCGGCTGTGCCGGCTCCTAGGACGTGGAGTCTAGAAAAGGTTCCCAAATTCAAAATGTTTACGAAGAAATTGCCATCAACGTTTTGAGTATAGGTTCCATTGATGGTCATTGTTCCAATTGTGGGTCCGCTTGGGCTTGTGAAAGTGTTGGTGGGGTTTCCGGGATAGACGGTACCACTGCTGGTGACTGCAGTGTCGGATCCAATTGTCAATCCTTCAAAGGTTCCACTTCCGGCGAGCAATGCTCCGTGAGAGACAGGAAGGCTGGTTGTTTGAACACGGTCGTTATTAATGAAGGTTCCGCCTTGCACTTGGATAGGTTGTGCAGAGGCTCTGATTAAACTTCCAAAGCTTGTTCCATCCGGTGTCGAGCCGGTGGTTTGGTTAACGATAAAGCCGGCTGTTTGAATAAATGTCCCTGCAACTTCAAGCTCATTTCCCCGCGATGCGGTAGAAAGGGTTGTATTCGAATTCGTCAGGATAATATCTCCTGCAGTGAGAAGGTTGCCGAAAACAACGAATAAATTTCCTATTCCGGAGCTGGCATTACCTGTGTTTGTTAAATTGACAGCAGATCCGCTGACGAGTGTCAGGCCGCCAGTTAGGTCAAGTTCAGAGGCAATGGCGCTAGTCAATCCGAATGTATTTGTTAAATTTAGCGTGCAGGTGCTTCCCATTGAAAGGTCGCCTGTAATGTTGAGCTGAGCACCATTACCGCTTGTGATCGATTGGCTCGGAGTCATCGTATTTTGGTTAGCGATGCTGATGGTCCCGCCTGTCCAAGTAATTCCGCCATTTAAATTCCCAATAACAGCAAAGGTTGGAGAAGTGTTTAAGGTTGCAGTGTTTAGAAGAGAGAATGTTCCGCTGTTCATTTGCAGCTGGGGGGTTGCGTTGAGCTGGGCGCCCACGCCATAATTCGTCATCACTCCATCATTTTCTAAGAGAATCTCTGTAGAATCCGTCATAGAAAAAGTGGCGGTACCATTATCGATGGCAATAAAAGCACCAATGCCCCCGCCAGTAGTCACAGTTCCTAAATTTCCATTTAAGCAGGCGATTTGCGCATTATTACTAAGGAGGACGTTTCCATTTTGAATGTGAGTATATGCTCCATAAGTAGTCGAGCTGCCGTTAATATGTGCTTGATTTTGACAAGTTAAGCCGGTTGCAACGGGGAACATGCTCAACCCGTTTTGAAGCACTAAGTTGCCATTCGTAATTTCTAGCCAACTACCCTTTGCATTGGATCCAGTCACAGTCGCAAAATTAACGCACGCAATAAAATTAAGACTGTTAAATGGTTCCAGTGTAGTTGTGACAGAGCCGTTTACTATGTTAACTTGAGCCCCTTTGGAGTTTGTTCCAAAGACGCCATACGAATTATTAACGAGCAATTCTGACAAATTACCGACTATTACATCAGAAGCGATAGTGGTTTGGGCGCCGGTCGATCCGGTTCCTGTAATTCCTGGGCCGATAGGATTTGTTGGTGCATCGTTCAAACATTGCACAACTCCGCTTGTCAAGTCAGCTGAAAGCAGTGTCATTAGAGCGCCTGTAGCACCGTTGCTAACAGGCATGGCATTAAAATTAGAGATCTCAGATGTTGACATTACTGCGGCAGATGTCACTATAGGAGCGTTTGCAATACTGAAAGAAGAGCCAATGTTTCCGGCTCCATCGATTGAGTCTGCAATCATGTTTGCACGGGTGTTAGCGTTGCCAAGATCTGTGCCATTTGAAAGGGTGATGGGCATTGCTCCGCTGATTTCAAATAAATTACCGACAAAGGGTCCAGCACCGCTGACGCTGGCGTTATTTCCTGTGGAAATCGTTGCAAGTGACGTCATATCAATAATGAGATTGCCGCCTACAGTAAACACTGTCCCTTGGCCTGCTCCCGTTACAGGATTGGTCTGCACATTATTTGTATCTAGAACAAACCCTTGAGGGTTAGGCGGACTTATAGGTGAGTTTTGTATTGTAAAATCATTGGCAACACTAACTGTGCCATGATTTTTTACTGTTGTGGGCTGCAGCATGGTCGTTAGCCCTCTGTTATCGACAAGAAAGCTTAACGCATTGACGACCGTTCCAGGAATATTCAGTCCCATCGCGTTGATGCCGTTATTGAGAACTGCTCCCAGGCCCATCGTTATCGGAGCAGTCGCATTGCCGATGTGTGCTCCCGCAAGGTTGTTTGTCAGGTGAGCAAAATCACTGATTGTAATTGAGGGAGCATTCTTCCCGAACAGAGTGGAATTTTCTATCTCGAGGCCTGCTGTTGCACCTGGAGAATTTAAAACGATCGTCATGTTGTCGGCAAATCCGTTCCCAGCGCACTTTGTTTGAAAAGCAAGTACGTACTGATCAGCTGTCTGTGCAACGATATTAAGAGTGGCAGGCGTCATAAGTGCAGTCAACCTTGAAGTGGTATCGAATAAAGTGAAAGCACTCCCGTTCACGTTAATCGTCATTGAGGAAGAAGCAGCATCTAATGTGACAGGAACCTGAATGGTAAAATCCCCAGTGAGAGTCATATCCGCATTTTGAAAAGTGATAGTAGGGTTATTTGTCATAGCTAAGGTTCCAGAACCACCGAACGGCGCAATAGTATAGCTGGTTCCTACTCCCGGTGTTGTTACCCCCATTGTCAGCGTCTGCAATTCGGGGCTGACAGAAGCTGAACCTGCAGCATTTCCTAGGGTTATTGTGACACCCGTGCCCACTAGACCAAGAGTCGCTGAATCTGGTGTGCCTCCAGGTGTGACACCAGGAACATTTGGGTTAGTGTTCCAGTTACCCGGAGTTCCCCAACGTAAATTTCCTCCAGATCCAGTCCAAGTCCCTGTGACAGTCGCTTCCATCTGACTCATGGATGCCGAAAGGAGAACTAAAGCGCTTAAGTATGAAAATTTAGACATAATCCCTCGTAAAAATACCTATATTTTTATAAGGGATAAAAAATTTATTTTATATAAAAACTTCAGAACCTTGCATGGAATCCGAGATAGAATCCGTTATCTCGAATTAAACTGTTCCACTGAAAGTCATA
>CAZBCR010000104.1:0-5904 GCA_964490565.1 uncultured bacterium
TATCAAAACGGAGAGATTCCGCCTGCGCAATTCAAATACTTCCCTGAGTTTTTTACATCTCCAAAGACAGCTGAGTCGGTGGTTTCTTAAACTTTCGCTTATGCACACGTGCTTTTTTCACATGCTTTTCTTTGGCCGGTCTTAAGAGTTTTTGATTGAGACGGCTGAGTCTAACGATCTTTTTTTCTATTGTGACATACCGTTCAGGGGATTTTTGCCACAGCTGATGCTTTTCAGTCTCATCGATGCTGTTGTTGAGTTTGAGAAGCGCATTCAATAACAGATCTTGCTTATGCTCTAAATCTGCGCAGCTGCCGTTCTCATCTTCACACTGGCGAAGTTGATTAGCATTAGCGATCAACTCGTCGAGCTTTCTTTCCATATCGGACAAAACCTGAATCGAAGCCATCCCATCCCCCTTTGAGGTATAAGATTGGTTTCTACAGAAAGAGGTTAAAAAGTGTCAAATAATTTTTTCAAAAAAGAGCAGGAGTAAGAAACTTTTCTTGAGAATTAGGCCCAGATTTGCAAAACTTTTTGCAACTTGGAGGAGATTATGTCAGGTAATGTTACAGGTTTTGCGAAATTCCCTAATATGCGGCTGCTTCAGGAAGAAGCTTCTGTTGTGACATCAATTGAACAACAGGAAACGCCTAGCTACACGTCTGATAGTTTGGCTGAAGCTCCGAATAGAAATGGCCCAATTCATCAAGTATTTCTGAGGATAATGGATCTTGATCTAGAAATAACACGTCTTTCAACACTACAAAGCTGCCCTGACATTGCTATGAGAATAGAACAATTAAAGTTGCAAAGATCTGACCATCAAGAAGTGATGCTGCAGAATGTTCAACCAAGCAAAGAACTTCTGAGACTGGACAAGTTTGTTGATGATCTTTGGAATTCGTTTAAACCTGAGAATAAAATAACAAGAGATCCTCCCGACGTACCGTTAGTAAAATGGGCCAGTGGCAGTTCAGCAAAAAAAGGACCTTATACTTGGTCAATGCAAGATGTTCAAATCATCTCAATGCCAAAACGTTATGCTGAGAAAGGAATTCTTGGATGGACTGCCCTTGCACACGAAGTAGGTCATGATCTTCTTGAAGGAAGGGGCGGATTGATTCAATCATTACGCTTATATCTCCAGTGGAAAATGCCAGCAGGCACAGTAACTGAACAAGTTTTAAAAACCTACTTTCTAAGCCGGATTAGTGAGATAGGGGCAGACATTATGGGTGTATTGATATTAGGCCCAGCTTCTGGTCTCGGATGCATAGCTTATCTGCGTTCTCAACGTAATAGTTTTTTGTCATGCACAGACATGAGCCCGCACGGAGCGCATCCTGTTGATATTAGCCGAGCTTATTTAGTAGCTTATGCGATGAATGTTTTACTACCAAATCGTAAGTCTCAGGAAGTAGGTCCTGGAATGCCTATCCAAAAATGGAATGAGTATTGTGAAGAAATGATGCAGGAGATGCTCAAAGATCTATCCCAAACTGGAGGGTGTGTAACTATTTCTTTAGTTCAAGGTCAAACGTTGCAAATTCATTGTAATGAAGTTGCAGCATATTGCAGGCAAACAGTGGACATTTTGATTGAGTGTCTTCGTAAGACTGTTCAGCTAGACCAATGGAAATGGAATGAGAAAGATGAAGGAATGGTGGAACAATTGATCGGAAAAGCTTCGATTACACCGCTTGATTCGCGCCATATTGTTGCGGCTGCTTTTTTTGAATCTTTAAAAAGAGTTCCGTTAATAGATCCGACCGAAGCACTCTTTCACACACCTCAGCTTCACATCGATTATCAAGCTGCTGACGCTAAGGAAAGAGAAAGAATTAAAGGGGTATTTAATAGCGCAATGGAAAGGATAGCCTAAAAAAGAATCGGCCGACTGATGCAATCTTGAAAAGCGATCGAGGTTTCAATCTGATATTCGAGTTCTGCCAGCTTGGTAGAAATGATCTCTAAAGCCAGCTCAGGATTGTTGCATTCTTCTGAAAGGTGGGCCAGATGGATGTGTTTTAGGTTAGGATGGACGATTTCACCGATCAGCTCAGCGCATTGTTCATTAGAGAGGTGGCCTTGGCGGCTTAAAACCCGTTGTTTATAGACTTGCGGGCGATTGCAAGCATGGACCATCGAAGGTTGATGGTTGGCCTCGATATAAAGATAGTCGCAGTTTTTGAGGTGGTTTTTGACGAGTGTGGTTGCAAAGCCAAGATCTGTGCAGATCCCGATCTTATAGTCTTTGGTTTTGATGGTGAAGGCCACAGGATCTAGCGTGTCATGCTGGATGCTAAAAGGGTGGACCTCGATATCTCCAAACTCAAAGGTCTCACCGGTTGAAAAGATCTTAAATTTTGGAGCTTCACCTAAAATCTCAACGATGGCTTTTGCTGTGTCGCTATTGGCAAAGACGGGGATCTTATGTTTGAGAGCCAGTGTTGCGAGTCCTCGAATGTGATCGGTGTGTTCATGGGTGATGAGAATCGCGTCGATGTCGCTTAAGGCAACACCGATCTCACCGAGTCTATCAGCGATGATTTTTGCAGAAAGTCCTGCATCGATGAGAATGCGGGTATTTTCGGTGCCGAAGAAAATTGAATTTCCTTTCGAACCTGACGCTAGGGGACAGAAACCTTTCATAAGAACAGGATTATTGAGGATCGTCTTTTTCATGAGAAGAGGAAAAGAGGTTCTTCTTCTTTTTCCATGAAATTAAAAGGATTCCTGTTCCGACGACAGTAAAAACAGTCGAGACAAAGAATGGATTTAAAGGCTCAGGCTCTTCTTCAAGTTCTTGTGCAATCTCTTTCTCTAAGGCATCGACTTCATTTGTAGAGCTGAAAATCAAATTGTAGAAAAGGGCTCCCAGAGCAAAAACGAGTGAGATGCAGCCCAAGATTTTCAGGCGGCCGACCAGCTGTTTCTCAACTTGTGGTTTCAGATTATTCTCCAGTTTTCGACCCCTGATTTGGATTATCCACTAAAACTCTACGAGGTTTGCTCCCTTCTTGTGAAGAGATAACGCCCCGTGTTTCTAATTCATCCATTAAGCTTGCAGCTCTTGCATAACCAATTTTAAGTTTTCTTTGCAAGTAGGTGGTTGAAGCGACTTGCGTTTCGATGACAATGGACTTGGCTTCGTCATACAAGGTGTCTTTTGGCCCTTCTTCCTCATCATCGCCAAGCTCAGGCACCATTGAATCGAACGAGGAAATGAGATAATTCGGAGGCGCTTGATCGCAAATAAACTGCACAACGCGGTTGATGTCTTCATCGCTGACATAGGCTCCTTGAGCACGCATTAAATGAGAAGTGCCGGGAGGTAAAAAGAGCATATCACCGTTGCCGAGTAGACTTTCTGCGCCGTTTTCATCTAGGATAATTTGAGAGTTGATGCGGCTGGCCACTTTAAATGCAATCCGTGTCGGGAAGTTAGCTTTAATGAGGCCGGTGATGACTTCACGAGAAGGCCGCTGCGTGGCTAAAATCAAATGGATGCCGACAGCACGGGCCATCTGAGCGATCCTTGCAATCGGGGTCTCTAAATCGGAGCTCGATGCCATCATAAGGTCAGCAAATTCATCGATGATCCCGACAATCGAGGGCATTTTTTCTGGAATTGGGATGCTAAGCGATGCCTCGAACTCTTTATTGATGTTTCTAGAGTTAAAGGCTGAGATATTACGAAGACCCAGCTGTTTTAATATTTCATACCGGAGCTGCATCTCTTTGACCATCCAGTTTAGAGCAGCGTAAGCTCCATGGGCTTCTGTGATCACAGGAGCAATGAGATGCGGCAGCTGTGTATAAGGGGTGAGTTCGACCTTTTTCGGATCGATCATGATCAGTTTGATCTCATCGGGACGGGCGTTCATCAAGATCGACATGATGATCGTATTGATACAGACTGATTTTCCGGAGCCTGTAGCGCCCGCAATCAAACAGTGGGGCATCTTAGCCAGATCGCTCATCACGTTATCGCCGGAGACTGATTTACCCAAAATAATCGGGACGTGGAACTTGCGAGGATTTTGCTGATACATCAGGAGCATCTCTTTAAAGCTGACTTCTTGGGGATGCGGAGAGGGGATTTCAATGCCGACCGCGGCTTTGCCGGGGATCGGAGCGATGATCCGGATTGATTTAGCTTGGAGGTTCAAGGCGATGTCGTTTTCAAGAGCGGTGATTTTTTGGACTTTAACACCGACGGCAGGATGGATCTCAAAAGAAGTGATCGTCGGTCCGCAGTTGATATCTCCTACTTTAGCTTCAATGCCAAAGCTCATCAATGACTCTTCAAGGATCTCAGCTTGCCGTTTGAGATCTTTTTTCAGCTGAGGCTGGTCGACTTTCTTAGGATTGGTGAGAAGTGAAGGCGGAGGAAGTTCATATCCTGAGAAAGTTCCTCTAGCAGGCTTGGGACTGGCTTGTTTTTTCTCAGCTTTTTCTTCTTTTTCATTTAGAGTGCGGATGCGGATTTCTGGTTTTTTTCCAGGATCATAAGGGGGAGTTGGCATGACGACTGCTGCGATTTTCTTAGAAAGCGTTTTCTCAATATGTTCGTGCTGTAAAATCTGCTGGTCTCTTTCTTCTTCTTTTTTCGACCGTCTTGCCGCGATACCCTGAATCACATCCATGATCCGGACATCGGTTAAAAATAGAAAAGACAGTAATCCTGTGAGGGTGAAAGTGATTCCGACACCGAGATCGCTGAGCATATGCTGGAGATTAAAGCTGGGCATGTCTCGATAGAGAAAGTAAACAGGTACGCCTCCCAAATTATGACGGATAGTATGGCGGACATAGGGGAGCTCTAACGTGATTGATTCTGTCAGGATCTTATGTTTCAAAGCTCCAGGGATCGGCATCCCTTTTTCGGCAGAGACATTGAGTAAAAATGAAAAAGAAAGTCCAAGCAAAGACAAATAGAAAATCTTCGACTTTAGACGGGGGATTTCTCCCTGTAGAAGAAGTTTCCATCCGATCCATCCGATAAATCCCAAGACGAGGTAAACAGTTAGGCCAAAGAGATACATCAGTGTCCAGGCATATCCATGGCCGATCATGCCCATCCAATTGGTGGTCCGGTCATCGATGTCATAGCTGAAAAGACAGATCAGCGAGACGACAGAGAGCAAAATGAACAGGAGGCCTTTTGCTTCAGGGTGGGAGTTTTTAGGAGCAGATTCTTTTTTAGCCATAATGCCTATAAGTACAGACTTAACAGAATTCCAGCAATCAAGCAATACCCAGCAAAAGGTTTTAGTATGCCTTTTTGAAGCAGGGGAATTGCAATCCGCACAACTACCAGCCCCACGACGGCTGCCGTTGCAAAGCCGATCAAGCAATGGCTTAAGGGGACATGCATCGTTGCAAGATGGGATTTTGCTTTAATGAGCTCTAAGAAGGTTCCTCCAGAAACGGCAGGAAGAGATAGGAGGAAAGAAAATCGAACTGCTTCTGAGGGGGTTGCTCCTCTCCATAGGCCTGCTCCAATAGTGGCTGCGCTGCGGGATATTCCCGGAATCAGGGCTACGCCTTGAAAAGTCCCGATAAAGAGGGCGTCTTTATTGGTGAACTTAGCTTTGACTTTTCTTTGGATGAGCGAGGCTCCATAGAGAATAGCTGCGGTGCCAATCAGGCAAAAGCCCAGGTATTCTGGTTTGGAAAGGGCTTCTCTGAGAGGCTTTAGGAGAAAGTAAAAGGGGACAAGAGGGATTAAAGCGATCATGAAGGGAATCAAACGCTTGGGATAATAGAAGAATTCAAGAAGGTCTCTTCTAAAATAGTAGATGAGGGCAAGTAATGTTCCGAGATGGCAGAAGAGATCAAAAATAACGGTTTCTTCTCCTGTCGGGATCTCGAAAAAGGTTTTAAAAATTTTCAAAT
>CAZBCR010000105.1:0-2757 GCA_964490565.1 uncultured bacterium
GTATCGATGGTCTTTGGAGATGAATGTGAGCCTGTCGAAGATCCTTGCGAGCCGAATTTCTATGAATACCACAACCGCATTGCTGTTTTTGATCCACTGCATCAAACCTATGAGAGAATCAAGCCGGATGCATTTTATGTCGGAATTGAAGCATGGGCGACTTATGTGCTTTCCAATGACAGGGGCCATGCGAATCGGTTCTTAGGAGAAGCAGAGTTAAGAATGGGCCATAACTACTTCTATAACAGAAGAGACCATGTGACGCCGTTTCTCGGAGTGGGAGTGATCAAGGACTTTTGCAAAGAGCGGCAGGAAACCAGGTTCTTTTTCAATGGAGTCGAAGTGCGCAGAGAGCATCACTATTATCAAAAGCCTGCGGTGATCTACGGAGTTTTTGGACTTCTCTATGATCATGAGTTTAATTCGGTTTTCAATTTGGGTGTGAACTTCAAAGGCCTCATCGGTGGATCTGTCAGTAAAAAACATATGAGCTGGGGTGGAACTGTGGGAGGAATTGATGTGAGTCTTCCAATCACGTTCCGGTTTGGAAATAGGAGACACTGGGATCTTCGTTTAGAGCCGTTTGATATCTATCTCAATGGCTCGCATTTTTCACGGAACTATTTTGGCGGACGGGGAACGATTGGCTACCGATTCTAAAGGTTCATTGGGGACGGGGAAATAGCTCTTGTGCTTTGATTCCTTGATAGATGTGCTGGATAGGTTCTTGCTTCGGCTGTGGTTTTTTTGATCTTGTAGGGATTATTGAAATTGCCTCAACGAAACGGGTGTTGGGTGATGAGATTGTTTGTAAGTTTAAAAGATAGGATTGCCGTTGCAATCCATCTTGCAGCCAGTCGATGATGTTTGAAGTATAAAGAGTGTCTAGTTCCAAATGGTTTGTATCAAGCCACGATTTAAATCCGAGAAAAGATTGTTTATCCAGGATATTCACATTCAGAAAAAGAAGGCAGCCCCTCTGTGATAGGTTTTTAATAGTTTGAAAAGATTCTTCTGATGCAAGCCAGCTGCCGGGGCGTGTCAGTTCTTGTTGAATGTTAAAAAGCTTGATGATTTCTGCGGGTGGTAAAGAAAAAAGCCGTTCGGAGTTTTGATTTAAAAACATTTCAAAGTTGGTTGCAAATTCTCGGCGGTTGCCGCTTTTTTTCAGGGACTCTCCGATTCCCTGATAGACATCCATCACTTTGTTATCGTAATCGCAAAGGATCCCATAGGCTGGTTTTGTAAGAGCCATGATATCTAGGTTGAACCAGACTGCAAAACCGATGTGCACTCTTTTCTGAGGATCAGTCTTGGAAGGATTGGTTGCTAAAGCTGCAAGTGTTGCCGCTTGTTCTTTCTCATTGCAGCCGATGTAAGGCATTAGGCTTTCATGGTCTTTTTTTTGAAAGGGGACTGGCAGGCCTTTAAAAGGTCCTGTTTCAATCAAACCTTCGTTCGGATCTTTTTTGGACTTTTTTGTTGATGTTGTATCTTTTAAATCGCTCTCGGCTTCTTTTTTACCAGGGGGGAGGTCATCAGGTTGAGGTTTGGGGATGGATGAATTAGGAGGTTTTACTGTCATAATTCTTGATTAGCTAATCGCGAATTAATTAAATAGATTTTTTTATTCGAATTTTAGAATTAAGTGTTTTAGAATGTCTGCATGAATCCTGTTCCGCCTTGCACAACTTCTTCTTATCAAGCATGGGACTACCAAGGCCTCACGTGTTTTGTCGCTTGCTCAGATCCAAGTTGGGTTAACTCTTCGCCTCCACCCTTAGAGAACTTTCGTGTGACCATCGATCTGCTCCAAGAGCAAGAAGAAGAGATTTTATCCTTTCCACAAGGACAGCGCATCTTGCAGAGATTTCCAGCAGATCCACAAAACCCCCTATTTTATTTTCAAAGAGAGAACTGGCTAGAGGCCTTCAATAAAGTTCAATTTTGGAAACACCTGCCAGGTGGTGCCGATTATTTAAGAAGCGCAGTGATAGATGGCTGCGAAGAAGTCTGGGGAGGTAAGCTGCATGAATGGATGGTGAGCCGGCCAGACGTTCTTCAGCTACAAAGCTTGCAGATTTCTCAAGGTACGATGACAAGGCTTCCTCCGGAGATCGGACTCTGTACCCAGTTAACTCGTTTTATGATGATGAACAGCTCTCTTCATCAGCTGCCGCCGCAGTTTGGGGAATTGGTTCACTTAAAAGAGCTTTTTTTAAGTAATAATCGTCTGCGAAGGTTATGTCCTGAATTTGGAAAACTTCAGCAGTTAGAAAGGCTGGAGCTGATGAATAACCAACTCGAAGAGATCGATCCTGTCGGTTTTTTGAGAAAGCTGAATTGTCTCAAGGTCAGCAAAAATCAGATCCGAAGATTGCCTCCAGAGATGTATTGGGAAAAACTGAGCCTTCTTGATCTAGCTGAAAATCTCCTGACGGTGATTCCGGAACGATTTTATAAGACGATTTCGTTAACGCTTTTAATTTTGAGTGGCAATCAACTAGGAAATATCTCGGAAAGCATCTCTCAGCTTTCGGAATTAGATAGTCTATTTTTGGAGAGAAATCGGCTGAAAAGCTTGCCTGAAAGTCTTGGAGGTATGTTCAAACTGCGCTCTGTCTGCTTTTCGCATAACGAAATTTCTGAGATTCCAATGAACTTGGCTCAGGCGCCCTCACTGACAGAAATGATCTTGGGAGATAATCTTTTTTCCCGTAGACCTGCATTTCTTCCCTCTAGAATTTGGACAGATAT
>CAZBCR010000105.1:2857-5831 GCA_964490565.1 uncultured bacterium
AAGATCAACTTTCCTTTAGGATCTAAAACGACCACAGAGGGGATCAGTTGAATATTGAAAGCACTAAAGAGTTCAGGAGCTACGCTATCGCAGACTTTGACAAAGTGGGCTTTTTCTTTGAGCTGAACGGCCCAGATGTCATAGGTGAGGGTAAAAGACCGGCAAGGCGAGCAACTCTTTGAGTAGAAATAAACAACGACCGGTTTTTCAGATTTGGAGACCATTTTTCGGAGTTGATCCATTGAGGAGATCTCTTGGATCGGCGCAGCTTTAGCTGTTTCTGTTTGGGCGTTGAGTTTATCCCCAAAATATTTTTGAGCTTGCAGCGCAGCTTTTGTCGCATCGCCAGCGGCTGTCATCGCTTGTTTAAAAACTTTATCAGAGACATCGCCAGCAGCGTAGACTCTAGGGACAGAGGTCTCTTGTTTGTTTTTGAGGACAATGAATCCTTCTTTATCGAGGTCTAGCTTTCCTTTGAAAAGCTCAGTATTAGGTAAAGAGCCAATCGCTAAAAAGGCTCCTTGAACAGTGAGCTGATCAGATTCTTTTGATGAAGATAGGGTCAGGGTCAGATCTTTGCCAGTTTTTTGGAACGCTGAAACGGTTGTATCGTAGATCACTTCAACATTCGGACGGGATAAGATCGAGTCTCTATATTTAGGCTGGATGGTTCTAAACTCGTCTTTCCGGACGATGACGTAAACTTTTTTAGCTAGGTTAGAAAGATAGTGGGCTTCGGTTAAAGCGCTATCTCCGCCGCCGATCACTGCAACCGTCTTACCTTTAAATTGCATTCCATCGCAAGGTGCGCAGGTAAAGATGCTGGAGAAGAGGTTTTCTTGCTCGCCAGGAACTCCTAGAAGTTTGGGGAGCGCGCCAAGAGCAATAATACAGGTGCGGGCTTTGATTTTCTGGACTTTAGAATGATCTGCGTTGTTTTGGACTGTGAAGACAAACGGTTGTTTGGAGATATCGACATCGATGACTTGACCATGGACGAAAAGAGTTCCGCAGGCTTTGGCTTGTTTTTGGAGTTTGTCGGCTAGATCTGCCCCTGAAATGTCAATTTCTCCGGGCCAATTACGGACGCTGTGGGATTGAACGATGATTCCGCCAGGGCTAGGACCTGTGATGACTAAAGGTTGAAATCCTGCTTGGCTCACTTGGACAGCAGCTGTCAGAGCTGCAACGCCTCCTCCTAAGATAATAATCGGATATTCTTCCTCTACTAAAGGAGCGGAAGGGAGGGGTTTAACACCCAGTAAAAAAGCTAGTGAAAGAAAAACAAATTTTTTGAATCGCATAACTACATTATAGCATAATCACAATAAAAAAATATTCGAAATGAACTCTCTTAGCTTAAAGACGAAGGTATTTGACCTAAACAATTAGAGTTATTGCATATCAGTGCTTGATTCAAAAAAAGATTATTCGTATGAGTAGCTTTTAGAGGTCATATGAATTTAAAATTTGCTTTTGCTCTGAGTTGTTTGACACTGTCTCTTTTTGCCGAAGAAATTGCTAACGAGACACCCAGTGAAATTGTTTGGGGCAAAGCACCCGCGGCTAAAACAAAGCCTCCGGAACGTCCAGTACAAGAAAAAGTCGTCACTTGTAGCTATGACTGCGATCTCTTCAGCAAAGAAAGAAAGGTATTGTTTCTTAACGCCGAATTCCTCTGGTGGACAGTCAATGAAGGCGCTCTTGACTATGCGATTAAAATGAAAAAACCCGCTTGGGGAACTCCGACAGATGCAGTGGGCCACTATAAAAGGGCTGAATTCGATTGGGATCCAGGAGTTCGCTTTAGCTTCGGATATTTCAATGCACCTCATTTTTGGGATGCGCAGATTCAATACACCTATTTCTATTCTGCAGGAAAAGAGACAGCCAAAGCCCCTCATGAGTCTACCTTATTTCTGAATGGCACCTGGCCTCAGCCTAATCCTTCCGGCCTAGTTCCACTAGCTGAGGCTGATAGCTCAATTGGTATAATGCTGAACCTTATTGATATGATAATGACCCGCCGTTTCCATCCTAATCCTCACTTACGGATCCGTGTTCAGGGAGGTCCTACGATTGCTTTTATCAATCAGAAGTGGGAAATCCATTACCGAGATACAGCCGGAAATAAAAGTCGTCTAAACAACAAGTGGCATTTCGTCGGAGCTGGTCTCAGGTTAGGAAGCATTTTCGACTGGTTTATGGGGAAAGGCGGTTATTATTTAACAGCCGGAGGCTCGATAGCTTTTCTCGGTGGAGATTATCACAACACCTCTAAACAGACCTCTAACTTTGCAGGAGCAGGATTCGATCCATCTCTTAAGTTAAGAAATGCTCACTATCAAGACACTAGGCTCATCCCACATTTTGCAATCTATGGAGGGCCTTCTTGGCAGCAATCGTTTAAGAAGATCCGTACAGAAATTTTTATCGGCTACGAGTTCAATCTTTGGGCGAACTTGCATGAGGTGCTCCGTACCTCTTTTGATACCTCAGCTAGCCCCACAGCTCCGAAACTCACTTCTTTGGACTCTGCTTGGCTGGGCCTCCAGGGGATTACTTTCCGTTGGAACCTAGATTTCTAATATTTCATAAGTATTTTATTGTTAATAAGTTATGAAAATATGAGTTATAGAGCCTTGTTCTATAACTCACTTTTGTGTATAAAATTGAGTTATAGAATAGAGGTCTATAACTCATGCGTTGGAACTGGCAGCTGCCGGATTGGCCGGAATTTAGTTACGATCCCAGTACGATATCTCAAAAGGAAAAACAATTTCTTTTGCAGGTCGGAAGCGCATCTGCTTTTCTAAAAAATATAGAGCAGCATGAATACCATCGATTTGTCGTAGAGATTCTGAGTTCAGAAGGAGTAGAAAGCTCTAAAATTGAAGGAGAAATTCTCGATAGGGAAAGTTTTCAGTCTTTAATCAAACATCTCTTTGGCTTTCATCCAAATAAGAAAGAAGAC
>CAZBCR010000106.1:0-5788 GCA_964490565.1 uncultured bacterium
TAATAGCTCCACAAGAGAAGATGCCAACTGCGTTAATCACGTTGGTAAAGGTGCTGTTTGTCACTTTATTGTTACTAAAAATAAATTCAGCATTACCAGTCTGACTTGAAAAGAACACGGGGTTTTCAATGATACTGTCAATCGTATTTCCAATAGCTTGAACGGAAGCAAAGCCTAAAGGAGTATTTTGAATCATTAGCATTCCTCCGTTAAGGTTAGTCACTAAATTATTCTGCATAACAACGACATCATGTATATTTCCAGATGGTTGTTCATGAACTAAAAATAGTCCCAAAGAAAAAGGATTTCCGAGATTGGACCCAGCACCGATGATTACATTATTTGCAAAAGTGTAAAAGCAAGAGGCTGGGGTTGACGTACTTCCTGGGAGCGTATCCGTTGCCCCTATGCCATTTACTCCGTTGGAGTTGAGGTAAATAATCTGGTTGTTGATTGCATTAACTGTCCCATTACAACAGAAAAAGACAATTCCGCTGCCTGAATTTAAACGAATGATGTTATTTTCCACCTGAGCATTTGTTGTATTTAGCCCAATGATGACAGCCTGCAAATCATTTGGAGATGAGTTAGGGAAAGACAGTCCGGAGACTTCTGCATTATTTCCGAGTAAAATGATATTGTTCATTGCTGTATTGGTAATCGCCGGATAGTTGTTTGAGAACGCAGGTATTTTGACTTTGCCTAGCGTAGTTGCAACTTTATGAGGGATCCCTGAGCCAAAAAGCTTTTGTTGGTCTTTCATGACAAAACCCGTATTGTAATTCGTAGTCGTTCCGTCTCCTGCAAAGATATAGACGATATCTCCGACTTGCGCAGCAGTTTCTGCATCCGAGAGGAAAAGGAATCGATTTTCAAAAGTTCCATTGCCGTCGACAGGATCATTATCGACAAACCACACAGTGTAAGGCAGTCCCGTTGCTGGATTGATCGCAGCTTTAGTCTCATGATGAATATCTGCAACGATGATCTCTGCACGCTGTACGGGTTGAACGAGCCTTTGCTCTAGAGCAAAACCATCGCGGCAACACGATTGAGAAAAACCTCGATCTTTTAATTTACGGCCTAGAGGGATCGAGAAAGCAATCTGTCCCTGTCCATTCCACTTGAATAGATTATCGTAACTGGCAATGCCCTCGATCGAGATTGCATTTAAAAATGTCGCTTTGGCGCGGACTTTTCCACCTGCAGCGAATTTATTAAATTTCCCATGGTAATAGTACGGACCAAAAGCCCCTGTAATGTCGATATAGTGCTTTGGCATCCAATGGTAAGCAGCTTCTGCATCGACGCCCGGCATCACAAACTCACGCTTAAATTTCACAAATAATCGATGGCCCGAGAACTTATCAAAATCGACATCGTAGGGAGATGTGCTTGTCCTACCCACAGGAACGTAACCATTGATCCTGTAATCCCATCTCCTACTCAATGCCTCTAATCCCAGACCCACTTGTCTGTAATTACGTTCATTAGTTTGACGGTAGTCATAGTAGGCGTTGACCCCCCAGATCATGCAATTGGAAGGAGTGAAAAATCGAAAACCGACTCCAGCGTTTAATGCGTACTTTCCATTGTCAAAACGGTGTCCTCTAGCGTCAATAAAGGGAAGCCAGGAATCAAAATTTCTGAAAGGTGTTAAGAATACTTCCAGAGTTGTGTATCCTCTTGTATAGCCGATGCCTTTGCCTTCGATCTGTCTGATGTTGATCTTATTAGCTTGGAAAGTGTCGTCGTAGGTTTTATCAGTTTTAGAAGTTGGATATGAGCCAGCATCAGAGAGTAAATACTTCGGCATCGCCATGAAGGCGACTTCTTGCTTGTCATCTGCGTGCAATAAACAGCCGCAGACTAGAGATGAAAATAAAATTAGGGAAGATTTGTGCATAAGGTCTCTTCTAGGAGTCTTTATTCAATCTCATACAATTTTTTTGGAAGATTAGCAATTGGAAAAGCTTTTTTGCTTGAATGGCCGAGGGGGGTTGTGACACTCTATTTCTAAATGAAAAGGAAACTTCCATGATTGAAAACTATGAAGAATTCACTGAGAGCCAGCTTAAAATCTTAAATCGTTATGTCACCCATACGACAAGCAATGTCTTTGCACTTCGTAATTTGCCTGAAGTTATCAAAGGTGCTTTGTTCTCCAGGTACTCCCGTTCTATTTTGGGCCTTCGTACCCTGCTGCTTAAAGAATTTATCCTCAATGAAGAGACAGCTTTTGCCAACATTGCCGGCCATTCCACAGATGAAGCTGAAGAATCCTGCGATATTGAGAGTCAAATTGTTGCGATCCGGAAAGCTCAAAATTTCTATGACAGGATTTTAGATGGATATGGAGATGATTCGATTGGCGAACTCGGAGGTGCTCATCTTGCGCTTGAAAATATCTCTATGTTGGCTGCTAAAGTCATCGAAGATTGCCGCATTGGAGGATCTCCTCTAGAAAAATCGACTAGATATATTTATTTTGATCAAAAGTTCCAAGGCGAATATCTCTTTTATCGAGAACCTGTGCTCATGACGTCTGCCTATAGGGATCTTTACGTCTCCACTTGCAATTCTCTTTATGATACTTATTCGAATTTGATTCCGGGTGTCACAGAAGTCATCGAAAAAAAATTCCCCAGAGATCCCGCGATTTCAAATGTCGCCTATACAGCAGCCCTCCGAGCTAAAGTTCTCGATTGCCTCCGAGGCTTACTCCCTGCGAGTGCTTTAACGAACATGGGCGTCTATGGAAATGGCCGATTTTTTGAGACGATGATTCAAAAGCTCAATAGTGGAAATACCGCAGAAATGCAAGACATCGGTAAAAAAGCTTATCAAGAGCTCAATAAAGTTGTCCCTTCTTTTATCCGCCGTGCAGAACCTGCACACAAGCATCAAAAATCATTTTGTCTTTTCACTGAACAGATGGAATCCGATCTCAAGGCTCTGTCGCAGCAGCATGATCCTTTCTTGGATAAGATGGATGTTCCCGGTGTTAAACTCATCTGTTATGATCCCGACAGCCCTTACAGAGTCGGAGCGGCCCTTTTATTCCATCAGACCGATGTAGGACTTTTAGAATTACAAGAATACTGCAGAAAACTTCCCGATGATGATTTGAATCGAATTCTCGATGCTGCAGCTCAGGGAAGAGAAAATCGCCGTCATAAATCTCCCCGCGCGTTAGAACACGCGACATTTACTTTTGAGATGCTCGCTGATTTTGGCATCTACCGAGATCTTCAGCGGCATCGCATGCTGACCCAAGAGCGTCAGCTTCTGACTTGCAACTTTGGATATTATATCCCTGAAGAGCTCCAAAACACTCCTATGGAAGCAGAGTATATCGCTGCGATGGATCAAGCCAAAAAAGCGTATGATGTCATTGCGAAGGAGCTACCTGAAGAAGCTCAGTACATTGTTCCGATGGCCTACAATATCCATTGGTATTTCCATGTCAATCTTCGCTCGCTCCAGTGGCTCTGCGAGCTCCGTTCATCCCCTGCGGGACATCCAGGATATCGACATGTCGCCCAAGAAATGGCTAAACAAGTCTCTTCAGTCCTACCTTCATTCGAGAGATATTTTAAATTTGTCGACTATGAAGGATATCTACTCGGAAGACTTGGTCAAGAAATCCGCTCCGATCAGAAGAAAATGCAATTGAACGCAGATAAATTATGAAATCGACAGGGACTTTCATCGGAGGCATCTTGCTCATTGCCGGCAGCTGTATTGGCGCTGGCATGCTCGCTCTTCCCATCATGACAGGACTCTCAGGGTTTTTCCCGTCGCTCATTATGTTTTTAGTTGCCTGGGGATTTATGACCATCACCGGACTCCTCATGGTCGAGGTGAATAGCTCGTTTGGGGAAAGAGTCAATATCGGTTCCATGGCAGAACGTGCTTTTGGAAAGACAGGCCGCTATCTCAGTTGGATCCTCTATCTTTTCCTTTTTTATTCTCTTTTAGTCGCTTATATTTCCGGCAGCGGATCTTTAAGCTCAACCTATTTTCAAACCATCTTTTCCTGGGATGTACCCAAATGGGTCGGAGCCTTTTTTTTCACGGCTATTTTTGGCATCTTGGCTTACCAAGGAACACGGACAGTCGATCATTGGAACCGATTTTTTATGTTCGGAAAAATCTTTACCTATCTTGGCATGATTTTTTTAGGCATGAAGTATGTCAACCCTGAGCTTCTTCTACGCTCAGAGCCGTCTCTTGCCTTTTACTCTCTTCCAGTTCTCGTGATCGCATTTGGATATCACAACATGATCCCGACCCTTATGAACTACATGAACAACGACGCAAAAAAAGTCCGCCAGATCATCTTAGGCGGAAGTCTTTTTGCTCTTATTGTTTACATCATCTGGGAAATTGTCGTTCTTGGAATTGTGCCTGCTGATGGCGACTGGGGTATTATCAATAGCATGAAGCAAGGTCGCCAAGCCTCTGATGCCGTCGCTGGCATCCTAGGAATTTCCTGGGTGAGTAATTTTGCTGAAGCCCTTGCGTTTTTTGCTCTTCTGAGTTCATTCCTGGCTCAAACGCTAGCGCTTACGCATTTTCTTGCCGATGCCTTCAAAGTTAAAGGAGAAAAACACGAAAGCATTCCCATGTGCCTGCTTGCTCTTGTTCCACCCCTTATTTTTGCTTTCATCTACCCCAACCTCTTTCTCAACGCCCTGAACTTTGCCGGAGGTATCTGCGCCGTCATTCTATTTGGCGTCCTTCCTGCCTCCATGGCATGGAAAAATCGGTACATTCAAAATCACCAACCTTCGTATCAGGTATTCGGTGGAAAAAGACTTTTAATGACCATTATTGTCATTGGACTTTGCATTGTTCTTTTCCAAGCCGCCAATATGATGCATTTGATTCCCCATGTTTAAACTCGATACGACATTTACTCCCAAAGGCGATCAGCCTCAAGCAATCCAAAAACTTGTTGAAGGTCTCAACAGGCCTCGCAAGGCCCAGGTCCTCCTCGGCATTACAGGTTCTGGCAAAACCTTTACGATGGCCAATGTGATTGCTAAAGTCCAGCGTCCGACATTGATCTTAGCTCATAACAAAACACTTGCGGCTCAGCTTTACCAAGAGTTTAAAGGATTTTTTCCAGAAAATGCTGTCGAATATTTTGTTTCGTACTACGACTATTACCAGCCTGAAGCCTATATCGCCCGTACCGACACTTACATTGAAAAAGACATGGCGATTAACGATCAGATCGATCGGATGCGTCTTTCTGCGACACGCTCTCTCATTGAGCGCCGAGATGTGATTATTGTCTCTTCCGTCTCTTGCATCTACGGTCTGGGCACTCCAGAATTTTATCGACAAATGCAGCTGACATTAAAAACCGGCGAGACGCGGCGGCGCGATGAAGTGCTGCTGCACCTTGTGCAAATGAATTATACCCGCAGCGATTATGAACTTGCGCGTAAGACTTTCCGTGTCCGCGGTGATGTTTTAGAAGTGATGCCCGCTTACGAAGAAGATTTGGGCTATCGTATCGAATTCTTTGGTGATGAGATTGAACGTATCAGTGCCATCGACCCCCTCACCGGGCGTGTTAAAGACCGAAAAGAGCAGATCTCAATCTTTCCTGGATCTCACCATGTCACTCCAGCTGATGTCCGTTGGAGAGCCATCGGCACGATCAAAGAAGAGCTCAAAGAAAGATCCGATTACTTTGAAAAAGAAAAAAAATACATCGAGCATCAACGGATCAACGAAAGAACCAAGCAAGATTTAGAGATGCTCCGCGAAATGG
>CAZBCR010000107.1:0-5594 GCA_964490565.1 uncultured bacterium
GGGATTAATTTAGGCTGTTTCGCATAAGCTCCCACTGTAAGTAAAGCGCCTCCCACTAAAATCCCTGCACAAGCATAAAAATACCGTTGAAGGATTGAATATCTGATTTCATCCACATTGAGCTTGATGCTGACAATTCTTTCCAATTGAGGCTTTAGGGGAGTAAATCCGTCATTTAATCTAGTCCTGAGATCGAATTGAACTAGTGCTGTATGATCATGGGTTGCTTTGCATCTTTGATAGCCGCGCCAAGTGTAGGCAGCTAAGAAACCTCCTATAGAAGCGATGATGGGTCCGAGCCATTTATATTTCTCGAGGTTGTCTTCTTCTTTTTCCTTCTTTTTAGCCTTGCGTTCTGCTTCTGAAAGAGGTCTTGATGGAGAAGAAGCAGGATGATGATGATGAACATGGGTGGTCGTATGGCTGCTAAAATCAAAGTTTGTACTCCGATCAACATATGAGCTATCAGTGTAGTTGAGGATGTTCGGAGTAAATGACGATGCTTTCCAACCTCGTTCTTTTGATGCTCGGGTAGCTTCCGGGTTGATTTGGTCATGCATGCCGAGTTCATAGGCTGCTTCTTCGTTGACAGCTTGAATAAAGCCTGTCCAATAGGTTTTGCTGTAAACGTTCACAGGTGCTGTTGTGAGGGAATGTATAGATGCCATACGATCTCCTTGTAAAAAAGTGATAAAAGTCTACGCTTCTTCATTCAAATAATTCCAACAAAATCATAAAAGCATTGTTAAGTAAAATATTTAGTATGCGCATTGATTTATATAAGGTTTTGCTATACACTTGCGGGTCTAAAACACGAGATCAATATGGCATTGCAAAAAGTCGCTTCCTCACCTCTAGTACAGCTCCATAAAGCTATCTATGAAGTGCAAGCAACTGCCCTGAGAAATACCCAATTAGACTGTAAGATGAACCAAGCGCGTGCTCAGCAAGAGCATGTCCGCTTTGTTACAACGAAGGTCGCCTACCTCCACTTTTTAAGATGCAATCCCTATATAACTTAACCGAAACAGAGCTCCGCGATTGGCTAGTCTCGCAAAGCGAGAAGCCGTTCACCGCAGGGCAGATTTTTCAATGGCTTTATGAGAAAAAAGTCAGTTCTTGGGATGAGATGTCAAATCTCTCAAAATCTCTCAGAGAAAAACTCAGCGCACATTTCAAGCTCCATACGTTAAAACTTCGAAGAATTTTAGATTCTGAAGACTGCCAAACAACAAAGTTTCTTTGGGAACTCTCAGATGGCAACCTTGTTGAATCTGTTTTAATCCGCGCTCCTGAAAGACGCACCATTTGCGTCTCTTCACAAGTCGGATGCCCCGCAAGATGCGCTTTTTGCGCTTCGGGAAAAAATGGACTGCTCCGCAATCTAGATACTGCCGAAATCATGGAACAGCTCATCCAAACAGATCAGTATCTCAAAGACAAAGGCGAAAAGATCTGCCACGTTGTTTTTATGGGCATGGGCGAGCCGTTTGAAAATTACGACAATGTTCTTAAAACCATCCGCTTGATCAACGATCCAAAGGGCCTCAACATCTCTCAGAGAAAAATCACCGTTTCAACTGTGGGACTTGTTGAAAAAATCACCCGCTTTGCCGATGAATGTCTGAGCGTGAATCTCGTTCTACCCATCCACGCTCCCAATCAGAACCTCCGCAAAAAAATTATTCCTTATGCAAGAAAATATGAGCTTGCCGATCTTTTAGAAGCAATGCTCTATTTTGCTAGAACTTCCAGAAGGGACATCACGTATGAATATACCTTGATGGAAGGGATTAATGATGCCGAAGAGCATGCTTTAGAGCTCGTCAAGCTCGTCAAAAGACATCCATGCACGGTCAACCTTATTCCTTACAATCCCATCGAAGGAATCAAGCTCAAACGTCCTGGAAAAGAGGCGATTGAACAATTTAGAGAAATTTTAGTTAGCGGCGGCATCCCAACGACCTGGCGCTATACGAAAGGAAAAGATATCGCAGCGGCTTGTGGACAGCTCGCTCTTCAAACGAATGATCAGCTCGCACTAGTCAAATAAAAAAACTAGATGCGTAAAATCCTCCTAAATCAGTATACATAGCATCAATGACATTACCATTTTATCTTACATTTATCCGTGTTGTGATGAGCCCCGTTTTCATGGTGCTCTATCTTTTCGGCACGGATTGGGGATTTTCTCCGGTCGGAGTTTGCTATACCCTCCTCGGAATCGTAGCGATTTGCGAGCTGTCAGATTTCTTTGATGGGTTTTTAGCCCGCCGTCACAATAAAGTTACAGATCTTGGTAAGGTGCTCGATCCGATGGCCGATAGCATTTTCAGACTTTCGGTCTTTTTAAGCTTTACTCAAGGCGTTGTTCAACTTCCACTCTTGATCGTCTTGATTTTGCTACTCAGAGAATCGATTGTCACATCGCTCCGTACTCTTTGTGCTTTGCAAGGAGTAGCGTTAGCTGCTCGCCTTAGCGGCAAAGTCAAAGCGATTGTCCAAGCCACAGTCGCGTTCTTTATCTTAATTCTGATGACCGTCTACAGCAGAGGATGCTTGGCAGAAGAATCGTTCCAGCTGATGGCTTACTATGCTGCTGGCATCGCAGCTCTCTACACATTAGTTTCCGGCTGTGAATACATCACAGCGAACTGGAAACTCATTAAGAAGGCTTTTTCGCACTAAGCTGATTATATATTTCTAGATAGGCATCAGCTGACCGGCTCCAACTATAATCACATTTCATGCCTTGTTCGACGATCGTTGCCCATTTGGCGGCGTCTTTATAGTATTTCAAAGACCGATCTAAGGCCCAGTCGACACCGGAAGAATCGGGAAAGTCAAAGACAAACCCATTTCTTTCATTTTCGGGTTTTTTAGACGTCTCCACATCAAAAACCGAATCGGCAAGGCCTCCGGTATACCTGACCAATGGAACACATCCATAACGGAGCCCGATCATTTGACTGAGGCCGCACGGCTCAAAAATAGAGGGGATTAAGATCATATCAGAGGCGGCATAGATTAAATGTGCCAAAGACTCATCGTATTCCAAATGGATGACGGTGTTTTTATTTTTGGAGTATTCTTTCTGCAGAGTTTTAAATTGGGTGCCCATTTCAGGAGTGGCAGGCGTTCCGAGGAGGACAAATTGCCCTTCTTTTTCTACTGTTTTTTTCAAACCATAGATCATCATTTCAGGACCTTTTTGAGCAACTAAACGGCTAATTGCACAAACTAGAGGTCCTTTTGATTCTTTCAGTCCGAATTTTTTCCTCAGTTCTGCTTTACTTTCCGCTTTGCCTTTTTGAACAGTTTTTAGGTCATATTTGCTAGGAAGAAGGGGGTCAGTTGCAGGATTCCAATAATCAAAATCAATTCCGTTGAGAATCCCTTTCAGTTTATTAGAATGCTTTGCCAAAAGCAGATGAAGGCCGCAGCCGCCTTCAGCGGTTTTGATCTCTTTTTCATAGGTAGGGGAGACCGTTGTAACAAAATCAGAATACTCGATTCCGCCTTTCAGTAGATTGAGATTAGAAGGCGAAAGTGGATCTTGCATTTTGGCAGGTGTGAGAAAATCTTCTCCCCGTAGGCCTGCACGAGTTAGGTTCTGCACTGAGCATTTGCCTTGGTGCTCAAGATTGTGGATGGTTTGGACGATCCCTTTGGTCCTAAATCCTAGTGGAATATACATCTCTTTATAGAGAGGAGCGACAAGCGCTGTTGGCCAGTCATGAATATGAATAATATCGGGATTTTTTCCTGACTTATAAAGGAACTCTAGTGCCGCTCTGGAAAAATAGATAAACCGATCGACATCATCGGGAAATCCATAGATCGATCCGCGGCTAAAATAATATCCCGGATGATGGGGCTCTAATAGCAGAACATTTAATCCTTGGACTTGAGCAGACCAAATCGTATTATGGTACTGATTGGGTCCCTCGAACGACCAGAGCTCGCGGAACACAGGTTTTAGATTTTGAAGAGCGGTGTAATCAAGGCAGTCGTATTTAGGGATTAAGATCTCAACGGTATGCCCTTTTTTTTGCGTCTCCCGTGCGAGGCCAAAGACAACATCGGCCAGACCACCGACTTTTGCGATGGGGGCAAGTTCCGAAGCGATATGAATTACGTGCATGATTCTCTTCGTATTACATTTTTGAAAAAAAAGGAATAAGATGTTTCCTCTAGTGATCTCTTTTTACACCAAAGACACTCCTTATCAGCTGGATGCTCATCATTTGATGGCTTCTTGCGATAAGTTCGGAGTCGAGCATCATATTGAAGGGATTGATTCGTATGGCTCGTGGGAGCTTAACTGCGCCTACAAACCGTTTTTTATCGCGGAAAAACTCCGGCAGTTTGAACGTCCAGTTCTTTGGGTTGATGTCGATGCTGTTTTTGCGCAAAAACCTAAAATCCTCAAAGTCTTTGAAAAAGATTTCGCCGTTTATTCTCAAACGGACCTAAAATCCGATCATCCTTCTAAAATCCGATCAGGCACGATCTATGTCAACTACACCGAAAGAGGGAGCCAGGTTTTAAAAAGTTGGGCGCAAGAGTGTCAAAGGCTTTTAGTCGACCCCACTCGAACAGAAGAATTTTGGGATCAGATTGCTTTGCGAAATGTCTATCTGGCTGAGAAGAATTTAGGAGTTCTTCCTTTGTCTTATATAAAAATTTTGGGACATCCTGTTGACGTGAAGTGCCCTAAACCTGTTATTATCCATTGCCAAGCTTCACGGCACGCAAAAAAAGGATGAAACTATGAAAAACTGGGTTATGGGACTTGCACTGCTACTGCCAACACTGTTGAAAGCAGAGATTATTGAAACAACCAATATTGAAGATGTTTATTCCCATGTTGAAGAGGGGACGCTCGTCCTTCTTGGGATGACAGATACCATTAGCGACTCAACACTGAGCTTAGGTTCTAAGCCGTGGCGTCATTATATCCGCAGAAATGTCCGTAAAATGAAAACGCAAGATCTAGAACAAGCCGGCAACCTCCACGATCAGTGGACGTTTTATGTGGCGACCAGCATCCCTGTCAAACCCGTCCAAAAAGAAATTGTCGAGTGGATCGACACCTTGCAACAGAAAGAAATCCCTGTCTTTTGTTTGACAGGCCGTGGCAGAAGCGTCTGGTATTCGACGATTGTTGATCAAGTCGATAACTTCACTGATTTCCAGCTTAGAAGCCTGGGAATCGATCTTAAAAAATCAATAGTCCCAGAAGAGTTAAAATCTACTGATCCTCAGTTGTTTCATAACGGCGTTTTCTATGTCGATCCCTATACTAAAGGTGGATTCGTCGATAAGATCCTCGATGAGACAGGCTACCAGCCTAAAAAAATTGTTATTGTCGACGATCAGTGGGCTCAACTTCAATCGTTGGAAGAAAAACTTACCGAAGCTGGAATTGATCACGTTTGCGTCCTCTATCAACGAGCTGAAAAAGAACGTAAAAATTTTAATCCGCTTGTCGCCCTGCTCCAGCTGGAGTCCCTTTTTGAAAACGGGGTGCCACTTTACGAAGATGAAGCGATTGAAAAAGCCAAATCTGCAAATACCACTGCAGATGAGCT
>CAZBCR010000108.1:0-5442 GCA_964490565.1 uncultured bacterium
GATTGAAGAACGAGTTCTTGTCTCTCGGGGCTTTCCCACAGTTGTTTGACCTGGGTGATGAGTTCCGAAAATGCCGGCATCTCCCGCATCGGTTTAGGAGGGATATAGGTCGCAGCGAGCATCGGTTTTAAATCGGGAGTCAGGATGACATTGAGCGGCCAGCCGCCTCCGCCGGACATCAAGACTTGAGCAAAGTCCATATAGAGGCTGTCGACTTCGGGATGTTCTTCCCTGTCGACTTTGACGCAGATGAAGGTTTCGTTGAGGAGCTTAGCGATTTCGTCATTGGAAAAAGATTCTCTTTCCATGACATGGCACCAATGACAGGTCGAATATCCAATGGAAAGAAAGATCGGACGGTCTAATTCTTTTGCTTTTTGAAATGCCTCATCGCCCCACGGAAACCAGTCGACTGGATTATGAGCATGTTGTTGAAGATAAGGAGACTTTTCATGGATCAGTCGATTTGTGAACGGATCGGTCACAGCACTCCTAGCGCCTTGGCAACATACCACGCGACAACGAGAACCACAGCAGAGAGTCCTGCCCATAAAAGATTAGGGAACCACTTGACTCCCCCGCCTTGGCTTCCTCGGACTTCTAAAGTGCCGATGCCGTAGGAAAAATCATGCTTTTCTCCAGGCATGACAAAAGCAAGTGCATTATCTTTAACGAGCTGTTCGACTTCCATTCCTAGAAATGAGGCGTACTGTTTGAGAAAGCCTTGAGCATAAATGCCGGCGATCTGATCGGTGATGCTTCCGTCTTCAATTGCTTCCAAATAAGAGCTGCGGATCGAAGTTGCGTTTTCAACTTCTTTTAAAGAAAGGTTCATCTCTTTTCTTTTGGTTTTCAGCATATCGCCTAAACGTTTCAATTCTTCTGCCATATTCACCTCAGGTTAGATCTTAATATACCGTCTTGTATTTTTATTGCACTGCAAAAATTTCCAAAAGAGATAAATCCTTCTAGAACAAGTGTTGATTTTAATCTCGTATCTCGTTGAAAATCTCCCCAAAAAAGGAATTTTCAATGTCTTGCGTTAGCCGTTCCACCTCCAGCAATAGCTTAGTCAATGAAGTCGTATTAAGAGCTTTACAATATGAAGATGATGACGCCGAACATGGCAGTTCAATAGAATCAGAAGACGACCATACTGTGATGTTTGCTCCGACTCCACCGGAGGTTACTCCTGAGACTCCCGCAACTAAAAAAATAACAACGCAAGATTACGTTCTATATGGGATTTTTACACTTGAAGAAGTTGAGTCCCCTCGCTTTCCACCTACACCGATCGGATATGGTGATAGCTCGCCTGTTTATCGACCCCCTCAGCCGATAGAACTCACTTTTCGTAATGAATTGCACAAAGTTTATACTGACCTTTCCACGCATATGGACCGTCACGATATAGAGCTTCTCGGTTACTCATCTCATAATAGAAGACTCTTGGCCAGCCTGATCGAATTACTCCGTCTGAATATGAACTCATCTGACACAGCTTTCTATCAAAATTATTATCAAGTGGTTCAGAAACGTTTTCGAAAACCGATTTTTAAAGATTATTTTCCTAAGGATTAAGAAGAGACTCCGATTTGGAAACAAATCGGAGTGTGTAAGTTTAAAACGAACCTGTCAGAGCCAGGCTTAAAGAATTGTCATGCGTGGAACCCTTGAGCTGCAGATAATGGTAGTCGATATCCAGATCAAGATGCCTGCAGAGATAACAGGTAATCCCGGCTAATACTTGCCAAGCAAATCCCTCTTTTTTTTCATTACTGTTAATAGGAAGGCCTCTGATTTTGTCGATGAATAGCTTTTGATTGGCATACCCTGCTCCTCCACCAAAATAGGGTGCAATATACCAACGAGGAGGAAGATAATACTTGAGATTTCCCATATAAGACCATTTTCGGAGATGGCCTTGACTATTAAATTTCTCACCACTCATGGAAACAGTTTCAAGACCATTGCGTCGATAAATGACCTCTGCTTCGACTTCAAGCCCCATATTCCATCTGTAGCCGGCTGAACCTCCGAATAAATAACCCGGATCGAACTCTACATGCCCTAATGATGAGACCGTGGTGTGAACCCAGTTGATCCCACCGAGTGCAGACAAGTTAAAACCTGTGTTAAAAGTGATATTAGGTTCACAGACTTCCTCGCAGTTGTTTTGAGATCCTTTGCCGAACTTCCAAAATCCACATAGGGGCAAGTTCCAAGCTAATGCAATCACTGCAATACCCAGGATCAGATCTTTTTTCATAGTTTCTCCAGTTTAGATGGTATTTTTCTTATCATAAAAATCACTCGATTTAGTGGCAACCATGGCATGATGCAGGATTGGCGATTAGAAATGAAAAAATTGCTCTATTAAAGCGCTCAGCCTGTGTTTGAATTGCAAAATGTCCGCCATTAATTTCTACCATTGTAGAATTTTCAATCCCACCATTAAGAGCATGCTGCATAAGAGCCCCTACCGCTACCCTGGGAGCAATGACATCTTGCGAAGCATAAAGGATTAATGTCGGCGCAGTGATTGTATTTAATAGAGCCGGATATGGAAAAGTTCCTTTTGCTAAAGTCAGCAAATTTATCTGTGCATAAGCGGGCGACTGAGATGCTATATGATTATCCACTTTTCTGACATGCGCTCCTGTTTTGCAAGTTTCAGGGACCGCGAGACTGATAAACGCCGCATCGGTAGCCGCTGGATCAACAGCAAGCCCGGCGATCAAAGGATCAAATATCCCCACGGGAAGTCCATCGGTAAATGGAGGGTTATTGACGAACTGTCCATAGAAAGGCGCAATTAAGATGAGATGGGAAACCTTCTGAGGAAACGTTAGAGTATAGGCTTCAGCTGTCACAGATCCATAGCTGACTCCCGCAAGGGCAAATTGTTTAATCCCTAGATGTGACACAACAGCATCCACATCGCTGACGAAATTAGGAAAGGTATAATCAGCAGGAGCCGTCGGTTTATCTGAACGGCCAAACCCGCGTCCATCAATCGTTATGATGCGAAAGTACAACTTCAGATCTTCAATTTGACAATCAAAAGACTTGCCTGACAAAGGATATCCGTGGAGAAAAACGATTGTTTGCTTTTGTTTTTTACCAATGTCGCGGTAGAAAATTCGGACTCCATTGTTATTGACATATCCTTCTCCGGCTACAAGCGGTTTCATTAGGAATGCCATTAAACAAAACGCTAGTAGTTGCAACGAAAAATTCACTTTTTTCAACATACTTTCTCCTTAGTTTGAATCTGAAGCTCAATCAGTAAAGAAAATATTTTGCATGTTCTTTTTTTTAATATAAAGAATAAAGCAGCTGCTGCGGTGAACACATTGTTTTCACAAAAACACTCTAAAATGCTAGGCTTCAGACTGTGAATACCTTTGTCGCGACCATAGATCTAGCACTTGCTACCAAATTGAAAGCCGATCTAGAAGAGCAAGGCTTTGAGATGGCTAAGCCTGCCTACACGATCTTTTCTGCCCAAAAGCAGGGCGTCTCCTGCACTCTATACACTAGCGGCAAGATCACCGTGCAGGGCAAAGGCAAAGACGACTTCATCGCCTACTATCTGGAACCAGAAATCTTGAAATCACTCGCTTATACCTATCCTGAGATCGGCGTTGATATGACTTCTCATATCGGGGTTGATGAGGCAGGTAAGGGCGATTTTTTTGGACCTCTTTGCATCGCCGGCGTCCAAGCCGATGAAGCAGGTATCAAAAAGCTTCTGGAGATCGGAGTAAAAGACAGCAAAAAGATGGGAGATAAAAATATCCTCATCATGGCTTCTAAGATCCGTCCGGCTTTTGCTCATTCGATCATCCGCATTTTTCCTCTGAAATATAATGAGCTCTATGGAAAGTTTAAAAACTTGAACCGGTTGCTAGCCTGGGGCCATAGCACGGCCATTGGCGAGCTTGTTGAAAAGACGGGCTGCAAAGAAGCGCTCATCGACCAATTTGCGGATGAATCTCTAGTGCTTAACGCTCTGAAACAGAAAAATCTGGCGATCAAATTGACACAGAGGCCGAGAGCTGAAGAAGATCCTGTTGTTGCGGCAGCTTCGATTTTAGCAAGAGCGGCTTTTGTTGAAGGGATCGACACTTTAAGCAAAGAAGCAGGATTTGAGCTTCCTAAAGGCGCTTCGAAGCAAGTCATTGAAGCGGGACGAAAACTCATTCAAAAACACGGTGGAGAGAGCATGGGGAAATTTGGCAAGCTCCATTTCAAGACCTACAACGACATCCTTTCTTTAAATCTTTAATTTTTTCATAATGTGTTTTTTAAAAAAGGCACTCGTATGCGTTTGATTTTTTCATTGATTGCACTCTCCACCGCTGGCGTCTATGCAAATGAGTTAGCATCACTTTCCCCTGCAGCGGCTTACACTTATGAGTATGGATTTTCCGATTACCATTTCATCGATCCAGATCGGCCTTGGCATGTGGAAGGAAGATCTCACTGGGTTGCTCCTGCAAAGTTTGAACGTCATCGTAAAGGACATGTCAACTACACGGATGTCGATGCTGCTTTTTACTACACGCAATTTTTCTGCGATGATGAAAACTCACTGACGTATGAAATCGGTTACGATTTTCTGCATTTCAAATGGGACAAAAACCCCAGATTCCACCAAACGAATTTTAATTATCTAGCCGCTTCGTTGGGACTTGTCTCTACTACACTGGAAAAATGGAGATGGATCATCAATGCAGGATTTTCTCTCGATGCCGTACATTTGGATATGGCTAAATCAGGTGTTGGTCATGCGATGCTTTGGGGAAGATATAACTTTGCAGATTGCTGCGGAGTCCACGTAGGGATGCTCGGATGGTATGGTGTTTTAAATGGTCACGCTTGGCCCATCATTGGTTTTGATTGGATATTCAATGACCATTGGAGCGCAAATGCGATCTTTCCTGTCGATTATTCTTTGAATTATGCTTTCGATGAGAATTGGTCTTTAGAAGCGGCTTATGCCAGTATTGGAGGCCCTTACAAATATCCTCGAAGAGCAAGAGACGGAGCCCCAGGATTTAGAGATGCGATTTTTTCTGTCCACTCGAATGGAGTTGAACTGATCTTCAAATACAAGTTCGAGCACTTGATCCGTATTTCCATAGGCGGAGGCTGGGACTTCGGGGGATGGATACTCATCAAAGATTCACATAACCATCGTGGGAAGTACTACCGTTACAACTCCGCACCCTTCGCCCAAGGAAATCTGGAACTTACTTTCTAGTTACTTAGAAGCTGTCTTCTGAGCGTGGATTTTAAACGAGTTCACGAAGTGTTTATAACGAACTTCGTCGTACTTTGGAATTTCACACTCCATCGCCATGAGGTACATGCTATTTTTTACCATGACAGCGCGTCCTTTAAAGTAGACGTTGCCGGTTCTGATAAAAAAGTCTA
>CAZBCR010000109.1:0-5434 GCA_964490565.1 uncultured bacterium
GCAATCGCAATGATGTTTTTCATCGCTCCGCCAAAAGCGACTCCATTGATATCAGAGTTAGGATAAACACGGAAAAAAGGCGTCGAAAAAAGATCGTGAATTTGCTGCATGATATCAGCTTCATAAGCTGAACAAACCACGGATGTCGGAAGTTTTTCGATCACTTCTTCGGCATGGCTCGGTCCGCTAAGACATCCGACATATTTTCGATGGGAAGCGCCCATGACATCGATGATCACTTCAGGAAGTAGCAAGCAGCTGCCTTGCTCGATGCCTTTTGACGTGATGACAATGGGGCAGTTTCCTCCGCCTAGTTTGTGGATTTGTTCAAAGACGGGGCGTATGCCGACGGAAGTTACAGACTCGATAATAAAATCGGCATCTTTGATGGCTTCTGCGAGATCGCTGGTAGGAGTGACTGATGGATGAGCTTCGGAATTAGGAAGTTTAGGATGTTTCCGAGTTTTTGCAAGTAATTTTGCAAAATCGTCTCGTTTGGTCCATAACGCAACTTCATTGCCTTTAGAAGCTAAGAGAGAAGCCAAACAAAATCCCCAAGTGCCAGCGCCGAGATAACAAATTTTCATTTTTGCCTTTTGGATAGGTTATACCACAACAAGGTTCAATGCTCAAGTGAGTGCATCAAACTGATTTTGAATAGGTTGTTCAGGAGGAAGAGGTTTCAAGACGGGCTGGAGCCATTTTTTTTGATAAATGCGCCAGATATAAAGAGATGTAGAAAAAACCATCGTAAAAAGAGTGAAGACCCAAAATTTATCGGGAGGAAGTTTAAAATAGTTCATTCCTATGTAAGTAGGAATATATCCGACAACGGCGGTGATAAGGCTTGCAATCAGAACAAAGAAGGTGTCCTTGAAAGAGATCAGTACAGCTAGCATCAGTGCGTTGAACATCACAGCGACCGTGTGAAGCCCAATCCAGATGAGAGTGAGCTGCAGGCTCGTTGTTAAACTTGTTTTTAAAGAAAAAAGTGAAAGGATTGTTTCAGGGTAAATCACAAGCGGGACAGTTAAAAGACAGCCGATCGTCATGATAACAAAAATACCCGAGTTCAGAAACTTTTTAAGCCGGTGATAGTTTTGCGCACCTAGTGCATTAGATATTAACACGACAAAGGCCTGGAGTACGCCATCGCTGAGGAACATTAAGAACATGCTGATGGTCCCTCCGATCGACAGGATCAGAAGATAATCGCCGCCTTTAGAGGCCATGATGTGAGTGCATGCAGCCCAAAAGGCAAAGGCGATCAGGCGGCCAATTGCTCGGGGAATTCCAGGAGAAATATAGCGCCAAAAGGCTTTAGGTTGAAATCTCCATTGATGCGTGCCGTAGATTTTTTGGTTGGCTTTTTTTAAAAACAGGCTGAATAAAAGAAGAGAGAGGGAGCCTTGAGCGCATAGTGTTGCAATAGCCGCTCCTTTGATGCCCATCGCGGGGATCCAGGGATCGATTCCAAAAATCAAAGCGATATCAAGAGCTGCATTAATCAGGTAGGCAATCAGCGTAGCAAAAACAATGAATTTTGTTTTCCCCCTTCCTAGATAAAAACTCAATAGTGAAGCTCCGAGCGGATAAAGGAAGTTACAAAAGACTAAAATAGTAAAATAAGGGGCTACTGTTTGCTCAATTTCCAACCCTTTAAAAAAAATATGTTGGGCAAAAAAGCTTAAAGGAACAGTGATTGCCATTGAAAAAACAGAAAACCAGATCATTTGCCAAATACACCGACCAATCGCAGTAAAATCTTTAGCCCCGTTGTAGTAGCCAACAAAAGCTTGAGCCATCATGGCTAAGGCAATGCACGGCATTTGAAAAATGCGCAAGAGGTAGATAGCATTGACAGAAGCTTCTAGAGCTTGAATTGAAAAACGAGCAAACCAGATCCGTTCTAAAAAACTTAAAAGGCAGCCCGAAAATAAAATCAAGAAGAGGGGAGCGGCTAAGGATAGCAACTCCCGTACGCTTCCTTGTGGAAACTTCGTCAAATTAGTGCGAGGGCTTGAAAGGTCCAGCTTTTTTTCTAGCACTCTTTTTGAAAGTGATTTGGGTTGATGAGTATTTTACATTCTAAGGGTTTGCAGCGCATCATTTGTGGGATTAGGTCTGCAAGCAGTTCTCTGCCCTGAGGATCGCAGTTTTTCCATGTACCACAATGGCTAAAAGGTCGGTGTATAACACTCAAAGAAGTGTCCATATAGGATAAGAAGTATTGTGGAGGGGTTTTCCCTTTCGCGTTGCTTGCCTCCATCCATAAAATGTAGGTCATAGGGGAGGTCCCTTGCAATATAGCCTCAGAATCGTTCGTAGTTAATGTTGAGTAATATGCGGGATGACCTTCCAGTTCCTTGGTTGGCTCGTTGATATTATTTTGCACAGCAATAGTTGAGCAAGCTGTACGTTGTACTGTCATTGACATAATCGACCTCCTAAATGTTGTGAGACTGCTGGTGAAAGTAGCTCAAAATAAATCAGCGGTCTCTAAGAGCTGGGACCATGGTTTATAAAATGTCAGAATTTTGCAAGGGTAAAGTTTATTTTAAGTTTGATCCATTCTGGGTCCAACTAAAAAATCCCTATATTATGAATAGTAGTCTAAGCAAGGCAGTGTTTTACCTTGCCAGTTCTTTTTGTGATCCGGCGTGAGATAGTAAAAAGCCGGATCTAATTCAATAAGATGGCCTGGCTCTGGCATCTTCGTTAATTCAGCAACCAGCCGCTTATCAAACGCAACTAAAGCTTGTTGTACGGTCTCCAAGCTATTATGGTGGCCCTCCAGATTTTTCAATGGAGCATAGACATCTTCTCGGGGATAGACAACAACGCCTGTTTTTTCCGTATGCTCAAGGACGTCGAACAAGAATCGTTCAAATTTCCAAATTTTTTGGTTCCCATAGGTTTTTCGGGCTAGATGCCAAGGGAGCTCAACCTGAGCAACTTTTTCAACAAATGAAAGGCTAAAACAAAAAAGCCCGATGTGCGCGAGCGGTGCATCGAAATTTTCCGGAAGTTCTGAATACTCTTGAACCGCCAGCTTCCCTTTTAAAGAGACAAGTACGCCTACTTTTTCAGAAGGGTCCGATCTTTCAATCGCTTTAACTGTAACTTCTCGATCATTTAGCGCATGATCACCACATAAAGCGGCATCAAAAGGATCTGCAAGTGGATTATCAATGGGCAGCACAATGATAGACTCGATTTCTTGCTCTTTCCATTTCGTACCAATTCCAGATTCCATCAGTTTACGTAGACTGTGGCCATTTCCATCAGGACCTGCGGCAAATGCGCCCGAAGCCTCTAGGATCCAATTTCCCTGGTCGTTGATAAACGGAGCGCTGTCTTGCATAAACAGCTGCACTTGGCTAGCTTTCAATCCAAAATAATGATTTTTAACGAGATATTCACCAATCTCTTGATGATTTAACGAAGAGGTCATGATCGCGATTTGAAGCGACGTCTTGTAGAGATTAGAAGCAGCTAAAGTTTTTTCACAGAGGCGCTGCAAGAGAGTTTTTTTGCGAACCGGTGTGACTTTAACAAGGGCTTTAGGCAGTGGTGTTCCTAGTCTAGATCCTTGACCTCCTGCTAAAACGAGGCAAGCGACTTTACCCTTTGATAGTAGCTCTTCTCCTTTTACCCTTGCAGCAACAGTTGCTCTCTCAAATTTTCTATAGGGTTCTGGAATCGGAAAATTTACAGTTTGAGCAATGAGCGCCCGCTGTAAACTTAAGAACTTATTATCTAACATAAGGCTTGTAGGACCTGCGAGACAGGAATCAGCGCAGCGTCTTTCCGGTTAGAACTAATGATAGGGATATGCTCTAAAAGAGGATTCGGAGAAGGAACGTTTTGTTTTAAGATCCCGTGATTAGGATCGGCCCAAAGAGAAACAATTCTCAAAGGAAAAGGCGTATTGAGAAAATATGTCATGCCCAAAATGCCTGAATCGGGAGCAATCAAACACCGGCATTTGTTTTTCAAAAGGGAAAGAATTTCAAATAGAGAAGTGTCGCCTCGAAGATCGATCAAGTGGGGATGTGTAAAAACGAGATCTTTTTTTAGACCGAGCAAGACGATCGGGCCGTCTAAAGAATCAAACAGCTCCTGCCATTTATGAAACGGCCAGTTTCTCTCAAAATAATAATCGGTCTCGCAGTGGACATGGGCAGCGACGCAGTTAGGAGGAAGATTAAAGCGCTCGCATAAAGAGTCCCATTCTTTGTTCCATTCCATTTTTGGAATGAGTTTGCCTCTTTGCCAAGCGACCCAATAAGAAGGATCAGCATTGGGGATCACCAGATCAAAAGCAGGCAGATTCACAGGCAGGGGAGTCGGTTTTCCTCTAGCCCATTCAGGGGCGATGATCACATCGATGTCTTTTAACAACTGAAAACCGTCTTTCAAATCAGGACGTGTGATAAAAGTTACCTTCGCATCAGGAAGATATTCTCGGACCCGTTTAACGATGGCATAAAGCCCCAAAGCGATATCGCCAAGACCGCGATTCCACGGAATGAGTACCGACTTGCATCCTTGTTTTGCAGCTTTTTTCAGCCGCCGGTCTAAAGGATTAGGTGCGATTTTTTTCCAAAGTCTTTTCAACATATCTCTTCGAGGTGTTTAGAGTTTTCACTAAAGCATCATACACTTCATCGGTTTCTATCCGTTTCATGCATCTAAAGTCAATAGGGCAAATCCGTTTATAGCACGGTGAGCAATCGACATGCTTATGAATCACAGTTCCTGTTTTATAAGGACCTGTCGCAATTTCATTTGTCGATCCAAAAAGCGCCACCAGCGGCGTTCCTACAGCAACCGCCACATGCATAGGACCGCTATCATTTGTCAGGATGACGGAGCAAAGCTTAATTAAGGAAGCCAGTTCTCTCAGCGTTGTCAAACCGGCCAAATTTGTTACAGGGAGTCCTTTACAGATCTCTTTCACTAAAGGCTGCGTGGCAGCATCGCCAAAATAGACAATGTGGACATTGTCTAACTGGAGCAGTTTTTCTGTCACAGCCCGGAAACGTTCCGGAAGCCAGCATTTCGCTGAGCCGTAAGCAGCTCCAGGATTGATGCCGATCAGACGAGCATTAGGAGTAACGCCCAGTCTGTGGAGCAAGATTTTCGCTTCTTCAAGTTCTTTATCTTTTAAAAAGATGCGAGGTTTTGTTTCAGACATCGGAATGCCTAAAGGCTCTAACAGCATTTTATAAGTGTTGACCAGATGCTGCTCGCGGACATTCTCAGGAAAGTCAATCTTGTCAGTTAGGAGAAGGTTACGGCAGTTGCCGCGATATCCGAGTCGTCTCTTAACACCACCGCGCCAAAACAGCCAAGCTGATGAAAAGGAGTGGGTCAGCAAGATTCCCAAATCGTAAGCGCCTCCGCGGATCTTCTCAATAATGTCTCTTTG
>CAZBCR010000110.1:0-5277 GCA_964490565.1 uncultured bacterium
CTGTAAAATGTTGCATCTTTAAGAGGTGTAGAGCCACCATTATTTACGGCGTTGGGATCCGCTCCATTCCAAAAAAGAAGTTTAATGACCTTTTTTTTGTCTAGATCTAAAGACCCTTCCATTGCCTTATGCAAGGGCGTATCTTGAAACTTTGAACGAGCGTTGACATCAGCACCATAGGAAATTAATAGCTCAACCGTATCCGGATCCATGGCATTATGCAAAAGAGTCATGCCATGATCACGCACGGGGTTATTGGGATTAGCTCCAAAAAACAATAACTGACTAAATTTACTTTTATCGCCTCTTTTAAACTCTCTTTTGAGGGCACCTGTTGGTCCAGAGTCTTGTGTACTCACGTAGAGGATATATTTATGTAGCCTAAAAACGGCTGCAGCAACAATGACTCCTGCCAAACCTATAGCCGCCCGAGAATTCAATGAGCGCGAAGAAGCAATAACAGCGATCCCTACAAGCGCAATCCCTGCCAAACCTACGTAAACAGCAGCGCGTTGACAGGCTTTATTGCGAGGCGTGACTTCACCTGGTTTTGGAATGTATCTTCCCGAGACTGCAGATGACATAGATCTCCCCAAATAATTAGGTCAAGATTATACCCTAAGCATTACTTTTACTGAATGAGGCAATTAGTACGATTGATCCAAAAAGGCTAACCTTTTTGTGGACCCGCTAACGCAATAATTTCTTCCCAATCGTGATAGGGCTGCTTATGGGCTACTGCAAACGATTGCAATTCCATTGCTTTTTCAAGAAGTGTTTTACCGTTATCACCTATAGCGTTAAGATTCGCACCATTCTTAACAAGAATTTTAATTATCTCAATTTTGTCTTTTTCTTCAGACAACCTAAATGCGCAATGCAAGGGCGTATTTTGAGATTTTGAATCGGCGTGGACATCAGCACCATAGGAAACTAATTGCTGAACGATAGACGGATCCTTTGCAACATGCAAAGGAGTCAGGCCTTCACTATCAGGATTATTTGGATTAGCCCCAATAAACAATATCCAACCAACTGCAGTTTTATCACTCCTTTGAACTTGTCTTGGGAGAGCGCTTTTATATTCAATGTCGGTACAAATGGGGCGGATAATTTTATACCATCCATAAAAAGCGTTTCCACCAAGAAACCATCCAGCGATACCGATAGCTACCCGAGAAATCAATGAGCGCGAGGAGCTTTTACAAGCGTATGCAAAAAGCGCAATCCCTGCCAAACCTACCAAAATAGCAGCGCCTTGACAGACTTTATTGCGGGTCGTGACTTCATTAGGTTTTGGAATGTATCTTCCTGAGACTGCTGTTGACATAGATCCTCCTAAATAATTAGGCCAGGATCATACCATAAGCATTGCTTTTATTGCATGAAGAGCGAAGCAGGATTCTCCAGAAACTTCTTGATCGTTTGGAGAAACTGTGCGCCGATCGCTCCATCAATGACGCGGTGATCGCCAGAAAGCGTCAGCCGCATGACTTCACCAGGCACAACGATATGGTCTTCGATGACCGCTCGGTCTTCGATAGCCCCAACAGCAAGAAGAGCCGCTTGAGGAGGATTGATGATGCCGACGAAATCAGAAACGCCGTACATCCCTAAATTAGAAACAGTGAAGGATCCTCCAACGTATTCTTCTTTTTGGAGTTTTCCTTCTTTGGCTTTTTGAGCCAGCACTTTAATTTCAGCAGAGATCTCTCCGAGGTTCTTGTAGTCGGCATGACGGACGATCGGTGTAATTAACCCGTCTTTAACAGCGACAGCTACAGAAATATCAACGGTCTTGAATCTGATGAGCGTCTGGTCAGCAGAATTGAATCCGCTATTGACTTCAGGATGCTCACGAAGCGCTAAAGCACAGGCGCGGACAATGAAGTCGTTAATGGAGATCTTATGGCCGAGGCTTTTCATTTGCTCTCTAGCATCGAGGAGTTTTTCAGCGCGGACTTCCATCGTGGCATAGAAATGCGGAATGAAAGTTTTCGCAGCTTGGAGGCGCTGTGCGATAACTTTGCGCATCGGAGACATTTTTTCTTCTTCGTAGGTACCTGGAGCGACTTTTGGACGTTCCTGACGTCCGAATGTCACAGGAAGATCAGGCTGGCCTAGATCAAGATCTGAACTGACAACGCGATGGCCAGGTCCTGATCCTTTCACAGTTGTGAGATCGATCCCTTTTTCTTTAGCGATTTTTTTTGCTAGGGGTGATGCGGGGACATGGCTCGGAACTGAAGCAGGAGGGAACTCGTAGTTTTTCAGCGGAGGCTCAGGAGTAAAGGACGGCTGAGCAAGACCAGATGTTGGAGCTGCGGCGACAGGAGCTTCAGCTTCTGCTTTCTTCGCAGCCGCTGGTGCTGCTGCTGCAGTTTTGGGAGCGGCGCCTTCAGGCTTGTAGCCTTCGATGCTTTCGTCTTTTTTCTCAGTCAAAATTGCAACTGGTTGGTTCACCACGGCAGACTCCCCTTCTTTTACAATGATTTTACGCAAATACCCTGCGTCTAAAACGGCATGCTCAACAGTAGCTTTATCGGTTGCAATGTCAAAGACCACTTCGCCGACTTTAACGAAGTCACCTTCTTTCTTGCGCCATTTTGCTATCGTTCCCTCTTCCATCGTTGGAGAGAGTTTTGGCATCGTCAGGGTAAAAGGCATATTATATCCTGTATATAGAAGTTTTTAAATATAGTGAATCGCTTAATTCATATTCAGCGATTCTAAAACAGCAGCGACGATCTTTTCAACGGTGGGCATCGTTTCACGCTCTAGCGTTTTAGAATACGGCATGGGGGTCTCACCTTGCGAGACTCGTTTGATCGGAGCATCGAGGAAATCAAAGCAGTGTTCTTGAACCTCATAGGCAACTTCAGCACAAATCCCCGCAAAATAATGTCCCTCTTCAACGAGAACTGCGTGGTGGGTTTTACGGACAGAGTTTGCAATCGTGGCGATATCCAAAGGCTTGATGGTTCTCAGATCGATCAATTCAACACGGATCCCTTTTTGAGCTAGCTCTTGAGCCGCTTTAATGCAAAGAAGCACCATCCGGCTGTGAGCAACGAGGGTAATATGTTCGCCTTCGATCACGACTTTGGCTTGTCCAATCGGGATGAGATACTCTTCTACGGGGATTTCCATCTTGTCGTTGTAAGTCAGCTCGCTTTCTAAAAATAGAACGGGATTGTTATTGCGGATCGCAGACTTTAAAAGTCCTTTCGCATCGTAAGGGTTGCTAGGAGCGATGATGATCAGGCCTGGGAAGTTTCCGTAGATCGCTTCGACGCAGTGGGAGTGCTGAGAAGAGACCTGCGCAGCAGCGCCGTTAGGGCCGCGGAAGACGATCGGCACAGAAAACCGGCTGCCTGACATGTAGTACATTTTTAGAGCGTTAGAGATGATTTGGTCAGCGGCAACAAATGAAAAGTTAAAGCTCATGAACTCGACGATCGGACGAAGGCCTGTCATCGCAGCGCCGATGGCAAGACCTGCAAAACCTTCTTCAGCAATCGGCGTATCGATGACGCGTTCAGGGCCCCATTTGTCGAGCATCCCTTTAGTGACTTTATAAGCGCCGTTATATTCAGCGACTTCTTCTCCCATGATAAAGACACGGGAATCACGGGCCATTTCTTCATCCATGGCTTGGCGGAGAGCTTCTCGCATTTCAACAGTTTGAGTTTTCATGGTGCCAGCACGTCCTCCCCTAAGGTGATTGGATCAGGCCAAGGACTTTCATCGGCAAATTTCATGGCAGCGACAACGAGCTCTTTTTGCTCTTTGTCCATCGCTTCATATTCGGCTTCAGTAATCATGCCGTTTTCAGAGAGCGTTTTGTAAAATGTAATGATCGGGTCTTTTTCCATGCATTTAGAGAGCTCTTCTTTAGAGCGGTAAACGCCTGGATCAGAAATTGAGTGGCCCCGGAAACGTTGTGTCACAACTTCAACTAGCACAGGACGTGAAGTTTTTTTGGTCTCTTCAAAAATGTGTGAAAATCCAGCGTAGCAGTTGAAGAAGTCCATACCATCTAAGGTATAGCCTTTCATGTTGTAGCTAGGAGCTTGCTTTTCTGCGATCGGCTGAGCGCAGATCGCGCGGCTGACGGCTGTTCCCATGCCCCATTGGTTATTCTCAACCACGTAGATACAAGGAAGATCCCATAAAGAAGCGATGTTGAGAGATTCGTGAAGAGAGCCTTGAGCGACAGCGCCTTCTCCCATGAAGCAGACGGAAACGCCCTCTTCTTTGAGGTATTTCTTTGTAAAAGCAGCGCCCGTTGCGATAGGAACTTGACCAGTGACGATTCCGAAACCACCAAGCAGCCTGTCGGTATAAAAGTGCATCGAACCGCCGCGGCCTTTGGCATTTCCAGTTGCACGGCCATAGAGTTCGGCCATGAGTTCATTAGGAGTAGCGCCTAAAAGGAGTGCTAAAGCATGGCATCGATAAGAAGTGGCCCACCATTGTTTCTTTCCCATGATGCAGACAGCAGCTGTTTGGATAGGCTCTTGTCCCATATAAGAGTGGAAAAAGCCCCCGACTTTGCCTTGGAGATAAGCTGATTCGGCGCGGATTTCGAAGTTCCGGATCAAGAGCATTTGCTTTAAGCACTGCAAAAGCGTCTCTTTACCGATTTTCTTGATGAGACTCTTCGTATCACTCGGAAAAAAATGGTACTCTATTGGGCCTTGTTTCATCGTCTCCTAAACGTAGTGCATTGCTTTAAAAAAATCATTTAAAAAACATTCGGCATCGGGCTCGACTTCATCGGTCCCGGCATCGCATGAGGATTGTTCGTTACAGGAACAGTTAACGTGGCAGTGTCCGCAGGACCTGCTTCAAAACATCCAGTTAAAGCACAGCAAATCGCTAAAAATACAATTATTTTTTTCATCATAAATATAGGAGTATATCCTAAGGTCGATTTTTTGGGTATTTTCATAGGAAAGATTTTACTTTTTAGCCCTAGAGGACGCTTGAGCGGTCGTTTTCTTTTTTTTGGGACGCATGGACGTATAAGAATGTAAAGGAATGCAAGAACGGAGCTTGATAGTGAAAAACTGCCCTTTATAAGCAGAAACCAATGCAGCCTCTTGTAAGACAAGGGCATTTTCTTGATGGATCTTTGAAGCTTCGTTGGTGAAGTTAAATGACCCTGTCCAGACCTTATCAGAAAAAACACAAAATTTGTTATGCATAAGAGGTCTGTTGGCAACTTTTCTTTTTAATCGATCCGGATCCCAAACATGCACTGGAATCCCTGCA
>CAZBCR010000111.1:0-5044 GCA_964490565.1 uncultured bacterium
TTTGCAGCTTTTATTAATTAATCAATATTACGTTCTTAGTAGATTATTAATTATGTCATAAAAAGGAATTGAAATCAAGAGAGATAGGTATAATTTTTGACTACATAATTTTAAAATATTTTTTATATAGCCATAAACCTCTCAATTGCTGTAATCTACGCCTAAATAGGGCATAAAACCTTTAAAACGCACCTATAGAACCTTTTAAGAACCCTGGGCAAATAGCATGAGAATCCGACACCTTTTACTACTACTTTGCCTCCTTATTACCCCTATTGGGGTCTTTTCGAAGCCACCCGAGCTTACACCCCGGGACACGCGCGTTAAGGTTGAGGAGATTCTACGCGCCCACGCCACCCATCATACTCTAAATCAAGAACTTGTGCAACGATCCTTTGAAAATTTCTTCAAAGAGCTTGACCCAAATTACTCCTATCTACTTGAACCTGAGCTTGTTAAGTGGAATAAAGCATCCCCCGAGCTCTTAACCGCCGCTTTAGAGGGGTATAAAAAGGAAGACTTCTCAGCCTTTGAAGAAGCGTATGAGGTCATGATAAAGGCCATAGAACGACGTAGAGCCATCGAAAAAAAGATTGCTACCTTAACACCCCCCTCCGATGTCGACTCGTCTGAATTCAAGGATATGACATGGGTAAAGACCCCTGAAGAACTTGAAACCCGCATCCTAAGGATCAAAGGGTTACAACTCAAGACAGCTGAACGAGTTCTGGATGCAGAGACCAAACAGACCTTCTTAAACAGGCTAGATAAAAGACGCCTTGCTAAAGAAGAAGAACTGATCGCCGCAGACCCTAAGTCCCGCAAACAGCATGTCCTTGCCTATGTCCTTAAAGCCACAAGCTCCGCCCTGGATTCTCAGACCACCTATTTTACCCCCTCCGAAGCCAATCAATTTATGATCCAAGTTCAACAAAGACTCTTCGGCATCGGTGCACAACTACGCGATGATCTGAATGGATTTACGATTGTACGTATCTTAGAAAACAGCCCCATCAGTAAACATCCTGAAATTCAAATCAACGACAGGATTATCGCCATTAATAACGATCCCGTCGCAGGACAAGACTTAAGTGAAGCAGTTGAGAACATCCGCGGTCCTCAAGGCACTTCTGTAACTTTGACTTTTCTTCGAAAAAAAGAAGACAAAACAGATGAGAAATTCGACATCAAAATTACTCGCGGCGAAATTGTTCTTAAAGAGACGCGGCTCGAAACTACCATTGAACCCTTTGGAAATGGCGTTATTGGAATCGTCAAACTTTTCTCCTTTTATCAAGATCCTAACTTTGCCTCGAGCACTGACATTTTAGAAGCTCTCAATAAAATGAAAAAAGAACATCATCTCAAGGGCGTTATTTTAGATCTCCGCAATAATGCCGGCGGACTCATTACCCAATCCGTTTCAGTCGCTGGACTTTTCATGAAAAAAGGCGTTGTCGTCTCTGTCAAAGACAATACCGGCTTCATCCAAAAACTCCGTAATACCGAATCGAATATCGCTTGGGATGGCCCTTTAGTCATCCTCACCAACAAAGCCAGCGCTTCTGCTGCTGAAATCGTTGCACAAACCCTTCAAGAGTACGGCCGCGCGATCATCGTCGGCGATCCAGAAACTTATGGAAAAGGAACTTTCCAAACCTTCACTTTAGAAGCTTCCAATTATGGACGCGTCAATCCCAAAGGCGAATATAAAGTCACCCGTGGACGGTATTACACCGTTTCAGGAAAAAGTCCTCAGCTCGTCGGAGTTCCTGCAGATATTGTAGTTCCGGGATTTTATTCAACGATGGACATCGGAGAGAAATTCTCCAAGTTCCCTCTTGAGACAGATCAGATTGAATCGAGCTTCGATGACAATCTCTACGATATTCCAGCAATTCACCGCTACCAGGCACTGCGTGTTTACAAATACGATCTTCAGCCGATTCTCACAACTTACGAACCCTATATCTCAACATTGAAAAAGAATTCAGAAGAGCGCCTGAAGCTCAATAAAAACCACCAAAACTTCCTAGAAGCTCTCTCTAAAAAAGAGTTCTCCCAGTTTCCTAAGTTTGGTCAAAACGACATCCAGCTCCATGAAGGCCTTAACATCATGAAAGATCTTCTCATGATGATGCAAGTCAAGGCTTCCGCTCCCGCTGCTGCCTAAGGTTTGCGAACAATAAGAGAATAGCTGGTGTTTCGCCCGCCTTCAGAATTCTTTGTAAGAATCCCTTTCTCAATGAGATCAAGAATATCTCTATAGGCGGTGTCCTGAGAGCACTTCGTAATCTTCGCCCATTTTGATGAAGTCAGATTCCCCTCAAAACCATCCAGCAGACGATTAATGATCTTTCGTTGCCTTTCATTCAGTGAAATTTCTGCTAATTCTTCCCAAAATTGGGATTTAGACCGAATTGTCTCAAGAGTGGATAATGCATCTTCTATCGCTCTTTTTAGACAATTGAAGAACCACTCTATCCAGAGAGTAATGTCTAAATTTCCTTTTTGAGTTTGTTCTAATATTGCGTAATAGCTTTTTCTCTCCTTCTGAATTTGAGCTGATAAGCTATAGAAACGTCGGGAACTGTTTTCAGAACGAGCTAGCATTAGATCGCCAATTGCACGTCCGATACGACCATTTCCATCGTCAAACGGATGAATTGTCACAAACCATAGGTGAGCAATTGCTGCTTTTAACACTAAATCCATTGTGGTCTCTTGATTGAACCACTCCAAAAAAAGCGTCATTTCATGATCGACTAGGTCCGCCGGAGGAGCTTCAAAGTGTACAATTTCTTTATCTATTCGTCCTGAGACTACCTGCACAATGCCCGCACGCCACTCTCCAACTCTGATTTTGTGATAACTCTTATTCACACTAGGAAACAGTGAGGTATGCCAATTTAATAACCTCTCTTTCGTGAGAGGCTTTTCAAAATTCTGGGTTGCATCGAGCATCATCTCGACAACACCCTCGACATTTCTATCTGTGTTATCTAAGCCTGCAATGTCCATCCCCAGATGACGAGCAACAGAAGAACGAACTTGAGTTCGATCTAAAATTTCCCCTTCGATCTCACTTGATTTAACGACGTCCTGAGTTAGGACTTGTAGAACGGTTTCATCCCTAGCGTGAAAGCCGATCGATTCCATTCCGCCAATTAAACGCCCTTGCAAATGGCGTAGCTGGATCAACAACTCCGAGAGTTTGTCTTGGTCCCATGAAAAATTAGGCCAGCCCTTAAGCTCATGTATATACATAATAACTTCATTGTAGCAGGTCATCTCCGCATGGGCAATAGGATTCTCCGCATATTATGCGGAGAATAAGGCTGTTTTTCTCCGCATCATTCATTAAGTCTTTAATTATATTACAGTTGCAATAAATATAAGACTTGTCACAATCTCCGCATATTATGCGGAGAATAATCGATTCTTTCTCCGCACGGAATAAAGCTTATTCGGAAATGTTAGCGCTTATCATAAAGCGCTCTTAAGAGTAGACCTGTCTTCGTCCCAGTATACTTCGCAAGATAAGCCTTTTTTAAAGACTCTTGGCATGTGTCATAAGCTTGTTCTGAAGGCCTGCCTTTTATACGCCGATTTTCATCCGCTTTTTTGGATGACAATTTAGTTTCTGCCCTCAAAGCTGCATATTCACGTGCACGATAATCAACTTGCGACCAAATCGTTTGGGATTCAGCCAGAATTTCATGCGATTGAACATATTCTTGCCAAGCTTGATTAAATCTTTCAAAGACAGGCCTTAGTTTCTTTTGGCATAAAGCAAAAGAAAAAGCGCATTTGAAATCGACTGGCGTCTGTGCCAATTGCAGGCGCAGCTCGCGGCAGGCCAGCTTCAATTTTTCAGCACTCTGGCGGGTGGCATGAATAAACAAATAGTGAGGCACATAATCATATTCAAAAGGATCAAAAGAGAACTTTCTCTTGCCAGATGCTTCTAAAGTAAATGCATCTTTATTTAATCGAGTGAAACTAAATCCCATCCTTGCTAAGTCAGTATTTTCTAGATCTGGCTGCATCTTTTCTACCGCTTGATTAGGATCCTGCGGTTTATTCATCCGATGAATGGGAAAAATAACTTCTCTTGGAAAAGGCCGCGGCGTAAGCACAGGAGAATGGTTTAGCTTTCGAAAAATATCACCTGTGTTTTCTAAAAAATCGTGCTCTGCGAGTGGAATCCAATTAACACATGGGTCATCAATATTATTAACCAAAGCACGGACATAGTAAGATGACCAGACCTTTTCGAAGGAAGCGCCGGCTAAAATTGCCTTTCGAGTCTGCCTTTCTTCTTTCCAAGGACTGCAATAAGCCTTAATAACAAAGAGACAATAAGCTGTGACCTCGACAATCACTTGTGCCATCGATCTTTTAGGCGGCTCTAATAGGAAATTTCCACCCTCATCAAACCGTGGATCAAAACCTGTGTCCCAATATGCCGGCATCTTCACTTCAACAGAATTCGCAGGCCGCACTGGCTTCTCTGGTGCAGGAATAGGTTCAGCATCTTCAAGAATGACTCTCTCAACAGCTTCAATTTTCCTCTGAGCGGGAAAAGCAGAACTCCAAAAAGAGTTCTCTCCATAATTTTTTATATCTGGGCTTTTCATCAATAGCCAAAGCCGCCAGTAAATTTTAGTTTTTGCATGATCGGGGATCAAGTTCATTGTCTGCACAACCAATTCTGGGTCTTTGGCGTGAAGAGCAGCACTGACTTCAATAATCGGATTTCTAGCAATCGGTAGAGTCATAAGGATTTCCTTGAATTTTGAGCAGAATTTATAGCACAGGAAACGATTATTTGAATGAAAATATCTAGAATCAAAACAAGATTTTACACTATCTAATAATCTAAAATTGAAAGCCAGCCGCCCCCACTAAACCTTGAAAACTATCCCTTCATAGGAGACAATAGTAGAGAACATTTTACCCTATAAAGTTTATTATGACAGTACGTGTACGCATTGCTCCTTCTCCGACCGGCGATCCTCATGTGGGAACCGCCTACATGGCC
>CAZBCR010000112.1:0-4968 GCA_964490565.1 uncultured bacterium
CTGGCAAAGAGAGTTCTTAGATAAAAACCACAAAGTCTATTTCACACCGCGCGACTTATCTACACCAACTGCCAGTGTGAACGCTTTTGGAGCCGGTAGAAACACTTTCTTGGCAGGACTTGACCTCTTCCTTGAGTTTTATGAAAAATACGCTCTAGAGGCTTCTTATGACTTTCAGTGGAACAGCTTGATCCGCGATCACGGGTTCTATTTGGGATTCCACGCGAGGTTCTAAGAGTCATTGGTTTTTTTTCTTCGCCTGTATATATTTTAAAAAATGCGCTTAAAAAACCTTCTCATTGCTTCTCTTTTATCTTTAACTCTCACTCAATGTGTATGGCAGCCTGAGGCTGTTACTTCTAAAGAATTCCAACCAGCTCCAAGTCCTGTTATCCATCGGACAGGTTATGTACTTGCTTATGATGGAAGAACACGCCATGCCAACTGGGTCTATGAAGAACTCACTGCAGCCAGCTTAGAAGGATCGACAGAGCGTGCAGAATTTGATTTCATGGAAGATCCGATGATCCCTCCTCATTTAAGAGCAAATAAATCAGATTACAAGGGATCGGGATTTGATCGGGGCCATTTGAGCCCTGCAGCCAATGCAAGATCAAGTGCTCAAGCGATGAAAGACACGTTTTATCTTTCCAATATCAGCCCGCAGCATCCCCAGCTCAACAGAAAATACTGGGTAAAATTAGAAAGACATGTCCGGGAAATGACAAAAAGCCATGCGAAAGTCTGTGTGATCACCGGGCCTCTTTTCTTGCCGGAAGTTGCTAAAGATGGAAAAAAATATGTCCGGTATCAGGTCATCGGTGAAAATAACGTCGCAGTGCCGACGCATTACTTCAAAGTGATCCATGGGAAGACAGATCAAAAGGTCGTTACAGAGGCCTATATTATTCCCAATCTTCCGATTGAGAATAATCCTCCTCTCAAGGATTTTGCTGTCTCTCTGGAAAAAGTCGAAATAGCCGCAGGACTGACCTTCAAAAATAAATTACTCTGACTTCTTTAGACACTCTTGCAAAACAGGAGCAAGTTCCGGATAAGGGACCGCTAGTGATGGCGTGATATTAGAAACGACACGCTCCATTTCTTTCTTGGGATTTTCTGCGATCGCAGGAATTTTACGAATTCTTCCAACATCGAGCTGAACAGCGCGTCCCTCAAAAAAGCCGTAGTTTTTCTTGAGCGTTTGGAGCCGATCGGTATATCCCTTTTCAGCACGGGAAAGAAACAGCTTATAAATCTCTTCAACACTTTTTTTAGCTCCCTCTACATCGCCATTTTTTAATAGCCGGTCTAAATGGTGCATGGTGAGCTCGACTTTTTTCTGAAGCACAAAAGGATAGGCATCGAGATTAATACGATGTAAATTCCCCTCTTTGTCAGTCACATCCATGCTTTTTGAAAGGCAGGTCGAAGGATCGAGATGAACATAGACTAGCCCTGTCTCTTCTTTGAGATCTTTAAAGGCCATCTCATAGCGGAGAAAATATTTCTTCAGCCGGAGCTGCTTCCTAAAATAGGTATTCGTGATCCATTTAAGAGAATTCAGACGTCTTAATTTCGCAAACTGATGAAACCAATTTTCCTTGATCACTGTCCGGGGATTGAAAAACTTGATCACATACTTTTTATCTTGGCTCTCATAGACCGTGCTTTGCCCGCCATGGTTCAAATAGGTAAAAGGCTGATTCAAGATCTCAGAAGCTTCTTTTTTGACGTCCTCACCAGGGTGGATCGTTTCATTAAGCCCTAGAATAAACGGATGGTCAAAGTCTTTTGGTCCAAACTCCCGGTGGTTGTAGAGATAGATCACATGGACGCCGGCTCCCAAGATGAGAAGCAGCACAAAAGACCCTAACGAAACAAGAACCTTCTTCATAAATTTTTCCTACTTTCTTCTAAACACGCTTGCAATACAGGAGCTAGTAATGGGGGCAGCTGGCTGGTGAGATTTGCTACAATTCTCTCCACATCTTTGAGAGGCATTTTTTTGACATGCTCTTCTTGCTTGATTCTTCCGATGTCGAGCTGAATCGCACGGCCCTCTGCAAAGCCGTAATTTTTAGATAGGCTTTGACGGTGATCGGAATATCCTTTTTGTGCTCTAGCAAGAAACAGCTGGTAGATCTGGCGGACACCTTCTTCAGCTTCTTGGAGATTTCCTCTGGCCAATTGATCTTCTAAGTACGTCGAGGCAATTTCAACTTTCTTCTGTAAAATGAAAGGACACCGATCTAGGTCAACGACGTATTCTTTTCCATCCCGATCCACAACATTGATTGTTTGAGCAAGGCAGCTTGATCGATCAAAATGAAGGTAGATCAGTCCTGATTCCTCGCGGAGATCTCGAAAAGCCAACCGGTGGCAATTAAAAAATGTCAAAAGCCGCTCTTCTTTTCCGAAATAGGTCTTTGTAATCCATCCAGGGGAACTCATCTGGCGCATTCGACTGAATCGATGAAACCAGTTTTCTTTAATCGTATTCCGGGGATTGAAAAACTTGATCACGTATTGATGGTCGGCGCTTTCAAAAGCAACCACCTGCGTTCCAGACCCAAGATAAGTAAATTTTTGCTGCAGAATCCCAGAGATCTGTTTTTTTGTTGCATCATCGGGCACCTGCCCCTCTAATTTTAAAATAAACGGATGGCAAAAATCCGGAGGGCTAAACTCACGATGATTATAGAGATAAACAAGATGGCCTGCCATCAAGCCGATAATCCCTAAAGCTCCTAAGATCAAATAACGGAAAGCCTTCAAGGATTTTCTCCGTAGACCAAATAGATACACTCGTCTTCCCCACGGATCAACGGAAGCTTTAAAGCGTCTCCTAGAGTCATCCAGCGGTATTCTTCATGCTCGACAGGATCGATAACGATTTGAGAAGGATAATCAGTAAGATCATGGCCGTACATATGATAGACAAAGTCGACTTCCGGATACCGGATATAGACAGTGCCAAGATGTTTCACTTCATGGGGCAGATCGAGTCCTGTCTCTTCTTTGATCTCACGCAGCACAGCTAAGTGCGCTGTCTCCCCTTTTTCAAGCTTCCCGCCGGGGATCCCCCATTTGCTGGGCTCGGATCGATTCGGCTGGCGCTTCATAAAAAGGACATTATCACTGACGGTGATAAAACAAGCTGCGACTTCTAGCTTGGGATTAAAATTCTCAGGAGGCTGCTGAAAGACCATTTTGGCTGTCATAGCCGTCTATTCTAGCAAATCCTGGCAAACTGAGCAATCCAAGCATCAGGATTCAAGGGCCGCCCTGAGACATGCTCGACAAGCTCGCTCCATGACATGCTATTGCCGGGATAGAACAGTTTTTGCTGCAGAAACTGACCGGCTTTCTCCGACGTCAGGCCCAGCGATCCGGTCTGCTTAATAAGAGTTTCTTCAATGATAGACGCAAACATCTCACCCAAAAGGTAGCTAAAATAGTAGACGGGAGCCAGGCCGATATGGACCTTAGCTGCCCAGTCGCTTTTACCCTCTCTCCCTGCTGGCATACGAATTTTTTGATATTTCTCGACGGCCGACCACCAGAGTCGGTTTAAATCCTGCTCAGGATCCCGGTAGAGCTCGCTTTCAAAAAATGTCATGACGAGCACCCAGCGGCTAAAAATCAACTGCCGTCTTTGCAAGCTCCGATCAGCTTTTTTTAAAAGAGGCTCTTTTTCTGCAGAATGACCCACGAGTCCTTTCAGGGCTTCATAGCGATAGGCTTGTCTTCCGGCCATGAGCGCCATTGCTTCTGTCGGCATCGTATGGGGAGGCTCTCTCAAGAGCCAGGGAAGCTTTTTATCAAAGCCCAAGTCATAGATAGCATGGCCCAGCTCATGGAGGACCGTTTCCATCCATTTGATCGTGCTTTGGACGTTGTTCAAAGTCCGGACATCATTTTCTCGATCGACATTCATGCAAAAAGCATGCTGGTTTTTGCCAGGCCTTTCATACATGTCGCTTCTATCTAAGATCGGCTGCACATCAAGCCCCATCTTTTGATAAAAGCTGCGGCTCGCTGCACTAATATCGACACCAGTGACCAGAGAATCAAGATCGCTCCGATCAAGAGGATCTTCCTGTCCAAAAGGATCGGTCCAGGCCCACGGGCCCAGCTCATTTTTAGAAACACCGTACATCTTCGCTTGTTTTTCTTCGACTTCTGCGATGACTTGGGAATAAGCGGCATCGGATTTTTCTGATAGGTCATCGAAGATCTTTTTCAGCCACTTTCCATCGACTTCTTGGAGCTCTAACTGCATCTGGAAAAAATCGGAATAGCCCATCGCCTTTGCAGCTTTGTTGCGTAAACGGACAAGTTCCAGGATTTGAGGAGCAAGCGCTGCTCCAATTTCCTTGGAAGCCTCCCAGATCTTTTTACGTTTGGCGGGATTGGTTTCTTTTTTCAAGATCTCGAGGATCTCATTTTCGGTGAGCTTCTTTCCATCAACGACAGGACGGAAGTTGGCATAGACTTGAGCAAGGGATGCTTCTTTCTGCACCATCTCTTCTAACAGCTCAGGCGGGATCATATTCTGCTTAAACGACCGGATGAGGATGTTGAGCTGTCTTTTGAGCAGTGGATCTTTTAAAGCGGGGTCTTTATCCCACTGCAAAAGCTTTTCGTACGTCTTGCGGTCGTTATGCAGCATCCGGACTTCGGCATCGAGCTCTGCCTTTAAATCAGCAGCGTCAGCGCTTCCGGTGGTCTCCAAGATCCAGACAGCTTTATTGAGCTGCCTGCTCTTCTGCGCGACTTTAGGGACGAAAACGTCTAAGAACTCTTCGAAAGGATGTTTTGCCATGGATGCCTGCTTTTTCCTCAATTTACCCCAGAGCACAAAATAAACAAGTCTAAAAAATCCTGGGAAACACGTTTCCCAAGATTAAGCTTTAACCCTTTTGTTCGAGTTTCTGAAGAGGGGTCCACTCACCATTACTAAAT
>CAZBCR010000113.1:0-2536 GCA_964490565.1 uncultured bacterium
TCGTTTTGCTCTTTGTATTTCTTAAAAGAAAACGACTCCATCGCAAAGATCTTCACGGTTTGGATACCGGCTAAAAAGTCGATCAAAACAGAAGCGAATTTCTCTTGGTTGGATTGCAATTGACGAGAGGCTCTTTTGACACGTTTAGCCAAAAAAGTGATCGGCAAAACGATCATCGGAATCCCGAAGAAAATCACCATCGAAAGCTGCCACGAAATAAAGAAGCAAAGTATCAGCGTGAGCATGATGGTAAAAGGCGTATGGAGATAGTTCGTGAGGATCGAGTTAATAGACGTTGCGATTTGTCCGGCATCTCCGACAACGCGGGAAGAGAGGCTTCCGATATTGTGTTTTTGATAAAAACTCATGGGAAGAGTCTGTATATGTTCAAAGTATTGGAGGCGGAGATCACGGCTGACACGGATAGCCATCAATTGGGTCATAAAACGGCTCCAGAAAAGGCAGATCGCTTTAAAGACCGCCACGCTGACTAAAATCCCAATCAGCACTCTCAAGCTTGAAACGTGGTTCATTTGCTCTTGGACGCGCATGATAATCCACTGGAGAGGATTCGTGCTTTTATGGGTTCCGAGCAGTTCTAATGTCGGCGCTTCTAAAGGCTGGCCGGACATGAGCTGACTGAGGGTCTCAGCATTGATCAAAACGCCAAGGGCAGAAATTTCCAAAGCGTTGGAGATGGTGAGCAATCCCAAAGCTAAAAAACTAAATAAAAGTAGAGAAAGGTGCTTACGATTACGTAAAGCGGCTTTTAAAAGAAGAAACATAATACGGCTATTCTAGAGAATATCCGGCTTCTCTTCTACATTAAATTTGCCCATCTTACGAAATTTTTGATACCGCTGTTCGATCAGCGTTTCGAGAGGAATGCTTTTTAAAACACTCCACTGTCCGAGAATATATTTTTTGACGTTGTCATAAACAACTTTAGGATCGTGATGCGCGCCGCCGAGGGGCTCTTCAATCACGTCATCGATAATCTCCATTTGCAGGAGATCTTCTGCTTGCATTTTGAGAGCCTCGGCAGCCTGTTCTTTTTTGCCTGCATCTTTCCAGAGAATCGAAGCGCAGCCTTCTGGAGAAATCACGGAATAATAAGCGTGCTGGAGCATAGCAACGACATCGCCAACACCAATACCGAGGGCTCCACCGGAACAACCTTCGCCGATTAAAACAATTAAGATCGGTGTAGGAAGTCTTGCCATTTCAAAAAGATTTTCCGCAATCGCCCATCCTTGGCCACGCTCTTCTGCATCAAGACCTGGATAAGCCCCTGGAGTATCAACGAGGGACAGAACAGGTATTTTAAATTTAGCGGCCATTTTCATACAGCGGAGAGCTTTACGATAGCCCTCTGGATGCGGCATGCCGAAATTTCTCTTCAAACGAGATTCTGTGTCGCACCCTTTTTCTTGGGCGATCACCATGAATTTAACACCACCGATCTTAGCCAGACCGCAGATGATCGCAGGATCATCACGAAATAATCGGTCGCCGGCAATTTCATGGAATTCTTCACAGAGATGCTTGATATAATCAATGGCTCTAGGACGTTGAGGATGGCGGCTGATCGTGACCCGTTCCCATGAGGAGAGGTTCGAATAGACCTTTTTCTTCAGCTGCGAGAGTTTTTTTTCGAGTTTGACAAGCTCAGCATCAGACAGCAGAGGATTATTTTGGTTCTGCTCTTTGAACTTAGCAATGGTGTCTTCGTACTCTTGGATCTGTTTTTCGTGTGTTAACAAGCTTTCCTCATCGGTGAATTGACTTCAACTCCAGGAAGTTTGGCATCTTTCATGTTTTTAACAATTTCTACGACTGTCTGTTTTGTAATAATAATGGAAAAAAGCTCTTCGACGTCTTCGTGATTGAGGCGGATGCAGCCGTCGCTTTCATATTGGCCGGTGACTTGACGCAGCTCAGTCCAGCGTCCTTCTTGCTTGCTTGGCATCCAAGGAGCTCCATGAATTCCATAACCTTTAGCATTGGCTGTGCATTCCCCTGCTTCTTTTCCAAACGGAATCCAGCGGGTTCCAAAAACTCGGATCATTTCGACTTGTTTGTCTTGGAACAGTCCCATCACGCCAGGCTTATAAACAGCGATTTTATCCCCGAGGAGATATTTACCGAGAGGTGTTAATGTTCCTGAAGGAGTCTCAGCTTTCTTGCCTAGTCCCACCGTGTAAGTCTTTAACAGAACCCTTTCATTGGTATCTTGATCGAGGTAGTAAAAGTTCATTTTGCAGGTAGAAACATCGACCACAAGATAGAACTGGAAATTCTTGTCTTTTCTGAAGACATTGAACTTGCTGCCCGGTGAAACCTTTTGAGTAAAATAGTCGGCTTTTCCATTGAGGCTGCGAGCGATAAAATGACGGGATGTCGAGTAATTTGTCGCATAATCCCCTACCCAAGCTGGCCTTCCTTTTAACCAAGGAACCTGGCTGGAATAAGTGATGGTTTCGACGATCGGAAGCTTAGTAGGCCCTGTGGCAAAAAGCTGGCTAATTCTATCGAC
>CAZBCR010000113.1:2636-4720 GCA_964490565.1 uncultured bacterium
CAACGGCTTTTGGAGCCTCGGGTTTCTTGGCTGGAGCCACTGGAGCCTGCGCCTTAACTTGTTGAGCATTAGGGGTTAAAGGAGTCGCAGCTGCCGTTTGGGAAGCCTTGGGGGCAAAGAAGACCTTCTTCACTGTACCGGCAACCCCGATGACAGCAAAAAGCGATAAAGTACCGACTAAAATAACCTTTGGAATAGCCATAAAAATGAACCTATATGATACCTTTTTTCTTACATTATTTCAAGGAAGCAATTATTTGATAGAACTCTCGTTTTATAGAATGAATTTTATCTTATAAGATATTGAAAAAAGTCCTTACCTTCACACAAGGGAAAAGCGATCAAGAAATGGGCCCCCCAGAAGTGCTCTCCGCCAGCTAAAGGGATAATCTGCATCTCTTGTTCGACTAAAGGCTCTATAAAGATTTTTTCATTTTCTGCCTGGAGCTCTAAAGGTAAAGATTTTCCTTGATACCTCTCTAAAGTCCCTGCTTGGAGGGTCTCTTTCCCCCCTATAACCAGCCGATCGCCTCTAGCGTAGAAGACCATTGCTAGATTTTCAGAAGGCCTGCCTTCTTGTAAGTGACAAGAAAGTGTGAGCTTTTGGGCCTCATAATGAGCCTCGATTTCCATCCATGCAGGATGGGCAAAAATCTTGGTCCACCCTTTTATCCGGAAATTAAAGGCTGTTTTTTCCCAGGTGATTTCATTGAAATTACGAGAGGTAATACTACAAGTCCTATCGATTCCAAACTTTTCCAGATCATCTAGAGGAGCAAGTTGAGGCCCTGCATTGACGATCGCGGCATAGTTTTTGTGATAAGAAAACACCCCTGAATTCCACCCGCTTAAACTACAGGCCATGCTCGATTGAGGCGTCATAAACTTCATCAAACCCACCGTCATTTCTTCAGCAAATGGCTTGAAAGACAGCTTTAAAGGAGTAGCGATTTTTTCCGGTACGAGCGTGAGCAATTTCCCCGCTAAAGAAACAGGATCCCACCCATAGTGTTTTTGGATTTGCGCAGCTTGGTTAAAACCGGGATCTGAAGTAAACCGATAAGCCAATGTAAAAAGAAGGTGATTTGACGAGGCAAGGATCCTCGGATGAAATCGTGCCGCCCGACTCCATAAAGAAAAATGCGGCAGTCCGCGATGATCGAGCGTATAGGTTTGCCATAAAGCGACTTTAAGTCCTGCATAGATCAAGGCTTCATTTTTCAGATGGCCTCCAATGATCATCCAAAGAGATCCCAGCTCTGCAAGTTGAGCAAGCTCAGGAAGCTGAGCCCCTTTAATATAGCCTAAGGCATCTAAACACGACGCACCATTGGGCATTTGCTGAGATTCAATGGCAAGAGGCTCGAATTTTAATAGATGAGTGAGTAGAACCAGATAAGCATGCGGTAGCTGAATATCAGAAGGATATCTCTGCAGCAGAAGCTGCCCGAGTCTTTTTTTCAGACCGGCATGATCTTCCGCTCCTTCAAGGACTCGCCAAACAAGGTCTCTTAAAAGTGAAAGATATTGATCAACTTCGTCGATCAGTCCAGAAATAGCCTGAGCCTCATCTAATACAGTCACAAGTGTTCCTTGTTGAAAGGAAAATAATAGATTCCACTCAATTATTTAAGAAGCCAATTCTTACATGGCTCGGGTTGGAGCATTGACAGGCAGCTTCTCAATGTCTTTCTTCATCTTTTTACCCGGTGTGAACTTCACAGCTGGTCTTGCAGGGATGACGATTGGCACTGAAGCGTTTTTAGGATTGCGGCCGATTTTTTGTTTTCTTTCAACGATTTCGAAAACACCAAAATCACGGAATTCCAAACGATCGCCACGAGCCAGGCAATCTGTCATTTCATCTAAGAAAGATTGAATGACATTGCGCACTTCGTTGGGATGGAGTCCACGTGCTTGAGAAATCTTCTGAACTAATTCCTTTTTGGTGATCGTTGCCATACTTTTGTTTATCTCCGCTGATTTTTTGTGGCCCTTGATTCTGAGAACCTAAGTCTCTCCTAGAAGATGGGCACCCTATTTGACCCCATTGTTGTATCGCGTTGATTTTCAGGCAAGTATTT
>CAZBCR010000114.1:0-4704 GCA_964490565.1 uncultured bacterium
ATGATATTTTTAGCTCCGATCTGTTCTCCGGCGACTTGGATAACCGTGGAAGAAATCAGCTTGGCAGCGCCAGGAATGAACGTAATCTTGTTTTTTTGGAAAAGAGCAGCGATCCCTTCATTGAAGGACGTGACGACTTTTTGCTTCCGGTCCATCATGTCCTTGAAAGAATACGAACACTTCTCTGCTTTAAGTCCATATTGTTCGGATTCATGGACCATTTTCCAATAGAGCTCTGAAGCGTGCAGAAGTGTTTTAGACGGGATGCATCCGATATTAAGACAGGTGCCGCCGAGTTCTTTTCTCTTGTCGACACAGGCAACTTTTAATCCGAGCTGGGCAGCTCGGATGGCTGCAACGTAGCCTCCAGGTCCTGATCCTATGACAACAACATCAAAAGTATTCATAAATCTAACAGCAGCCGTGTTGGGTCTTCTAAATTCTCTTTCATGTGGACGAGAAACTGCACAGCTTCCTTGCCATCGATAATCCGGTGGTCGTAAGAAAGTGCTAAGTACATCATCGGCCGGATAACGACTTGATCATTCAGAGCAATCGGCCGTTTTTGGATGGAGTGCATCCCTAAGATCGCGCTTTGAGGAGGATTGAGGATCGGTGTTGAAAGAAGCGATCCGAAAGTCCCGCCATTCGTAATCGTAAAGCAACCGCCGCGGAGATCATCCATCGTGATGCCGCCTTCCCGGGCTTTTTTGCTATAGTCGATGATCTGTTTTTCGATCTCTCCAAAAGAAGCCGTGTCGCATTTCCGAACAACGGGGACCATGAGTCCTTTTTCAGTCGAGACAGCAACACCGATGTCAAAATTAGGAAACGAAACCATGTCATCGCCTTCAATGTAAGCATGGACATCAGGAAAAGCTTTTAAAGCAGAAGCTGCTGCTTTAATAAAGAACGACATGAACCCAAGCTTCACACCGTAGCGGGCTTGGAAGTCTTCTTGCTCTTTGGTCCGGATTTCGATGATCCGCGTCATATCGACTTCATTGAAAGTCGTGAGCATCGCGGTGGTATTTTTAACTTCAACCAGCTTTTGAGCAATGGTTCTGCGGAGAGAGCTCATCCGCTTTCTGTCGCCTGTGGGAGCCGGAGGAGCAATAGCTGGAGCTGCTTTTGGAGCTTTATTCTCTGCTAAAACATCGGGGGCCATTTTGCGAGCAGAAGACCCTGTAGAAGGTGCTGTTTTCACTGGCTCAGGTGCTGCGGGTTTTGCAGGTGCAGGAGTTGGAGCAATAGGTTTTGGGGCTTCAGCTGCAGGGGCTGCAACATCGGTGTCGATAGTGCCAACGAGCTGTCCGATTTTGACGGTGTCGCCGACTTTAACCGAGAGCGAGAGTTGTCCGGCTTGAGGAGCATAGAGGACTTGATTGACTTTGTCGGTTTCGAGCTCGAGGACTTCTTCATCGCGGCGGACAACGGAGCCGCTGGCTTTGATGATGCGGCTGATCGTTGCTTCAGAGACAGACTCTCCCATCGCGGGAACTTTAATCTCAACTTTCACTCGAATGCCTCCTGAATCATTTGAAGATACTGTTTCTTATGGAGCGCATAGGAACCTGCGGCCGTTGATGAACTCGGGCCCCGTCCGACGTAGCGGACCTGCTTGCCTAGCAATTCTTGTAAAATCGGCCTCAGGTAATTCCAGGCACCCATATTGCTATGCTCTTCTTGGACATAACAGAATTCTTGTACGCTTTTATACTTCTCTACCAGCTTTTGGATTTTTTCACGATGAAACGGATAAAGTTGTTCGATTCTGAAGATGGCAACATCGTCTCTTTTCCTCTCGGTTACGAGGTCGTAATAGACTTTTCCGCTGCAAAATAAAACTCGTTTAGGATTTGAGATGATTTTGGGATCGTCGATAAATTCTTCAAAAGTCCCTTCAGTGAAATCTTTGAGAGGACTTAAACAAAGCTGATTTCTAAGCAGCGCTTTCGGAGTAAAAATCACAAGCGGCTTCTGCTCTTTCCATAGAGGCTGGCGCCGGAGTACATGGAAAATCTGCGCTGAGGTACTGCAATTGACAACTTGCCAATTATTATTCCCAGAGAGTTGGAGATATCTTTCAATGCGAGCTGAGGAGTGTTCAGGACCTTGTCCTTCATAGCCATGAGGCAGTAGCAACGTGATACCAGAACGATGGCCCCATTTTTGCTCTGAACAGGCAATGAACTGATCGATGATCACCTGGCCGCCATTGGCAAAATCACCAAATTGCGCTTCCCAGATCACTAAAGAATGAGGATAAAAAAGACTGTAGCCGAATTCAAATCCGAGCACAGCAAATTCAGAAAGCGGTGAGTTAAAAACATCGAACGGCGCTTTACTATTTTTCAAATGAGAAAGAGGATAATATCTTGTATCTTCTTTGACTTGATCGACCCACATCGCATGACGATGTGAAAACGTTCCCCGTCTGCAATCTTGCCCTGAAAGCCTGACATGCACTCCATCCATTAAAAGCGAGGCATAGGCTAGATGTTCTGCCATTCCCCAATCGATCGTTGGCTGATTAGGATCGCCTTTGACCATCGCAATCCGTTCATCGGCTAACTTTTTGATTTTAGGATGGATATTGAAGCCGTCTGGCACATGGCAAAAATCTTCTGCTAATGCAATTAACGCTGAAGCGGGAACAGCCGTTGATCGCTGAGCAAATAGATCTTCTTTAACCGGAACCTCAGGTGGAGGCGCTTTAGAAGTGACTGTATCTAACGCTGCTTGCAGAAGGTCTTTAAATTCGGTTTCGAGCTTTTCTCCTGCTGCTGCATCGATAATCCCCTCTTGAATCAAACTTACCTTGTAGATCTCACGGATCGATTTTTTCTCTCGGATGATTTTATATTCAAGCGGCTGAGTAAACGCCGGCTCATCGCCTTCGTTATGGCCGTATTTTCTGTAGCAATAAAGATCTAAGAAAACATCACAGTGAAATTTCTGCCGGATCTTTAAAGCCAGCAACATCGCATAGACACAAGCTTCTGGTTTTTCAGCATTCACATGAAAAACCGGAGCTCCAAAAGCAAATGCGATATCCGTGCAATACTGGGTTGATCTTCCGTCTTTCGGAAGCGTTGTAAAACCGATCTGGTTATTGATCACAACATGGAGCGTGCCTCCCGTCTCATAACCTTTGAGTTTGCTCAGCTGCAGAGTCTCATAAACAACGCCTTGTCCAGCAACAGAGGCATCGCCATGGACTAAAATCGGAAGGATCGTCTCATGGCCTTTGAGCTCTTGTTTAGCTCTTGCTTGACCTTCCACCACAGGATCGACAGCTTCCAAATGGCTCGGATTAGCTGACAAAGTAATCGTGATCTTTTCTCCTGACTTTGTCGGAAGAGACCCTATGAAGCCTTTGTGGTATTTAACGTCGCCAGAGGCATCTGCAAGATCTGTGATGTAGTGAGATTCAAATTCGTTAAAGATCGTGGCGTAGGACTTATTCAGGATATTAGCTAAAACATTCAAACGTCCTCGATGAGCCATTCCGAGAACAATTTCATGGATCCCCTCTGCGACTCCCGATTCTAAAGCAAATGCCAGCATCGGGATGAGAGTTTCTCCTCCCTCTAAAGAAAACCTTTTTTGTCCGACATATTTCGTATGGAGAAAAGTTTCAAAGAGTTCTGCTCTGTTCAGTTCGTGTAAAATTTCTAATTTATCTTCTTTAGAAAACGGCAGTGAGAAATTCGGTTCGATGATCTTTTGCAGCCAGCTCTCTAATTCTGGTTTTCTCAGACCCATATACTCGATGCCGATCGGTCCGCAGTAGGTCTTTTCTAATGCGGCGATAATCTCGCTTAAAGGAGCCTCTGGCTTCGGTAAAAAACCACCAGTCGAAAAATTCTTGCTGAGATCGCTCTGCTGAAAGCCTAAATTTGCCAGCGACAGCTCTCTAACTTCTGCAGGAGGAGCTACGAGTGGATTGATTTGAGCTTTTAGATGGCCGTAGGTCCGGTAAGCTTCGATCAGATGGTAGATCTTTACATCGGAACTAGATCCGCTGGCAGGCGCCAAACTCTTGGCCAGCTCCCATCCTTCAAAAAAGTGCCTCCAAGACGGCTCTAAAGAAGCCGGATTGGTGCGGTAGCGCTGATACTGCTCTTCAAGATAGGCCAAGTTAGAAAAAGAGATCTCTTCCATATTTGTTCATTACCATGGAGATACGTATAACTCCAAGCACTTTCAAGAAAAGACTTAACATCTAGAAAAAATGATTCAAAACTATTCTTATTTCAAGTATAATATTACCATTAACAAAGAGAATACTATGTCCATCAAAGGCTTTGGTTCTGCTGTACTTAGTTTACCGGTTGTTTCTCAAATCTCTTCTTTAATTGGACGCAGTTACAACGTGATCCAAAAAAATCAAGAAGCCGCAGATGAGGCTCAGCTCATAGCGATTATTGCAACTGCAGGCACTTTCTTTGGTCTTTTAGGAAAAGGTGTTCTCATGCTTTCAACCGCACAATTTTCAATGCCCGCCTTGCTAGCTTACGGCCTAATCGGCATGGCAGCTGGAACAGTTGCTTCTTCAACCGTCATCTATTCTTTCTTTTCAAAAATGAAAGATCGCGAATAGATCTAGAGAAATCCCACAATTTCACTTGTGATTAATTGCCCGGCAGGAAATAATTCTGCCTCCTTGCAAAAAAATCTTTTGTATTTTAAAGAGAACTC
>CAZBCR010000115.1:0-4636 GCA_964490565.1 uncultured bacterium
GCGATCGTCAATGAGCCTGATGTGCTCCTATTAGATGAGCCACTAGCTGCTTTGGATTTCAAGCTTAGAGAACGGATGCTCATTGAACTTATCGAGCTCCAAGATAAGCTGAAGACGACTTTCGTCTACGTGACGCATGATCAGTTCGAAGCCCTTACCGTGGCTGACCAGATGGCCATTATGAATACGAAGGGAGAGATCGAACAGATCGGTACACCTAAAGAGATTTATGAGTTCCCTCATTCTTCTTTTGTCGCTAAGTTCGTTGGTACAACAAATATCCTCAGCGGAATCCTCCGCCGTGTTGATTCTCCAGAGCCTGAAATTGAGATCCCAGATCTGGGCCATTTCAAAGTCGATATCGCTCAAAGGAAATCGTGGATGACAGAAGGATGCGACAGCTTGATCAGCATCCGGCCTGAGAAAATCTTCATTTCCAAAAAAGAGGTTAAAAATTTCTCTAACCACGTTAAAGGCGTTGTACAGTCGATCGTCTACCACGGACGCTCCACCCAATATAATATCCTTTTGAAGAACCACATGAAGCTTCAGGTCTTTGAACAGAATGAAGAACATTTTCCGCAACAGGTGATCGACTATGACAACGAAGTCAATCTCTACTGGCAAAAAGAAAACGTCGTCATTTTGGAGAAGTGACAAAAATGAAATTTTTAAGGCCGCCAGTCTCTGACCGTCCCTTTGCAATTGGGATACCGGCTATCATCTGGCAGGTCCTTTTCTTTTACATTCCTCTGTTAATTATTGTTCTGACAAGTTTTCTGAAGACAACTCCTAACGGAATCGTCGGAATTACGTTTGAGAAAATCGCCCACTTCATCAATCCCCTCTATTTACGGGTGATCGGCTCTTCACTCGTCCTTGCCTTTATCAACGTCATCCTCTGCTTCCTCATTGCTTATCCCCTCGCTTATTTTATCGCCTTTAAAGGAAGAAAAATTAAAAACTTTCTTCTATTTCTTTTGCTCATCCCTTTTTGGACGAACTTCCTGCTCCACGTTTATGCCTGGTTCTATGTTTTGGAAAGACACGGATTCCTCAACAATATTCTATTGCAAATAGGACTGATCAAAACACCTTTGATCCTACTAAACACCAATTTTGCCATCATCATTATGATGGTCTACTACTATCTTCCCTTCATGGTACTGCCGATCTACACCTCATTAGAAAGGTTCAACACCAGCTTGATCGAAGCCTCTTTTGACCTCGGTGCGACCTGGCTGCAGACTTTCCGGAGAATTATCCTCCCTTTAACGATGCGCGGTGTTAGAGCCGGATTCTTCCTCGTCTACATCCCCTCTTTTGGCGAGTTTGCGATTCCGTCTTTGATGGGTGGAGACAAAGTCATGTTCGTCGGTAACGTTGTTTCTGAATATATCCTCGGTGAGGGCACCGGATCACTCGGTGCTGCTTTCATGGTTGTAAGCTGCTTTGTCCTCTTGATTAGCGCTCTCTTTTTCTACTGGCTCTTAGGACGATTTACAGAACCTGTGAGGGATCGTGGCTGAAAAAGGAAAGTTTAATACCCACCAAAGAAGCGCGATCTTCGGAAAAGCCGGGCATCTTTTGCTCATTGCCTCCACCTATCTTTTCTTATGGGTTCCGATTGTTGTCTTGCTCGTTTTCTCCTTTAACGAAGAGAGCTTCCCCTCTCCTTGGAAAGGATTTACTCTCCAGTGGTATGTCGAACTGATCGATTCGATCTACCTGTGGAAAGCGTTTATGAACTCCCTCATCGTCGCCTTATCAGCGACCTTCATCTCCGTGATGATGGGGATTTTTCTTATTTTCTTTGCCGCACAAGGCGGACGCGTCGGCAGATACCTCAACCTCTTTTACGGCAGCATCATCATCCCTGAGACGGTCCTTGCTGTCAGCCTGCTCGGATTTTTCAGCTTAATTTCGATATCGCTGGGTTTAACGACCCTGATCATCGGTCATACAGTCTTAGGCCTGGGATTTGTCATTCCGATGGTCTATGCCCGGTTTCAAGACCTTGACTACCGACTGACGGAAGCCTCTCTCGTTCTTGGAGCGACACCCCTTCAGACGTTTTTTAAAGTCACCCTCCCGATGCTAAGACCTTCTCTGATCACCAGCGCGCTGTTAGTCTTCATCATTTCATTCGATGACTTTATTTTGACTTACTTCTGCGCCGGCAGCTCGGTCCAAACACTTTCTCTCTACATCTTATCGATGATCCGTTCAGGAATCTCCCCTGTTGTGAACGCCCTTTCTGCGCTTCTGCTATTCATGAGCAGTTTGATGGCCCTTGTCTACTTCCAACTTAGCAGCAGGAGTAAAATCTTCTGATGAAACTCACTTTCAAACAGTATTTTAACCGCTCGCTGATCGTCTTTTTCTGGGTTGCGCTGATCTTTGGCATTCTCTACTGGCCCTCGAATCTTTTTTTCCGTGAAAAGAAAAGCATCAACGTTTTTGCTTGGGGCGATATTTTAGACGACTCCGTTGTCGCTGAATTTGAAAAAACCTCAGGCATTAAAGTTAATCTTAACTTCTATGCTTCGAATGAAGAGATGATCATCAAGCTCAAAGCCACCGGCGGAGAAGGCTATGATCTGATTGTTCCTTCGGATTATTCCGTAGAGATCTTAAGGAAAGAAAACCTCTTAAAAAAACTCGATAAGACCAAGCTCAACTTTCTTCCTAATCTCAATCCCCATCTTCTTGATCTTTTTTTTGATCCGGGCAACCTTTACTCGGTTCCTTTTGAATGGGAGCTTTATGTCCTGGGCATCGACAAAGACTACTTTAAAGACAAACCGCTCTATCCGAGCTGGAAAATGATCTTTGACCCAAAAGTCATCGACTATAAGATCACGATGTCCAACGATCCGATCCAGACTCTGACACTCGCTTCTTTTTATCTCTATGGACCGATCCCGACAATCACAGATCCTCAGCTCAAAGACATCACGAATCTTTTGATCATGCAGAAACAATATATCAACGCCTATGCCGACTTCCGCGCGGATTACTTCTTGGCGACTAAAAATAGCGCTGTTGCAGTGACTTCCAGCTCTTATATCTGGCGAACCATGCGGAAGTTTCCGTTTGTAGGATATGTGATTCCAAAAGAAGGAACGTTTGTCACGATTGAGAATTTCTGCATCCCGGAAACCAGCAAAAAAGAAAATCTTACCTATCAGCTCATTAACTTTCTATTTACCCGCAATTCAATGAAGACCCACTACGATACGTTTGGGATTTTCCCATCGACGATCGATGTAATGGATGACTTGGATCTCGATCCCGATGCCCGCGAGCTCATGACGATGTCATCGCCAGAACTTAGACCTCTTCACTTTGCCCGGCTTCTGACCTCTCAGGAAAAGATCCGCGACTCCTGGGTGCAAATCAAGACTGAGTAGTTGGCACTCTGGCGTACTTCCTAATCACATAACTTGCTGCTCCTCCGATCATCAGCAAATAGATCCCGGGCGACCAGACCCAGCCCGTCATTTGATAGAGCGATAAAGAAATCGCTGAAGCGGGCGCTCCAATGATCTGAGACGCAAGCGCACTTCCCAAACAGAGAATCGTATACCGGTGCTCAGGGGCCACGCGCTCGATGGCCCAAGCGTAATACGGCGCAGCAAAGACGACCCCCAGGATCACTAGGATCAAACGGATCGCAATAACCAGCCCTAAAGAAGCTCCACCGACCAAATAAAACAGCGGGATGGCTAAAGCTGCTGACCAAAACGCTCCGATGAACATCATTTTCTCTTTTCCAAATCGTTGTGCCATGTAGCCAAAGACCGGCAATAATACCATATCAATGACTACGAGCAGCGTATTGACCTGCATGACTGCTGTTTTGCTCAAATTTGTGACGAGAGGGACGAAGCCATTCATCAAAACGCAAGGGATTGCATAAGTCGCATGCGAAAAGCCAGAAGCGATGATAATGGTGAAAAGAGAACTCCTGTGTTCTCTGAGAACTTGCAAGAGTGGAAGTCTTTTGACAGGTGCAGTGTCTCCTTCTTGCTTCTTTAGCCTTAAAAACACCCCAAAGACCGCTGTTACACCTCCGATCCAAAAGAGAACACGCCATCCTTCCTCAATGAATCCTTGCATGCTAAACCAAGCGACTAAACCAGAAGCAATCACATATCCTACCATCGAAGAGGCTCCGTAGAACCCGCTGAGCAGGCTCCTTTTTTCCTGAGCGGTGTTTTCTAAAAGATAAAGAGCAGCTCCTGTCGACTCCCCTGCCACAAAAAAGCTTTGCAGCATCCGAGCAAGGGCAAGACCCACCGGAGCCCATGCTCCAACCGTCTTGTAGATAGGCAAGAATCCGATGCTTAAAGTGAAAATGGCAATCCCCACTAAAGAACAGCAGAGGGCGAATTTACGGCCGTAACGGTCGCCAATCCGACCAAAGAAGAGTGAACCTAGAGGTTTGGTGATAAACCCCAGCGGAAGCATCGCATAGGTTAAAATCAAGGCTGTTACAGGATCTGCGGGACCAAAGAACAGTGGTGCGATGAATGGAGCCATCAGCCCAAAAAGAGCTTTATCGTAATGGCCTAGGATATTGCCGATCATGCCGGCAAAGCGGTTAAACATATTCACACTCCTTACGCTAGTA
>CAZBCR010000116.1:0-2536 GCA_964490565.1 uncultured bacterium
TTGGGGACCTCGAAGCTCGGCAATCTTCCAAGCTCTTAAAAAAATACCAAGGCCGGGCGCTTTTAGTCTGTACCAGCAGCTGCGCTATGAATTGCCGGTTTTGTTTCCGACAAAACTACGACTACGAAACGCAAGACAAGACCTTTGCAGAGGAAATCGAACTCATCCGGCAAGATTCTACTCTGTCTGAAATCATCCTCAGCGGAGGCGATCCTCTTTCTCTTTCAAATGAAGTCTTAGGCAGTCTGATAAAAAAACTAGACGTGATCCCTCACATCGAAAGACTCCGCTTCCATACACGGTTTCCGATCGGAATCCCTGAAAGGATCGATGAAGAGTTTTTGTCTTTGCTAGAGCAAATACGAATGCAGGTTTTCTTCGTTATTCACACTAATCATCCTTCTGAGCTCGATGCTCAAGTGCTCTCCTCTCTGAAGAAAATTCAAAAGCTGGGAATTCCGGTTCTCAATCAAGCGGTGCTCTTACGCGGTGTTAATGACAATGTTTTAACTTTGAAAGCACTTTGCGAAAAGCTCGCAGCAAACGGCATCCTGCCGTATTACTTGCACCAATTAGACCGTGTCCAAGGTGCTGCTCATTTTGAAGTTTCTGAAGAAGAAGGCAGAATGCTCATTGCCCAGCTCACAGAACAAATGTCAGGCTACGCTGTTCCTAAATATGTGAAAGAAGAAGCCGGCGAGCCCTCTAAGACTGGTTTATTGGAAACTATTTCTTTGTGTTCTTAGATATCTGAATCATCTAAGTGATAGCTCATCTTCATTTGTTCTAGATATTCTTCGATGGAGCCAAAACCGACTTCCTGACGTCTCTCATTGAGACCCTCTGGATCTTCTACTGGGCATAAAAAAAACTGTCCATCTATGAGGTCCCACTGAGTTCCATAGACCTGAGGTAAATTCTCATTCTTACGCACTCTGTCTAATAAATAGGCATAATGTTGCAGCTGGGCATCTTGTTTGCGGACGGCCTCTTCAAGAAACTCTAGACACTGTTTTTGGAACTCTAGATCGTTATCCTGATGTTGAACTAGCAGCCAAAAACTGCTGGCCCCTGTTAACCCGACCAAATTAATCCCCGGCCATCCGTAAACAGAGATGATTTCCTTAAGCCGGAGATTGTACTTGGCGTCGATTTCACTTAAGCTTTTTCTCTCTTCATCAGAAATATTTTTGTAATCTACAATTTGCATGCGGGCTGTTTGATCTTCTAAGGCCATGGAAAGAATTTCTTTTTTCAGCTCTCTATTGATATTTGGACTCACTGATTGAATGCCTGGAAGAGCTCTATCCAGGATAGATGGAATCTTTTGTGCATATCCGAATTGACAAATCAGGGACATAGCTAGGGCAATTGTAGTGCGCATATTATACCAAGTGGGGGTTTACATTTTGTCGAGAGTCTTTAGACCAAGGATCTGTAATCCTTGATGAAGGATGCGGCCGGTAGTTTCGCAAAGAAGCAGTCGGCTGTCTTCTTCAGAAGTGCCTTCTACGCGGCAGTCGCGGAAAAAGGCATGGAACTTTTCAGCAAGAGTATAGAGATACTCAGCGAGGCGGTTTGGAAGAAGCTCTTCTGCAACGGATTCGAGCGTTTCTCCAAAGCGGCGTAGGTGAAGAGCAAGATCAATTTCAGACGGATGTTCGAGAACAATCCGACTTTTTAGAGTAGCGAGGTCTTTTCCGACTTTTCGTTTGATGCTTTGGATACGTACGTAAGCGTAGAGGAGAAATGCCGCAGTATTTCCCTCGAAACGGAGCATCCTGTCATAACTAAACATATAGTCTTTGATCCGGTGAGAGGAGAGATCGGCGTATTTAACAGCATCGATGCCGAGCACTTCTGCGGTGTGCGTCAGTTCTTTGTCTGAGAGATCAGGAAGTCTTTCACGAAGGATTTCTTTAGCTTTTTTGACGGCTTCATATAAAAGATCGGCGAGTTTTTCAGTGTCGCCAGAGCGTGTTTTGAATTTTGTTCCATCAGGACCCAAAACAACACCGAACGGAACATGATCAACTCTGACTTTTTGAGGATCGAGATAGCCGGCTTTTTCAGCGGCCTTGAAAACCATTTGGAAGTGTAGGCTCTGACCCGCATCGGTGACAATAATGATCCGATCAGCTTTTTCAACATCGATCCGGTGTCGGATTGTTGCCATGTCTGTCGAGGCATAGTTGTAGCCGCCATCGGACTTTTGGATGATCATCGGAAGAGGAGTATCATCGCGTCCCACAAATCCTTCTAAATAGACGCACTTGGCACCGTCAGAAATGGTAATCATGCCGCGTTTTTCTAGGTCAGCAACGGTGCCTTCAAGAAAAGGATTGTAAAAAGACTCTCCCCGTTCCGTGATATTAATATCAAGAAGTTGGTAGATCTCTTGGAAGGCCTTACGTGAGATATCGCAGATCATCGTCCAGGCAGCGAGTGAAACTTCATCTCCGCCTTGGAGTTTGACGACTTGTAATTGGGATCTTTTCTTAAACTCAGGGTCTTCATCAAAACGCTTTTTAGAAGC
>CAZBCR010000116.1:2636-4535 GCA_964490565.1 uncultured bacterium
GACATCCTGGTCTACTACGTCCTTCAAAGCCTTTTGAGCCTGCTTTTGAAGAACGTGGATAAGCGTATCCATTTTTATCCCTTACGGTGGGATTCAAAATGGTGGTAGCGAGGTGGCGTTTGACGCTTGCTGACGCCGTACTTAATCCGATACTCAGCGAGTGAAACAGCTGCATGATGCGTAGAGCAGTTGTTTTGCTCAGAGATCTCGAATAGGCGGATCAATTGGTCGTAGAGTTGGTCTACTTTCTTTCTAGAAGTGAGAGGATTGTATCCCTCTTCTTCAAGTTCAGAGCTGACGTTAATGAGTCCGCCGGCATTGATCACGAAGTCAGGAGCGTACAGAATACCACGGCGTTTTAACTCATCAGCATCTTGATCGGTGAGAAGCTGGTTGTTAGCGCAGCCGGCGATTGCACGGCAGCGGAGCTGTGGAATTGTTTCAGGATTAATGATGCCACCCATTGCGCAAGGAGCTAAGACATCGCACTGTTCTGCGAGGATATCTTCTGAAGGACAGGCGATTGCATGGTATTTTTTAGCCATGGCTTGTGTCTTTTCCCAGTCGATATCGCTGACGATCAATTTAGCACCGTGCCAGAAAAGGATATCGGCAAGAAGGGCTCCAACGCTGCCCAATCCTTGGATTGCGACGGTTTTACCTTCGACGGAGGTTGATCCATCAAGGGTTTGGAGAACGGCTTGAATTCCACGGAAGGTTCCCCAAGCAGTAAAAGGAGAAGGATTACCGCTACTCTTTTCTTGAGAAAGACCTACGACGTAAGGAGTGTGGTGTCCAATGAAGTTGACATCGGCAACTGAGCAACCAGAATCTTCGGCACCCGTGTAGAGGCCTTCAAGACGATTAATTGCTTCAGCAAAAGCGAGTAACATTTCTTTAGTCTTATTTTTAGGGTTACAGATGATGACGCTTTTTGCACCACCGAGACCCGTTTCTGACATCGCGGATTTGTAGGTCATTCCACGCGCAAGACGTTTGACATCGGTTAAAGCTGCTTCAAACGTTGGGTAGGGATAGATTCGAATCCCTCCTAAAGTAGGCCCGAGTGTCGAATTGTGAACGCAGATAATGGCTTTCAGGCCAGATCGTTCATCATTGACAACGACGACTTTTTCATACCCTTCGACAGAAATTTCTTTAAGTACAAGAGATTCTTCAACGGCGCGTTTCATGCTGTAAATCCTTATTTAAAGAGGCTAAGGATATCACAAAAAAGAAACTAAAACAACCTAAGAATTTAGATTTAAAGAAAAGAGTATGCTTAATTTGTCAGGTTATGGGGAGAATAGCAGCAAAAACCTCTATGTAATAGATCCATTGACCCATCGCTTTATATGACATCTTATTATAGAATAGTTTGCCCTAGGAGATTTAATGACTATTTCGACTCTAATTTCATCTACCCTTCAATTACATAAAGACCTTCTTTATTGCATTTTAAACTTGATAGATGAGAATTCTTTACTCTCCTTGAAAAAGACTTGTTTAGTAGGCAAGCAATTTTTTGAAAACGAAAAAATCGCTCTCTATTTGATTTCTACTCGGGTGCCCAGACTGCTCCAACGAATTAAAACCGAGCACCTTCCAAAGGAAGCTCAATCTCAATGCGTGAATGTTTTCTTCAAAATCGTTTTATTGCTCCCACAGGCGATGCGCTTTCCAGCACCAGCTGATTATGGCAAGAACGCTCTTACAACCTTGTTTACAGAGGTGGAGAAAGCTGTTTCCAAGAATTTTTTTAGAGGCCCCCTGAAAGAAAAATTCGAACATATTACAAGGATAGAGGACGCCAGAATTCCAGCTTTTATGACTCGCATTCCCACCCGATTAATCCCGTTTAACGTAAGAGGCTTTGTTGAACTTAGCCGCAGATATCCC
>CAZBCR010000117.1:0-4529 GCA_964490565.1 uncultured bacterium
CCCTTCGTGATAAGCCTAAAAAGGTCCCTACATCCTAAGCTTCTAACCCCTAATTAGTAGCGCATCCCCTTGAAACAACCCGCGTTGCAACCCCTTTATAATACGAGACTTACACAAAATAATATATAATATTAATTTAGACTTATTAAACTAATTAATATATAATATTGGCATAACTAAAAGGATACTAACAATGGCAGACATTAACATAGTAAAATCACCAGTATATACCGCCCCCTTTAAAGCGGAAAAACCAACGATTACATTCGCTGCTTTGATGGAGAGAATTATCGAAATATTAAAGCGACTATTTAAAGGCGCTGATAAGCCTACTCAAGAAACGATCACTCAAAGGGCCATCGAAATATTTACTGCAAAGCCCCAAGCTGGAACGGTCTGGAATCAAGAATTTGTAAGACGAAAAGAAGCCGTAGTAGCTTTATTAAAGAACTATAATAAGCAAAATCCCAAGGATGAAATTTCTGAATCGATCATCAAGTATGTTCAACAACTCCCCATTTATACTCATGCTGAGGTCATTCAAACTCCGCTTTACATGATAGATCGTTATACTCATTGGAGAAATCTGGAGAGGGCAAGATTGAGAACTTAGGCTAATTTTGCAAAGCTTTGTGAAAGGACTTCAGTCCATTCTTGAGCTTCTTTAAGATAAAGCGGGAATTCTTTCCCGAAGTTCTGAGGATGAATCTGCTGGGTCCAATGAATGGTTCCTAGAACAGCATCGACTTCGATTCGTCCTGTATTTTCCCATTTCATTTGTTGAATCAACTTTAGACATTCATGAATTTCTTGAGGAAATTCTCCCCTGCCTTCAAAAATAGGAGTAGAGACTTTCCAGGCTTGAGACGTGGTTTTTTGGATTAAAACCTCTCTACCTTCAACAACGATTCTCGTCATCGAATTCAAAAAAAGATATATAAACGGGAACAGGTATGACATGCCCGTTATTATACTTTATTTGTAATTTTATCGCCCCATTTAAGTTTATTAATCTTTTTATAAAACTCTTTATCTTTCTTAGTAACCGTCTTTTGTTCTATCCCTTCTTTAGAACATAACGTGATAAGGGTATGCCCCTTCCGCCTCAAAGGATCTTTTAACAAGCGGGAAAATGAGGTCTCTAGGGGCTCTTTACTCAAAATCACATAAGAATATTTTTCATCTTCAAACCCTAAAGACCCTTCTTTTGCCAAACGGTGATCATCAGATCTTTGTAAACGAACGCCAAAATGACACCACTCGGGAGTGTTTTGCCAGGGGCATTTATTCGAATGGGGACAAGGAGCAACAACGGTTCCTTTTTTTGAAATGCAAAACTCTCTAGCTTTTAACATGCTTTGATAGCCGCGGGGCGTCCCGGGTTCTACGATAACTAAAAACTTTCCTGCTGCTTGCCATGCTTTCTCAAGTAAAGCCAGATCTAAGATCTCTCCCCACGAGTAAGAAAAAAGCACTAAATCATGCATTTCAAACGATGCTTGTTTAGAGACATCTCCCGTAACCCAGCGCACGCGATCGGGAGGAGTTATTTTAGAGCCGATCTCGACAAAGTCGCGATCTCTTTCCATGAGCGTTGCTTGTCGTAAGTTTTCCCATGTTTCAATGGCTGCTTCCCAAGAAGTTCCGGGGCCGGCGCCGATATCGAGTATCGTTTGAATGGGAAAAGAGCGGATCTCCTGAAAAACCCGATGTAAAGCGGCTTTAGTTGCAGGATAGCGCGTCAGTAAATAAGCCTGCCGATCTTGAGGCGTGCGAAGATAAGGAGTCTGACCTGTACGATATCTTTCAGAGAGTGCTTGGGCCGCTTTCTTAAGCTCGGCTGGAGAAAATTCCATAGCCTATTACTATAGCGGTTGGAATCCCTTCTTAGTGAGAAAAAAGAGTGGAATGATGCTAAAAAAAGTGATCACTCCGGCAATCAGTAGACTGTCATCAATTGCCTGGATAAAGACCTGCTTTTGTACAGCTGCCATGAGAACATTTTGAGCCTGTACCGCTGCTTCATATAGATTCTTTCCAAACTGATCCACACCTGCTGCTTCTAGAAGGTCTTGAATCCGCTCAAAGTAAGGGCTTGAAGTGTCAACTGCCGCACCAATGGTTGCGGATTGATAGGCTTCCCGAAAGTTAAACGTCGTTTCAAAAAGTGCAACCCCAAGAGCGGCTCCAATTTGCCGCTGCACGGTAAAAAGACCCGTCGCTTGAGAGAGCCTTGCCTCAGGAATCGTCGATAGCGTTAGAGCCACAAGAGGGGCAAAAAGCATCCCCATTGCAATGCCTCGAACAATGAAAAGATGGACCATCGTCGCTTCAGATGTATACAGTGTAAATTTAGCGTTTACATGGTAAGTTAAAGCCAGCAAAATAAGGCTTCCTAAAACCAAAAACATGGGGGAGACTTTTCTGGAAAGCCAGCCAGACACTCCTCCAAAAAACCCTTGAGCAAGCCCGATGGGAAGCAAAACAAGGCCCGTTTGCAGCTGCGAATATCCAAGTCCATTTTGCATGTAAAGCGGGAGAAGAAAGCTCGATCCAAAAAGGGTAAAAGAAAAGACGAAAAGGACAATATTTCCCATCAAGAAATTCCGATCTTTGAAAATACGCAGATCGATAATCGGATTATCAATGGTGAGTTCTATTCGCAGAAAAAAGACAAGATTAACAGCCGAAATAATAAAGCAGACCATTGTAAATGTCGATGACCAGCCTTCGGCATTCCATGGAGCATTTCCACTGGAAATTCCCACAAATAACGAGACAAGAAAAATGATCAATGTCAAAAGACCCCAAAGATCAAAGGAGTGAATAACTTTTCTAAATGTCCGTTTCAAAATCACCCAGCCCATAATAAGAGTCAAAGCGCCTACCGGCAAATTGATTAAGAAAATCCATTTCCAATTGATAGCCTCAATTAAATATCCTCCCACGCTAGGGCCAAGAGATATCGCCGCTGCAATCGCAATCGAATAAAAGCCTAAAGCAACAATCCGGTTTTCTTTTTTGAATTCATTGGTAAAAAGGATCATGCCAACAGGGGTTAATATCCCTCCGCCAATACCTTGAATCACACGGAAAAAAATCAACGCGTTGAGGTTCCAAGCAATCGCACAAAGATAAGACCCAAAAACGAAAATAATAAGGCCCAGCAGATACACTTTTTTGGACCCAAAATGCTCCGATAACCAGGCTGAAATCGCTAGCAATACCGAAAGTGCAATTAGATATGCGGTGGAGACCCAAACGACTTGGTTAATTGTTTGGCCAAAAGCTGCCATGATCGTCGGAATGGCGACATTGACAATCGTTCCATCGAGAACGACCATAAATGTACTCATCATCACAGTGATGAGAACAAACCAAGGATATGCAGGATGGTGGGAGGCCAAGGCAGGGATGAAGTGGATCGCTCTTCGCCGAAGAAGCCCTTCTTGCTTCTCTAGCATCTTACCTCGTACGGATTTTTATTTTGACTGACATCCCAGGTCTGAGATAAAGCCCTTGGGCATTATCGACTGTCTTAATCGAGATTCTCAATGGGATGCGCTGGGTGATTTTTGTAAAGTTGCCTGAAGCATTATTGGGAGGAATCAAAGCAAATTGAGAGGCTGCTGCTGCGCCAACAACGAGCACATTCCCATGAAACTCCATATCAGGATAAGCATCGATTGTAATCTCAACAGGAGCGCCGACTCGAATAGAGGAGAGTTTCGTCTCTTCAATATTGGCCGCGATCCAAATGTTTGAAAGATCCATAAGAGATAGTACTGTCTGGCCAGCTCGCACCACATCGCCCGGATCGTGCCATCTCATGGCAATGATTCCATCGACAGGAGCCGTTACCTTAGAATATTCGATCTGTGTTTCAATCATTTTAAGGTTAGCTTCCTGAACATCAGCCAATGAATTGATCGATTTTAATCCGGCCTGCATCATCTGATAGGTCTTTTCGACATGGTCATAGGCTTCTTGAGATATCACCCCGCCGGAAAGTTCTTTCGTGGCTCTATCCAAATCTGATTTGGCTAAATCGACCCTGATTTTTTGCAGTTTTACTTCATCATTGGCGTGATCTAATCCTGCCGATGCTTGCTCTTTTTCGATTTGCATCAAGGTGTCATCAAGGGTGAACAAAAGGTCCCCTTTTTTCACCGTAGCTCCATCTTCTACAGCCACTTGCATAATTTTTCCGGACTGGACTGCACTGATGGTGTGATCAAGGCCTGCGATACTGGCATCTTCGGTTGTTTGGAATGGATAGAGATAAACTCTCCACCACCAAAAGATGGCAATGAAGAGAACAACCACAAAGGCCGCTAAGTAATAGATCTTGGATTTTAAAAACGGGGTCTGAGTTTGTTCCATGTCTTTATGTTTGCACCATAATGACAAGAAATATTTTTAACAAGCCTTCACTGATAAAGAAAAAATCTGGGTGAGAGGATTTGAACCTCCGACCCCTAACACCCCATGCTAGTGCGCTAGCCAGTCTGCGCTACACCCAGATAAAA
>CAZBCR010000118.1:0-4504 GCA_964490565.1 uncultured bacterium
CTCGACAAATGGAATAGGTGAAGAACCCTGAACTCCGCCTTCGGCACCCATAATTGGAAATGACATATTATAACCTCGTTTTGTTACGTTCTATTATATCAAATAATTAGTTTAAAAACAAATACTCAAATTAACTCACAACTTATTAACAATAAGCAAGTTATACTAATTGGATTTGGAAAGGCAGACATGAGTAGGCCGGTTACTTTCAAACAATCCCTCGAAGAGCATTGACAAATTAGGTCAAAACGGTTTTTTTAGGGAAAAAGACATGCCCACACTGTATAGCTGAAAAAAATTCGGAAACTGATAGAATAGACCCTCATGGCTAAAAAATACGACGAAAGTACAGTCCTTTCTTTAGATGCCTTAGCGCATATCCGGCTCCGTCCCGGTATGTACATTGGCCGTCTTGGTGATGGCTCTCATTCGGATGACGGGATCTACATCATGCTCAAAGAAGTCATCGACAACTCTGTCGATGAGTTCATCATGCATCATGGCAAAAAGATCGAGATCAAGCTCGATGACAAGACCGTCTCGGTTAGAGACTGGGGCCGCGGCATTCCTCTTGGAAAAGTCATCGAATGCGTCAGCCAGATCAATACAGGCGCCAAATACAACGACGATGTCTTCCAATTTTCAGTTGGGTTAAACGGCGTCGGAACTAAAGCCGTCAATGCCCTCTCTTCCCACTTTATCGTCCGGAGTATGAGAGATGGAGAGTTTGTCGAAGCCCGCTTTGTCAAAGGTATTCTCAAGGACAAAAAAAAGGGCAAAACGAAAGAACCCGACGGCACCTATATTGAGTTTACCCCCGATCCAGAGATCTTTAAAAAGTATGCCTACCGGAAAGAATTCATCAACAAGCGTCTCTGGCACTATGCTTATTTAAATACCGGCCTAACGCTGCTTTTCAACGGCGAGACGATCTTCTCTGAGCATGGCCTACTCGATCTTTTGAACTCAGAAGTCAAAGAAGACCGGCTTTACGAGCCGCTCCATTGGAAAGGCAAAACCGTCGAGTTCGCCTTCCTCCATACCTCCAGTTACGGAGAGACCTATTTTTCTTTCGTTAACGGACAATATACCCAAGACGGCGGAACACACCTCTCAGCTTTCCGCGAAGGAATCTTAAAAGGTGTTAATGAGTTTGCTAAAAAGAACTTCCAAGGCGTCGATATCCGGGAAGGAATCGTCGGAACAATATTGATCAAAGTCAAAGACCCAGTCTTTGAATCCCAAACTAAGAATAAACTCTCCAATAGCGATATCCGCGGCCCAATTGTTCAAGAGGTCAAAGATGCCGTCCAAGATCTTCTCTACAAACATCCTGAGACCGGCAAGAGAATCATCGAACGGATCCTCTTCAATGAAAAACTGAGAAAAGAACTCGCCTCTGTCAAAAAAGAAGCCAAAGACAAACAGAAGAAGATCTCATTTAAGATTCCCAAACTGCGCGATTGCAAATACCACTATGGCGATGGTTCTAAAGAAGGCGAAGAATCGGTGATCTTCCTGACTGAGGGAGAATCGGCCTCTGCTTCTATCGTCATGACCAGAGATCCTCTTGCTCAAGCTGTGTTTTCTCTCCGTGGAAAGCCGTTAAACGTCCATGGCATGAAGCTCGATCAGCTCTATAAGAACGAAGAGATGTTTAACCTAATGTCAGCACTTAACATCGAAGACGACATCGCTAATCTCCGATATAACAAAGTGATTCTGGCAACCGATGCCGACGTTGACGGAATGCATATCCGAAATCTCTTAATTACGTTCTTTTTGACGTACTTTGAAGGACTCGTTTCCAGCGGCCATCTTTTTATCCTGCAAACTCCCCTTTTCAAAGTCCGCAACAAAGAAAAAACACTCTATTGCTATTCGATTGAAGAAAAAGACGAAGCTGCAAAAGAACTTAAAAAAGGCTTAGAGATCACCCGCTTTAAAGGTCTTGGAGAAATTTCGCCAGATGAGTTTAAGCAATTTATCGCTAAAGATATCCGCCTGTTACCAGTAACAATTGAAAACCTCTCGGATATCAAGCCAACATTAGAATTTTACATGGGGAAAAACACCCCTGAACGAAAAACATTTATCATGCAAAACCTTGTGAACGAAAATGGATGATTTGAAAAGTCAGATGAAGGATCACTTCATCCAGTACGCCTCTTATGTCATTCTTGACCGGGCAATCCCGAATGTCGTCGATGGGCTCAAACCTGTGCAAAGACGGATTTTAGAGACCCTCTGGCGCCTGAGTGACGAGAAGCTCCATAAAGTCGCCAATGTCGTCGGTCAAACCATGCAGTTCCATCCCCATGGCGATGCAGCGATCTACGAAGCTTTGGTTAACCTCGCCAACAAAGATTTTGTCTTAGATAAACAGGGAAATTTCGGAAACATCTTCACAGGCGATCCTTCTGCTGCTTCCCGTTACATCGAAACACGCCTTTCTCCCCTTGCTAGAGAAACCCTCTTCAATCCTGACATTACAGATAAAATCCCCTCTTACGACAGCCGTAACATGGAGCCTGTCACACTCCCTGCGAAAATCCCACTGCTCCTCATGCAAGGCGCAGATGGAATCGCTGTCGGGATGTCGACTCATATTCTGCCTCATAACTTTTCAGAGCTTCTGGAAGCTGAGATTGCCTATCTCGAAGGGAAAGACTTTAGAATTTATCCTGACTTTCCTACCGGCGGGATCATGGATCGCAGCCAGTACGATAAAGGCAAAGGAAAAATCAAGCTCCGGGCAAAAATAGAGATCAAAGACGCGAAAACCCTCGTCATCCGCGACATCTGCTATGGCACGACCACAGAAAGTCTTATCCGCTCGATTGAAGAAGCCGCTAAAAAAGGCAAGATCAAGATCGAGTCGATCAACGACTACACCGCTAGACAAGTCGAGATCGAGATCAAACTCCCCCGCGGACAATATGCAGAAGAGCTGATCGATGCTCTTTATGGATTTACCGAATGCGAAGTTTCTCTGACCTCTCAAGTCATCGTCATTAAAGACGGGTATCCTTGGGAGACCGATGTCCATGAGATCCTCAAGTATAATGCCGATAAGCTGGTTGAGTTCCTGAAGCGTGAACTTCAAATCGAAAAAGAACGCCTCCTCGAGAAGATCTTCTACAAAACACTCGAAAGACTCTTCATCGAAAACCGTATCTATAAGAAAATCGAGACGGTTAAAACTTTAGAAGGCATCCATCAAGCCCTCGAAACTTCTTTCAAAGCCTTTATTAAGCAGCTGCTGCGTGAACCTAAACACGAAGACCGTGAAAGGCTGCTTCAAATCCCAATCCGTCGTATTTCACAATTCGATATCGACAAGAACCAAGAAGAGATTGCGATTCTAGAACAAAACCTTCTAGAAGTTGAAAAAAACCTCAAGAATGTGAAGAAGTTCACGATCGACTATATCAAGAGGCTCATTGAGAAATACGGCAAAGACTATCCGCGTAAAACTAAAGTCAAAGCCATCGAAGAGATCGACAAGCGTGCGATTGAGACTAAGAAAATCAAAGTCGGTTTTGATCCCGAGACTGGCTTCTTTGGAACCAAAGTCTCCGGACCTGTTAAACTCTCTTGCACCAATTTCGACAAAATCGTTCTCTTCTACAAAAACGGAACCTACCAGGTTGTCAATATCCCTGAAAAACAATACGCCGAAAATGCCGCTTGGGTCGATGTTGCTGATAAGAAGACCGTGATGAATGTCATCTATAAGAATAAAGAGACCGGTCAACCTTGGGCAAAACGGTTTATCGTAGAACAGTTCATTCTAGAAAAAAGTTATCATTATGTCGATGATCTGGGAGAGCTGCTCTATATCTCCGATGATCCAAAAGCCGTTGTGGAGATCCAATTTGTCCCTCAGGCGAATCAAAAGCTGAAAAAAATCCTTTATCCTTTCAAAGAGGTCCTTGTCAAAGGAGCTCAAGCCCGCGGCATACGTGTGGCTAACCAGAAGGTCAAAAAGGTTACGGAATCAGATCAATTGTTGCTGGTTTAATTAAAAATCAGTAAACTTTCCCCCATGATTACTTACGATGATTTCGTTAAAGTCGATATCCGTGCAGGAACAATTGTTCAAGTTGATAGCTTTCCTGAAGCTCGCAAACCTGCCTACAAACTGGTCATTGATTTCGGTCCTGAGATCGGGATGAAAAAATCTTCTGCTCAAATCACTGAGCACTATCCCGACAAAGATGCCTTAATAGGAAAACAAGTCCTTGCTGTCGTTAATTTCCCTCCCAAGCAGATCGGACCCTTCATCTCAGAAGTGCTGACGCTGGGCGTGCCGGATAGCAATGGAAAAGTCATCTTAGTCAATCCAGGAAAAACATCTCCCAATGGCGCAAAGCTTTTCTAAAGGTATTTTCTTTGTCTTAGCTGCCTGTTTGATCTGGGGGCTTATTTTTGTCGTCCCACAATTCATGGAGGGATTTAGTTCCATTGAAATTGCGACAGGCCGTTATTTCTTCTATGGAAT
>CAZBCR010000119.1:0-4379 GCA_964490565.1 uncultured bacterium
TTGGAAGGTTCCATGCTCGGCGGCCAGATGGCCGGCGGAGGCATTGGAGTCGCTGTGAACGAGGAACTTATCCTCATGCACTGCGTGCTTGAAATGGGAATCGGTGCCGATCCTTCGGCCCTACGCCGTTTTGCCCCTATCTTCGTAGAAGCTGTAGAGCGTTGGAGAAAAAGAGCGAAAGATCTCAGCGAAGGACGCGAGCCGCAAGATGATGGTAAGAGTGGTTCTGGCCGTCTACCAAATCAGATGCCGCCTACAGGTCCTGCCACACATGGCAAACCTGGACAGCCGTTCATCAAGATTTAAGTTTCAGTTTAACTGAATTCATTGTGGAGAGCATGGAGTCATCCTGCTCTCCTATTTTTTTCTCTACACTTTTCACACTTGTCATCACCGTCGAATGATCCCTTGAAAAAACCGCTGCGATCTTTAAATACGGCATTTTAAGCAAGGAGCGGCAAAGATACATCGCCACTTGCCTTGGCAAGCTGCAATCTTGGTTTTGAGACCGTCCAAGGATATCGGTCGCGGGGATTTCAAAGGTTTCTGCAGTTGCCTGGACGATTTTTTCCGGCGTCAGCGCTTTTCTTTTTTGATCTTCCAACAATGGATCTATCCACTTTTCGACCAATGAAACGGTGACCTCATTTTTTCCTTTTCGGAGCCCAATTGTATCAAGTGCACTTTGAATCGATTTAACGCTAGTCAGATGCTCTAAAAGGAACTTCTCAACCTCTAAAGGCATCTCTAATTTTTTTTCCTTTGCCCGGCCTTGATAAAACTCTTTTTGCTCTTCAAGGGTCAATGTTTGCAAAGGAAGGACAAGGCCCCATTCAAAACGGCTCGTTAATCGAGGCTCGATCCCTTCTAATAGAGAGGGGAGGCCGCTTCCTGCTAAAAGGATTTGTTTACCAGCCACATGAAGTGTATTGAACGTATGAAAAAGCTCTTCTTGGGTGGCGCTACGGTGGGCCAGTTGATGAACGTCATCCACCAGGAGCACATCATGCTCTCGATAAAGCTCACGAAGTTTTTGCATCCCGCCTGTTCTCATTGCTGCGACGATATGGTTTGTCAGCGTGCTGGCGGTGACATAAAAACACCGCTTTTTTTGAGCTGTAAGATAAGCAGAAGCTGCCATCAGGAGGTGGGATTTCCCACAGCCCGAAGGACCATGCAAGTAGATCGGATTGTAGATCATTTTTTCTAAAGATTCTTTCAGTAGTGAGAAGCTCGTGAGATTTGTCTTCCCTGGAAAGTAATTCTCCAAACGGCAGGCGGGATTTAAACTATCCTGGACAAGGTTAAGAACAGGTTTCCAGACTTTTTTGTCTTTAGGGGAGGGAGCTCCTGCGAGTGAGAGATGGACTTTGATCAAACGTTGGTTGTTATTGCGGAAAAATTGACGGATTTGAGGTCTAAGATGTTCCTCAAACCAGTTGAGTTGAAACGAATCTTGAGCCTCTAGATAAAGATTGCCGGCATCGAAAAAGACAATCTTTAACGATTTAGCCCATTTATCTATTGCTTCAGACCCAAGGTCTTTCACTTGGGTCTGAAGAAAATCTTCCCATACTTTCATGAGTTTATTTTGATTCTTTTAGTCATCCACCATTGTTGGAGAATACCGAGCAGCATCGATGATAGCCAGTAAATGTTAAGTCCAGACGGGAAGTTGTAGAAGAGCACCGTGAAGACAATCGTCATGATATTGCCCATGAACCGTTGCTGTTTTTGCTGGTCTGTCATCTTGCTAGGATCTTTTGGAGCCGTTGCTGACATTCTTTGTTGGAAGAACATCGCAGCACCGAGCAAGATCGGCAGCAAGTGGAATGACGATCCAAAGAACCAGATCGGCGTATGCCAGGTGAAAACCACATCCGGAGCAGCGAGGTTATCGATCCATCCAGGAATAAAGCTAGCTCCTCTGAGTTCAAAGGTCGACTTTAAGAGATCGAACATTCCGATCAAGAACGGCATCTGAATTAAGAGCGGGAAGCATCCGCCAAGGGGATTGACTCCATGCTCTTTGTACATCGCCATGACTTCAACTTGAGCTTTTTTCGGATCTTTTTTGTATCTCTCTTGAAGAGCTGACAGTTTAGGCGCTAATTTTTGCATCTTCACCGTCGATTTGATCGACCAAGCATTAAGCGGATAGAGCATCAGCCTAAGAGCAATTGTCAAGAGGATGATCGCAAAACCCCATGAATGAACCACGGAGTAGAAAATCTTCATCAAGAAAAATAAGAACTTAGCAAACGGCTCGGAGATAAAAGCAAACCATCCGTGGAAGCTCATGACTGCGACATAGTCGCCGTGATAAACTGCATCGTTTTTCTCGAGGATGCTTTTGGCGAGCGGTCCTGCAAAGACTTTATAGTTATACGTTGCAGAAGTGTTTTTAAACGGCAGCCGCATGTCATAGCCAGGGTAGTTAGCGGCAGGGTAGAGGTCGTATTGAGAGTCGATGATCGTCAGGCGTGTCGGTACTTCGGTACCTGGGATTTTATAAGCGGTAAAGCCTGAGCTCATTTCTGTCTGAGGATCGATAATCACGGCAAAAAAACCGTTCGAGTTAGCAATCCAATCGGGGACAATCGAAGAAACCGTGGTCGCTGTTTTTGGCAGTGAAAGCTGCTCGACGGCTCCTTTTTGGTTTCTTGTCATCCGGTATTTCAACGATTGGGTCGAGCTTCCTGAGACGATTTCAACTTCTGGCACGCCGGTTGTGAGCATTAAATCTTGGGCATTTCCATCGACTTGGATCGACATGTCAAATGAATAAGGAGCTGTAGAGCTATCTTCCGGGAGCGTGTAGGTTTTAGTAATCCGGGCGCCGCCAGTTGTTCCTTCCATTTGAACGACATTTTTTTCTAAGCGTGTCATTTTGAAAATGGTATTAACACTTGCAGGATCGTTTGTCACAGTTGCCATGGCATAAAATTGCGGATCGACATTGCGGCGCAGGAGCGGATAATAGTTGTCGGCAGAGCCGTCTTTAAAAGAACCTTGATAGGTTTGGTAAGCACCTGCAGGGAAAAGGTCTTTTTGAGAATAGTCTTTTTCTAAAATCGTATCGACGCGGATTTTTTTTACAACGCTGTCAGGATTTTCTTTGCTCTCAAAAGGAAGATTGATCTCAGCGATCGCACCGTTGATGCTTGAAACAACGAGCTGCTGGTATTTGTTTTCGATGACATAGAGCATTTCATCTGAAGAAGATTTTGCTGGAGTCGATGTTCTTGTAATAGGAGCCGAAGCAGCTGTTTGCACAACTGGAGCGTGAGCAGCAGGTGCCGGTTTTGAAGGGAAAAAGAAATGGTTGACCGCATAGAAAGCCGCTGTCATCAATACTACAAAAATAATCGTCTGCTTATTCATGAATTTATTCCTTTATAAAAGGGTCATTCTAGCAAAAAGAGGGGATAACAACTAGTAAAACCGGTTTAATAACCTCTCACCAATTGAGATGGCGCCCCCAAATAAACAATTGTAAAGAGCAATTCTTCCAGTTGCCATTCCAAAACCCCTATAAACCCCAAAAAAACCACTTTCTCGGCGTGTTCTAGCAAAGACTTGTCGGATCGTTAACGGGGTCGCTCCGTTTTTTTGCACGACGCCAATATACTGGAAGGGGTAGCTCAGCATGGAAGCCGCTGTTCCACTGACGATAAAAGCCGTTGTCGATTTAAAAAAATCGATTAAAGGCGATGAGTTGTTATTTAGAGAAACTGCTCTTAATTTATCGGCTAGCGGGATGCAAATCGGCAAATATAAAATATCCCTGAGCAGCAACGCAGGAGTTCCTGCATAAAGAGACCTCCAGGGCCTTTGAGAACCGACTGTTTCCTGGAAAGCTACGATAAAACTTTTATCCTGAGTTTGCATCCTAAGGCCCAAAGTCCCTAGCGGAGCTGTCACGACTCTATCCAACATTGTTCCTCCAGCCAAAGCTAGCGACGAGGTCAGAAGAGGAGCCAGCGGATATTTTTCATTTAACTTGCCATGAAAGACAGCTGAACCTCCAAAGGTCAAACAAGATCCTAAAAAAGCATTCGTTAAGCGGGGGGCTGCTCCTAAGAAAGGCTTTTTAGCAATATCTTGCAGAGTCTCTTTTGTGATTACTTGACCGACGATTTTTTTTGCGATCATGCGATCGAATGGAAGCATCACTAAACTGGTAAAAATCGATGAGGTTGCTCGGATAACCTCTTTTGATTTCGGATTGTTTTCTTCAAAGGATGGAAACGTGCCTTCTTGCGACAACTGTCCAATCGATCGATCAACATCTTCGAAATCCGAAATTTCCATAGCACAGAAGTTATAACGAAAACATCGGAATAACAGAATCCCTAAAATTTATTGGAAGGAAAAAA
>CAZBCR010000120.1:0-4325 GCA_964490565.1 uncultured bacterium
AAAAGAATCGGCGAAGACCCCAGGTCATCCAATGATAAAACACCGTTGGGGAAAGCCTCCAAATTACCTGCAGGAAAAAACTGCGCGACAGTTCCAAATAACAATATATTACCTGGGTTCGCAAACCGAGAAGTGATCACTGGATACTTATTATCCATCAGATATTGGTAAAAGTTTCCATGCGTATCTATCCTGACAGTCGTTACGGTGTTGATAAAAGGGATTTCAGCGCTTGGAATCAGATCGTCGCCAAGATAACCAAGCCCCCCAAAGAGGATCGTAAACATATCATTGCTCTTTTTAGAATAGAGCCCGACGTTTGCACAGGCATAATTGTTGATGCTCTGGTTTAATACCCCTGGACTTGAGGGATTTGGCATAAAAGATGAGCCCGTTTGCTTGATGAAAATCGGGACAGTCCAAACACCGAGAGTAGGAGTAAACACACCTGAGAGGCCAACATAAGATGGCTGCAGCGATTTACCGACTTTTTGCATGATCGGTACGACGTTCACACCTGTACGAGCGTAGTTGGGATTAGGAGCATGCTGTTTTTCTGGTTGCACGTAGAGTTTTTTGCCATTGTCAACAATCTGAAAAGCCCGGATTTGTTGGTTAGAGACAGTTATTGGATTGAACGTGTTAGCCCCACTGAAATTTTGGCCAAATCCCAGCAGAAATGGACTGTGAGGATCGGTCTGTGCTAAAAATCCTCCTGTGACTTGGAGCAGAGGATGTGTTGTTTGGCGGATATATTTTTTTGCAGAGTGTTTTCCTCTTTCAACCCATTTGATGAATCCCGGCAGATCAATCACAGTCAGCGTCGATTTGGTGTTAAATTGGACTGCCTGCGAATCAAAGCCATATCCCCCTGCAATGTAGAGCGTGTCCCCCACTTGGAAGAACTGTGCATCGGTAACAGAGAGTGTTTCGATTTGAGATTGACTGAGTTGAGAAGTCGGATCGAATAGCGATCTAGATTTTACGGATTTGGTTTTAGGATCGACGACATAAACCGTCGTATTTTGAGACAGAAATGGAAAGTTGGTGTCATCATTTTGAAAACCATGGATGCCATTGGTCCTTCCAGCGATAAGCAGCCATTTACCGCTATGCATCGCAGAGCAAAATCCTTGGATCCCCACTGAATTCATTGAGTCAGAAGGCAATTGAAAATCGGCTAGTTGAATCGTGATTTCAAAAGGTAGTGAGCTATTGGGCGAGAGCGGGGTCAACTCAGCATCAGGTGTTTGGTTATCACTAAATCCTGTGGCGCACACAGCCAAAAACAAAACAATGGCAACTTTATACATCTGATACCCCTTTCGATTCATTGAGCAGACGATGGTGTTAAAAAATAAATTACCTGTCAACACAAAGTGTGCTTCCCCAATTTACCAAAATTTGATAAGACTGAAAAATTACTAATGCAATTCAATTGAGGTATTTCGATGAGCACTTTTAAAGTTGTCTGCTTTGCTTCTCTTTCCTGTCTTTCAGCTTTGACTGCTGCCCAAAGAACACAAATGGTCTGCTGCAAACCTGTGGAGGAGTGTTCCTCAACACGTATTGGAGGAGATGTCGCACTCTCCTATGATTTTTTTCGCAGCCTCCCTGATGGAAGCTGGAATGGCAATACCGGTGCTCTAACTAGCTTAAATTTCGCTGTAGGGCTTCCGAAGGAAGAATATGGTCTCGGAGTTCAAGTCGGAGGAAGTTACGGCCTTTATGACTGGTCTGGAAGAGGCTCAATGGCTACAGGAAACTCAAAAGCCCTCCAGCAGCAAGGATTTGTCACGGCGGGTCTTTTTCGGATGACTCCCGAATGTGATGGAGTAAACGCTGGCCTTGTTTACGACATGATGTTCAACAAGCGCCTCGGTGTTTTTGGAGTAAACCCCTTTATTGCTCAGCTGCGCGGGCAGCTGGGATATCTCATCCAGGGTGGAAACGAGATAGGTGTTTGGGCTTCCTATGATACACAAACATCACATCGCACCTCAGGTGCTATTCCTCTGACATTTCGAGCTATCTCACAAGTGAACTTGTTCTGGTGTCATTATTTTAAAAATGAAGCCAAGCTCTCCCTTTGGGCAGGAACCCCCTATCGTCGAGGCTTGATGTTCACAGACGGCAGAGCTGGTCGTTACATCATCGGCATGAACTTTAAAGCGCCACTCACCCGATCATTGAGTATTGTGGGCCATGGCGTCTACATGGCTGGAAGAAGCAGTCCTGTTAGTAAACAGTTCCGCAATTATGCCGCTAACATTTGCTTCGGCATTGATTATTCTTTTGGAGGCACCAAAGCCGGTCAGAGACCGTACCTTCCTTTAGCCGACAATAGCAACTTCATGGTAGATACAAACCTCAACCTGTAAAAAAAATGAGTCTTGTTAAGTACAAAAAGAAAAGAAATCTCAAGGCCTCTAAAGAACCTGCTGCAAAAATCAAAAAGAAAAAAAGCTCCAAGCTTGCTTTTGTTGTGCAAGAGCACCATGCAACGCATTTACATTACGATCTACGCTTGGAAGTCAAAGGAGTCTTAAAAAGCTGGGCTGTTCCTAAAAAACCCTCCATGAATCGATCGATTAAACGGTTAGCGATTATGGTTGAAGATCATCCTTACGATTACAAGGATTTTGAAGGGATCATTGAATCTGGCTATGGAGCTGGAACCGTAAAAATATGGGATAAGGGAACTTACGATGTCTATGGTGAAGATGCTAAAACATCAGAAAAACTTATCCTCCAAGGCTTGAAAAAAGGAGTCTGCCACTTTTCTCTGAAAGGCAAAAAATTAAAAGGCACCTTCCTTCTTATCCATCTAAAAAACGCAGCAAAAAATCAGTGGCTGCTCATTAAAAAATCAGACAAATAAATCCGTTTCCCTAATTGTCCAACAGCTGTTGGACAATTAGAAATCCTCTATAAAAACACAATTGTCGCGCAGCTTGCGCGACAATTGGAAAAACATCTAATACGTCCAAGAAATTTACAGAAACATCGCCTTTAAAATTTTAATTCGGTATAAGTGCTGGATCATTTTGGAGGTGTACCATGAATTTAATGCTTCGATTTGGAAAATTGATGTTTGCTTCAGTTGCTTTATTCTCATCGCTAAGTGCTGCTCAAACCAGAGGAAATTCTTCTCCGGGATTTCATCAACTCTCTGAGTCACCTGAAATCTACATTTGCGAGCACTTTTTATCTGATCAAGAGTGCGATTACATTATTCGGTTAGCTGATCCTCATTTAGCCAGGTCGACTGTTGTCGATCCAAAAAGTCCTGCTAACTTATTAGACTATCGTCGAACAAGCCAAGGGATGTGGATCCAGGGAGAATTAATTGATCCTGTGGTGAAAAACATTCAACGAAAGATCGCCCAAGCCACAGCAATCCCAGAATCACATTGTGAAGACTTCCAAGTACTGCATTACGATCTGGGTGGCGAATATCAACCTCATTTTGATTACTTTGATACATCGACTCCTGGAGGCCTTTCTCATTACAATCGAGGTGGACAAAGAGTAGCTACCTTTATGATCTATTTAGCAAACACCGAAGAAGGTGGAGAAACTATTTTCCCTAAAGCTGATCTGAAGGTCACTCCTGAAAAAGGAAAAGCTGTTCTTTTCTTCAACGTCGATCCAAATGGCAAAGAAGATCCGATGAGCTTCCATGGCGGAGCGCCGGTTCTCAAGGGAGAAAAATGGATTATCACGCGTTGGATGAGACAAGGCGTCTTCCACTAACCCTTTAGAGCATTTTCTATTTTCATTAGGCCAAATGCTCCAAGGCAACCCCACTTTTTCCCTTTCATTTTTCTAATTGTCGCAGGGCCGTGCGACAATTAGAAATCACCTATGAAAAAACGTTCTTTTCAGAGAAAAAAAGCGTGCAATATTTTGTTTTCTTTAATCTGTAAATTCTTTTATGGTTGGGATATGAAAAAAATCATTTTCTCTCTGATTCTTATGGCTGGCCTTGCATCGTGCTGTTGTTCAAAGTGCCCTGACAAAGATTGTGTCTGTGAGCCTAATTGCAAAGTCGTTGAAAAGCATTGCGGCTGTCGTGAAGCTTGCGGCTGCAAACTTTAACAAAAACACCCAAAGATCTCTTCTGGGCGTTTTTGTTAAGTTAATCGACCCTTTTACTTAGACAACGTCTATTGCCATGGTGACGCAGATCCCTGTGATGACCACAAGGGAGAAGATAAAGACCTTTCGTGCCCAGACGGCATCATTCTTACATTTAAAGCCCTTTAGACATTGCCAAAGCCAAATGAGTCCCAGCAACGCTGCTGTTGCAAAATAGACATATC
>CAZBCR010000121.1:0-4283 GCA_964490565.1 uncultured bacterium
TGATTTACCGTTAAAATTTCTCTTTGATTTGAGAGAAACCGGCGTCGATTTAAATCAGGTCGTTCTCATCCCTCTTCAAGATGGAGTGCAGTTTGACTTTCCTTGGCAATACCATGGAGCAAGTGTCTCTAAAATGAGACGTGTGACATTCATTACAGCAGATATTACAACTCCTGATTCATATCCTGCTCTCTTAAAAGCAAAAATAGAAAAAGGGTTTGATATATTTTATATGAAGGGGGCGTTTATTGCGCCTGCGAAGTATCCACAATTTTTACCTTATCTTGCCAAGTCTATACACCCTGACGGATGGCTGATGACCGCGGATAAAACCATGCTGATGGAATTGTTCAAACCAGAGCCTTGTCTTGAGCAGAGAGGTTTGGTTTTTACACTTCAAGGAACCGAAGAAGCCCGCATGTGTCAAGATCTCATGCGACCGCCTTTCGATCCTTTCGCACCTATCCCGGTGGTAGATAACTCTCCCGACAGGAGAATGCGTACGACAGGAACAGATTTAAGTTACTGGTCGATTCTCAGCCTTCGACAAAAAAACTAAAGTTTTAGCACAGCTTAAGCACGAGTTTTCCGGCTTAGTGTCCCTATTCGTGAGCGGTCCTCCACGTTCGAATCCATGTTCCCGAGTCCAAATTCAAAAAATCTAAGCGGCGTAGTATTATTTTTTTACACTTGGTTTTTACAACCCTTCTCTTTATCTTTATTGCTTTTTTAGGGGGCTATTATGTCAGTTCACTTTGCTGGGTTTAATTATTATCATCAAAATCCCAATGAAAATTCAGAAAAGGTAACAATTTCCAGAAAGTCTGAAACCTATCATGTGCAAGTAACATCTAGACTGACTCGACAAAAATATACAGTCACTTGGGATCAAGGGCGGAGATACTGGACAGTTTTTAATGCCACCTCCAAGTCAGAAAAAGGTATTTCAGTCGGTGGCGAGATGATAAATTCGCTCACGCTCAGACCCAAAGAAAAAAAAGAAAGACGAATAATCATTTTTGCTTTTTTAGCAACTGTTGCTTCCGTTGCTGGACTCGCCGGTAAATCTTTCGGTTGGATAAATGTAGGACACTCGGGGCTTTATGGTACGGCAGCAGTTATTTCTCTAATGGTCCTCGTCAAATTCGGGAATCAATTGCGCGAGACCTGTTTCCAAATGGCAAATTGCATCCATTCCATTGCCCAATGTCCAGTGCCTGAGAGGACTCCTCAAGCTGTTGCTACAAAGTTGTTCCTTGATCCCGCTAATTATGGGTTCAACAAAAAAGCTTAATTTTAAGCTCCTTTTTCTCAAAAAAGACCATCCTTCGGGGTGGTCTTCTTTTTTAGTCATTTCCTAGTTGTATTTTTTCTTTTTTTTTGTAAAAAGTATAAAAATATTCAATACAGGTGGGAATGTGAAGAGCTCTAAATTACTTGCGTCTGCATTAACGCTGCTTTCTATTACAACTGCTCTAGATGCCAAGCACAACAGGCAGATTGTTGCATTTGGTAATAGTGAAACAGATACGGGAAATACCCCCTTTGGTGAACTTTCTATTCCTATCATGGGTCTCTCTATCAATCATTATGCGAATCCTGAATCTCCTTATGCGAATGGAGCTCAGTGGATTTCGCAGCTCGGTAATTTATGGAGTACTCCAGTAGAAGCAAGCTCACATGGAGGTTTGAATTATGCCATGGTAGGGGCTCAAACTTCAGCAGATTCGGCGTTCGTTCCGCTCGCAAATGTTGTGGGTCCTCCTCCGTTCTTTCCTCCTAACGTCCAAATTAATATTGCTAGCGGGACTATCTATATTCCTTCCATGAGAACTCAGATCAATCAATTTTTAACACAGAGAAAAGAAGTTTCAAAAAAGGCGATTGTTTTCCTTCGGGGAAATTTTAATGATTTATTTTTCGATGCATTCGCACCACCGGTGGATCCTGTCGCCGATGGCCTTTTAGCGGCTTCTGATACAGTAACGAATCTGAAGACGCTAAAAAAAGCGGGATATCGAAATCAGGTAACCTTTAACCAGATCGTCAATTTCCCTAATGCAGTTGTTTCGGGGCTGGGAAGCACAGCTTTTACGAATGCTTTTAATTCAGCGGTCTTGTCAGGATTAAAAAAAGCCTCGCTTCATCCTGTTGTCATCGATATTAATTCGTTGGTTGTAGATCTTCTGTCGAATCTTCCATTCTACGGCTTTACGGGCGCAGGGGGAAATCCTGTTGTGGGGCCCTCATTTGGTCCAGGACTCGGACCGATGGCGACCTTAACGGGTCCCAATGACACGTTCTTTTGGTTTGATGGCCTTCATGCCTCAGCATTAGTCGATACCTATTTAGCTCAATACGTTTACAGTCTTCTCGAAGCGCCAGAGTGCTGGGGACACTTAGCAGTACAGCCATTTGCTTTGATGAGAGGACAAAATGCCGTGCTTCGTCAAGAGCTTTATCCCATTGTCGATATTTGCGAAGGGCAGCTCTATCCCTTTATCAGCGGTAGTTACATTCCAGATGAAACAGCTCCTTTTCCTTATGGAAAAACTCCCGATACAAGCGGCTGGAATGGAACTCTTGGATTGGCTTACCGAGCCCTTCCTCACTGGACTGTAGGAGTTGCGGGCAGCTACAACCAAAACTTCTTCGAAGACCGCCATAAGATCGGCAAATGCGATTTTAATCTAGATTCTTGGGTTGTCTCTCTTCTTTCAGGAATGCACATTGATCGAGGCTACCTCAATGGAATATTCAATGCGGGGTTCATGAAATTCGATGACATTACCAGACATTTTTCCATAGGGCCAAAAAATTGGAAAGCCCGTGGCGATACTCACGGGATGCAATACGATGTCATGGTTGAGGGCGGATGGTATTTCTTCAGGAATGACGATTGTCAAATGGGACCGATTGCCACTGTTGAATATCAGTATGCCGGTATTAACGGATATAGGGAGCACAGCGCTTCTTATAACAATCTGCAGTTCAAACACCAGCACGTGAATTCATTCGTAACAGGCCTTGGCCTTGAAGCTCTCATCTGGAGTCCTTGGAAGGATAGTTGCGCCCCGGGATTTTCCATGAAGATGTTCCTTGCTGCAAACGAAGATTGGGTCAGAGGTAAAAGACACGTCCAATTTCGTCAACAGAGCCTAGGCGGCGGAGCTCCATGGGGAAATTGGCCGATTTACCAAGAAAGAACCTTCTTTGGATCTGGTGGAATAAGCTTTACCAATACATTTAAAAATGGAGCCATTTTCACCTTTGGCTATCGAGGAAATTGGGGACAGAATCACATGCAAGAGCATAACATCACTGCGAGCATTACTTTTCCTGTCACCAAAGCTAAGCCAATATGCGAAGAAAAGCCTTCTCTATTTCAAAGACTGCGAGGTGGCGGTAGTAAATAACATTGAGCTCTTTGCTAAGATGAAATTTAATCGATATATGTTTATAGTTTTTGCCTAAAACAGAGGTGATCTATGACAGCTTTAATATCTTTTCTTCGCTATGGCACCAAGTGCCCTGAACTTCAAACAATGCAATTAGATAGCCAGCTGATGCACGTGGATATTACACACGGTAATGATACAAGAACGCTCGATCAGATAAGAGAAGGCACAGGTCTTAGCAATTGGTTTAGCGTACAGCATATCACCGCTAGGGGGGATAACATCATCTCTATCGATTACAACTGCATTAATCGAGCCGATAGAATTTGGAGAACAGTCCACACCCATATCCTCTTTGCGTTAAGCGGAACTGCAGCTGTACTGGCTGGGTTGACTACTTTGGGACTTTCTCGAGTGATTACCGCCCGTCCATTAGTTATAGCTGAGGTAGGCGTAGCGTGCATTTTCTTGATTGTCTATTTTCGTGCAGAAGAAATCTACAATCGTAAGCCGCTGTTTCCAGACAGCTATAGTGGGTATACTTATCAGATTACTCAGTTTAGAAACCAAGTCATTGAAAAGGGTGGAGAGAGTCTAGAAGCAGCGAAGGTTCTGCTTCCCTTAGCATTAAAAGAGCGAGCACTTGAATTTTTCACAGACAATGAAAAAAAACTTTTGGGTATTGCTAAACTTTTAAACAAGGTTGAACTGCTCGAATAGCAAGACATAAATCTTCCTTATCTAGTAAAATATCCCCCATCACCAGAGGTGTCCTTCACGGGACTGAAAGGTCGCTAACGCGATAAACTCTTATTACTTGATCTAGACAATACTAGCGTAAGGAGTGTGAATATGTTTAACCGCTTTGCCGGCATGATCGGCAAT
>CAZBCR010000122.1:0-4087 GCA_964490565.1 uncultured bacterium
GAAATTCCTCCGCTAATATTTGTAACGATATCGCGGTTGCACATGTAGAGATTGATTCCGGGAACTAAAAAATAATCGATGTCATAGGGGAAGTAAATCTTGTAGGTTTTGAAATACTCCAGCAGTTTCTTGATCCCAGACCGGTTAATAATCATAGACGCTGAGCCGAAGCGCATGCCGATCTTTGTAAGTTCGGAATTGATCGACGTTCGACGAAGATAGTAATCGAGTGGTTGAAGGTTCACGAGCGGCCTTGGCCGGATCACAGCGCAGGGAATAGGCTGCCCGTTTGCGCCTTTAATTTCGTTGTCTGTAAACAGGATATCCCACTCAGGGGCATAATTGTTTAAGGTGTTGATAAAAAAGCTCAGTTCATGAGGATTGCTGACCACTCGAATGTCGTCTTCTATGATCCAAATGGCATTATATCCCGAATCGTAGGCATCCTGTAAAATGGAGAGATGGCTTAAAAGACAGCCAATCGCTCCTCTGGAAAGAGAATGACAATAATAAGCGATGCCCACTTCCTTCATGATTTCATAGCTGATGTATTCTTTCCCCTCTTCGTGCCTGAAGACGGAAGCTATGGGGCCATTTGGCATTCCAGTTTGAAATATAATTCCCAATTCATCGAGCGCCTCAAAGCTTAATTTCCAGCCGTTCACAGCAGAAAATCGATAAGGGGTAATGCCGAATGGATTCAAGGCCTCCATACTCTGCTCGTATTTTTCGGGCCTTTGGTCCAAATTGATCATATAAATGTAATCGATGCCGGCTATACCGCGGATTTCAGTTTTGTTTTCGGCCTTCTTAAAATACTTTTCAATTCCGCCATGCAAGTTGGAAAATGCGAAACAAATGATGAGCGCACAGAAAACTTTAAACATTTATACCTCTAAATAGATTCCTAAAGACAATTTGAAGTAGGCATCGAACAATTCTCTGCTCAGAAAAATGGCATGGCCAATAATGCCCGGTATATAGCGATGGGACAGTAATACAAAATTAGATTCTTCAAGAAATTTCTTTAATTCGCCGTATTCTGTCATGCTGATGCGGAAGGGATGGATGAAAGTCTTCACATAGAGAACCTTTACGGTTTTTAAAATATTCGGCGAGCTTCGAAGAACCGGTAGTTCTAGCCCTTCCAGCTCAAGCCTAAGGAGATCGATATTCTTGACTTGGTGCTCGTTGCACCAATCGTCTAAAATCATGCATGGGACTTTTATTTGCGGTCCTTTGCAATAGATTTCCATCTCTTTTGTCGTAGGAAGTATGGAACTTGCATATCCAAAGATAGGCTCTTCGCCTGCCATCCCAAGACATACATTAAAAGTTGCAGTTCCATTGTAAAGACAAAGGGCTAAGGGATATGTCTCGACATTTTTGAGTCCAGCATCGTCGATCGCTGCTTGCAAATTCTTAAATGCCTGGGGATTAGGTTCGAAGGCGTAGATACGCGCTTTGGGCCAAAGTTTGGCTGCCCGCACAGACTCATTTCCATGAAATGCGCCCGCTTCCAGGATGATCGGGTTGTAGGGAAGAAACTGTTGTAACATTGTCAGGTCTATTGCCTGGGATTGAAAAAGCGGCACTCCTTCATAGTATTCCGCTTTGAGCGGCTGAAGAAAAGCGGCGAAAAGAAATGAGCAGATCAGGATGTTCTTATTTTTTGTAGTTTGGATTGCCATTATCGGATATTCCCCCTGCAGTGGTTGTCACAATATCTCTTGTGCTAGAATAGAGTTTAATGCCCGTTGGAAAAACATATTCAATGTCGTAAGGAAAGAAGATCTTGTAAGTTTTGAAATGGTCCAGAATTTTTTTCATGCCCGAGCGCCTAATGACCATTGAATAAGCGCCAAATCGTAGCCCTAATTTGATGATATCGCCGTTCACGTAAGAGCGTTCCCGATAATATTGCAACGATTGGTAGGGAAAATTGGGCCTCGGCCGTATCCCACCGCAATAGACGGGATTTCCATCAGCGCCTTTTGTCTCGGTGTCTGTAAAAAAGACATCCCAGCCGGGCGCCAAGTTGTCGAGAGTAGAGATCAAAGATGTAATTTCATGGGGATTGCTGATCACTCTGATGTCGTCTTCCATGACCCAGATCGTCTGATACCCGGAATCATAGGCATCTTGTAAAACGGACAGATGGCTCAAGATGCATCCTATGGCCCCACGCGATAAAGAATGGCAATAATAGGCAACGCTTTCCTCCTTCATTATTTCGAAGCTCATTAACTCTTCCCCATCCACATGCCGATAAGTAGAGGCGATTGGACCGTAGGGAGTACCGGGAAGATAGTTGACTCCCAAATCATCAAGCGCCTCAAAGCTGAGCTTCCATCCATTCACAGCCGAAAAACGGTAAGGGCAAATGCCGTAGGGCTTCAAGGCATCGATCGTCTTTTCATATTTTTCCGGCCGTTCATCGAGATTGATCATGTAGATAAAATCGATTCCCGGCATCTTATGTTCGGAAGATTTATTATCAGCGTGGCGAAAATAATGTTCCATGGGCTTTGCATAAGTCGAACTAAAAACGAGAAGCAGCCAAAAGAAGCACATTTTTTTCACGGGTAGAGTATTCCTCCCAATCCTAGTCCGAGGCATCGCACAAAATAGGCGTCGTACATTTCTTCGCTTACATAGACAGCGGTCCCTCTTTCCCCAGCGACATACCAATGCGCGAGCGGGACGAAATGAGATTTCGTTAGGAAATCTTTCAAGACGAAATAATTCGCAGTGCCGATTCGAGGAGAATTAAAAAAGCTGGGCAAGATGATGATGTGGGTGTGCTTTAAAATTTCGGGAGAGCTTTCTAGGATGCGAAGCTCTGCACCTTCCAAGTCCAGTCTTAGAATATCAATGTGGTCCACATTGTTCTCGGCGCACCAATCGTCCAAAACCATACAGGGCACTTCACAGGTCGGTCCTTGAATGAATTTTTTCCATTCATCGGCAGGCTCAAGCAAAGAACTTTCGTATTCATAACTGGGATCGTTGCCGCTGGGACCATGTGAAAGGTAAAGCTTTGCCAGCCCGTTGTGATCGCATAAAGCAACAGGGACTGTTTCTACTTGGGCTAGTCTTTCATCGGCGATTTTTTTTTGCAAAAGGACGTAGGCTCGAGAATTTGGCTCAAAGGCAATGATTCTACTTCGGGGCCAAACTCGTTTTGCGTAATGGACCCCTTCTCCGCAGTATGCACCTGCCTCGACGATGACGGGATTATAGGGCATGAATTGCACGAGCCAACTGAGATCGACCTTGCCATAGCCTCTAAAAGTTGCTGTTCCTTCATAATACGTCAGAGCCTGGAGGCTATGGCACCAAATGCAGATGAAAAGAATGCAGGCTCTAATCATTATTTCCTCTCTTCTAAATACCACATCCATCCATCGTCACGAACAATGAGGTTATTCTCGCGGGCAAAAGCATCGACCGCTCGTTTGACGGGTCCTCCTAAAGGGTATTCATGATTCCAAAAATAATCATCGCCGCAGAGAACCCCATGTCCCTTTACAAAAGGATACCAAAGGATCAAATCGAACATGACATTGTTAAAATCATGCGTTGCGTCGAGATATACAAGGTCAGGTTTGATATTGAGGGTTCTTGCAGCGTCAGCGCTAGACATTCTGATAGGGATGATTTTATCTGTCAGATTTTCGTGAATCACATTTGAGAGAAACTGACGATAAAGATTGGGAATATCAAAGGAACTGTTATCTTCATTAGGAGAGCCCAACCAATGGTCGACAGCATACACAACGCCATCCTCTGGAATCGTTTTTGCGATATGCCGGGTGGATAATCCGAGCCATGAACCCACTTCGATCACGGTTTTGACGTTGGTTCTGCGGATCAACCATTCCATGGATGGTCCATTTCTGTACCACCCTTGAGGATTATAGGGAAGAACGTCCACTGTATCGTAGGGAACCGGCAGGCTGGCAAATGATTGCACGGCAATAACAAAACTCGATAAACACGCGATCAAGGAGAACTTGTTCATCCAAAGCTCCAAATTTTTTGATGTAGAGCCAAGGGTATAACGCTATTTTCTAAAATTTGCAAC
>CAZBCR010000123.1:0-4010 GCA_964490565.1 uncultured bacterium
CATTGCCAAAGCCAAATGAGTCCCAGCAACGCTGCTGTTGCAAAATAGACATATCCTGTGAAGCCCATGACGGTCAGTGAGAGGGCTGCGATGATAAAGGCAATCGTGTAGAGCACCATGTGGATCTTCGTGACACGCATCCCCTTTTTGACGGGAAGGACCGGAACACCTGCTCGGGAATAATCATTAAATCGATAGATCGCAATCGCATAAAAATGCGGCATTTGCCAGAGAACGACAATCAGAAATAAAAGTAGCGCGCCAAGATCTAAGTTATTCGTCACAGCGCAGTATCCCACTAGCGGAGGGGCAGCTCCTGCAACGCTTCCGATGAGAGTGCCGTAACTGGTGCGGTATTTTCCCAAGCTATACGGGAAAACGTAAATACAAAAACCTGCTAGAGCAATCGATAGAGTTAAGAGATTGGTGTAGGAATAAAGCACCCAGGAACCAAAAAGTCCCAGGACAATCCCAAAAATGATCGCACTTTTAGAAGAAATTTCTCCGGTGACAAGCCCGCGATTTTTTGTCCGTGCCATCTTAGCATCGACATGACGATCGATATAGTTATTGAAGACGCAAGATGAGGCGATGACAAAACAGAGCCCAATGAGCGTCATTAAAAAGAGCCAGTAGTTGATATCGCCTCTGGATGCCAGAGCAAATCCTCCGGCTGTTGTAATGACATTGCCAAGAATAATTCCTGGTTTAGTCAGAACGATATGAGCCTTAGCCATTATTTCTCCATCATTTGGGACATATCCATGGGAGGCATCTCGCGATAGTTCAAGCTATACATAATCCAGATCGAGCCAAAAACTATCACAACAAGAACCATAAGCATGAAGAAAAAGACGAGAAAATTCCAGTGATGCTTTGGCTTACCGTCCGCATACTCACCGCCCAGGTGCATGAAGAATATCAACTGAACAGCCATTTGGATGACACCGAGCCCAAGGATGGCCAGAATTAAAGTCATCCCTGAGAGAACCTTCTCAGTGACTAAGAAGTACGCCGCTAATGTCAGTACGATGCATAAAATAAATCCCAGAAAATAGAACTTCGCTGTTCCCTTGTCTTCGGTTCTAATCAAACGGCTCTTCATAGCACCCCCATCAGATAGACAATGGTAAAAATAAAGATCCAGACGATGTCCAAGAAGTGCCAGAACATCCGAAGGCACGTTAATCTTTTAAGAGAAACAGGCGTTAGTCCATGGCGGCAGACAGGAATGATCAAAATGATCATCCACAAGAGTCCTGTGGAAATATGCAGGCCGTGTGTTGCAACAAGCGTAAAGAACCCCGTTAAAAAACCGCTGCTTCGCCAGCTATGACCTTCATGGACAAAATGTGAAAATTCATTCACTTCCATGACGACAAAAGCCAGCCCCAAAATGAAAGTCACAATGAACCAGCCGATCACTTTATTTTTATCGCCGCGATAGGCTGCAAGCTTGGAAAGTGTACACGTGAAACTGCTGGTCAAAAGAATCAATGTCTCTGTGAGGGCAAATGGAAGGCTGAAGAGTTCTTTTGCTCCAGGCCCGCCAAAAGTGTTGTTATGGAGCACAATATAAGTCGCAAAGAGCGTACCAAACAAAATACAGTCAGTCATCAGGTAAGACCAAAAACCAAAGATGGTCTTCGTGTATGTTTCCTCTAAATGTTTAGCATGGGCTGCGTGATGATCTGTCATGTCGATCCCTCTATTCTTTCAACTTCTTTAGCGGTTATGAGATGCTCGGTATTTTTTTCAGCTAGTCGGACAATCATGCAGATAATAATCCCGGCTAAGCTAAGGGCTGCAAGCCACATGATGTGCCAGATCAGGCAAAAGCCCAAGAGGAAGCTAAGTCCCCCGATCATCGCAGCAAGAGGCGTATTTTTTGGCATAATGATGTCTTCATAATGCGGCTTGTGTTTGATTTTTTCGTGTTTCATCGTCCAAAAAGCATCACGGCCATGCACTTGTGGAATAACTGCAAAATTATACTCTTCAGGCGGAGATGGAGTTGCCCATTCAAGGGTTCTGCCGTTCCAAGGATCGCCGGTCGTATCCATGTTGTCCTTACGCTGTCTAATACTGACGATGACTTGCAACACCTGGAAGCCAATACCTAAGAAAACAATCGCAATGCCCACTGCCGCTACAATGAATAACGGCTGCCATCCTGTTCCGGCGTCATAGTGGTCCAAACGTCTTGTCGCTCCCATCAGGCCGAGGGCATACAGCGGCATAAAAGCTAAGATGAAACCGACCATCCAGCACCAAAAGGCATAGCGGCCGAGTCTTTCATTGAGTTTGAAACCTGCGATTTTCGGGAACCAGTAAGCAAAAGCGGCAAAAAAGGCAAACACGACACCGCCAATGATCACCGAATGGAAATGGGCAATGAGAAATAAACTGTTATGGACTTGGAAGTCGATAGGAGCTATCGACATCATCACACCTGTCATCCCGCCGATGGTGAAGATCAGGACAAATCCTAAGAACCAAAGCATCGGTGTTGTGAACAAAATGCGCCCTCGATGCATCGTAAATAGCCAATTGAAGATTTTCACTCCAGTAGGAACCGCAATGAGCATCGTCATGACTCCGAAAAAGGCATTGACATTGCCGCTGGCACCCATGGTGAAGAAGTGATGCAGCCAAACGATGAACGAAAGAAACGTAATCGCTGCTAGCGCCCACACCATCGAGACATAGCCAAAGAGACGTTTTTGTGAAAATGTTGCCACAACTTCGGAGAAGACTCCAAACCCGGGCAGTACAAGAATATAGACCTCCGGATGGCCCCACGCCCAGATGAGGTTGATGTACATCATGGGATTTCCACCAAAGTCCGGTGTGAAAAAATGCATATCCAAGTAGCGGTCCAAAGTCAGCATGCCAATCGTTGCAGTCAAAATAGGAAAAGCAAACAGAATAAGAACTAAGGCCCCTAAAATAGCCCACACAAAGATTGGCATTTTCATGAGCGTCATGCCTGGAGCTCGCATCTTCACTATCGTCACAAAGAAATTAAGTCCTGAGAGCAAGCTTCCGATCCCCGCGATCTGCACGCTCCAGATCCAATAGTCGACTCCCACACCCGGGCTATAGGCCAATCCTGATAAAGGCGGATAAGTCACCCATCCGGCCCCAGAGAATGCACCCACGACCAAAGAAACGACAACAAGCCCCGCACCGACTGCATACAAATAGAAGCTAATCGCATTTAGAAACGGAAAGGCGACATCTCTTGCGCCAATTTGAAGAGGCACAACGATATTCATGAGAGCAAAGACAATACCCATCCCAACAAAGAAGATCATCGTGGTACCGTGGGCAGTAAAAAGCTGCTGGTAGTGGTCGGGTTCCAAATAACCGAACGAATCCCCTACAGAAAACATCTGCTGCACCCGCATCATCAACGCATCTACCAGGCCTTTGACAAGAGAGAGAAAGGCTACGACGAGATACATGACTCCGATCTTTTTAGGATCGAGCGATGTGATATATTCTTTCCAGACCCATTTCCATCTTTTATGATGGAACATCAGATAGACAATGACAATAAGACCGATGAGCATCGAATAGCCTGCGGCATTTTCGATCATATCGTGCTTAAAAGCATCCATGTTTAATCTGCCAAAGATTTCACTTCTCATATCACTTCCTTGGAGCTGGCATCATATATTTCATAACAATCTGATCAAAGAGGCCTTCATCTGATAGCGAATAAAGGGCCTGAGGGTCGTATGAACTGGGCTGGACAACTTTACTATAGTCTAAAGAAGAGTTGGATTGCTGAACCGACTCTACCCACGTATTAAAATCGGCTTCTGAACTGGCTTTAGCGGTAAAAGTCATTCCAGAAAATCCCGTTCCGCTTAAATTTGCCGAGCAGCCTCTATAACTTCCCTCCGTATCTGCCATTAGATGGAGTTTAGCGACCATCCCCGGCATGGCATAAATCTGACTGCCGAGTTCAGGGATCCAAAATGAATTCATCGGAGCATCTGCAG
>CAZBCR010000124.1:0-4005 GCA_964490565.1 uncultured bacterium
AATATAAGCCTGATCAGATCTTCTTCCTAAAGCACACAATTGCACACTGGACAGATAGCTCAAATCAACAACTCACCAAAGAGTATATCAAACTGGGCCTTTGATTGGCTAGATGTTCTTGAGGATAATGAGAATAACTCCTAAATCGCTAAAGATTACTTTAACTTCCGATCTCTTGATCCAAATTCAAAAAAAGATTGAACAATATAAGCCAACCTCTTATGCACTGAATTATACACACGAGGTAACTATGGCACTCATGGACACAGTCGAAACAATGAAAAAAATGCTCACTGAGATGCAAATGGAGCTAGAAGATGTCATTAGAGGCAATAAAGCTGCTTCTAAACGCGTTCGAAAGGCGACCTTAAATTTTGCCAAAGTCGCTAAAATCTTCCGCAAAGAATCCGTCGAAGCGGGAAAAGTCAAAACTTAAACTTTCGGTTTCAGGGGGAAACTGGTACCATTTTCCCCCATGAATCCACTTTGCATCCACGTCCCCGATTGCGGGGGCTGCAGCTCTCAGCAGATCCCTTATTCCGACCAGCTTGTCCAAAAACAAGCTGAAATCGAGAAGATCTTTGCTCCTTTTGATGTTTCCATCTCACCTATTATTCCCTGCAAAGACCCCTATCGCTACCGCAATAAGATGGAATTTTCCTTCTCTCAAAACAAAGCCGGGGACCGCTATCTCGGTTTGATTCTAAGAAAATCCCGTGGCAAGGTCTTCAACCTCAAAGAATGTCTGATTTCACCTCCCTGGATGTCAGAAGCTCTCCAAAGGGTTCGCTCTTGGTGGGAAAGTACTTCTCTTTCAGCGTTTAATTTCCGTAACGGCCAAGGCACCCTAAGGACACTCACAATCAGGGAAGGCCGCCGAACCGGTGATCGTTTAGCTATGCTGACAGTCTCTGGAGACCCTAATTTTGCCCTTACAAGAGCGCAGCTGAATGGTTTTATCAAAGCTCTCGATGACCCCAAAATGAGCATCTTTCTGAGGGTCCAGCAGGCGATCCCTGGCAAGCCGACGCAGTTTTATGAGATGCTACTGAGCGGTCCTGACCACATCACAGAAAAGCTCCATCTCCAAGGTAGGACACTGACCTTCAAAATCAGCCCGACATCGTTTTTTCAGCCCAATACCGAGCAAGCGGAGGTGCTTTATAACCAAGCGATCGAGATCGCCAATATGAACCCGAGTTCGACTGTTTATGATCTTTATTGCGGAACAGCGACTTTAGGGATGGCATTTGCCCTCAAGGCTGAGAAGGTGATCGCCATCGAGCTCAATCCCCATGCGGTCTTCGATGCCAAAACCAATGCAGAGGTCAATGGTATCACCAATATCGATATCCAGTGCGGGGATGTCGGCAAGCTTTTGTCAGAAGCCTCCGTTTTAAAGCCTGATCTAGTGATTGTCGATCCACCTAGGCCTGGGCTTGATTCGTTGGCTATATCCGCTTTAAAACGGCTCCAGCCTCAACATATCCTGTATGTCTCATGCAATCCAGTGACCCAGGCTCAAAATATTGCTGAACTCTCCGATTATCAAATAATTTATGTGCAGCCGGTGGATCAATTTCCCCACACTCCGCATATTGAAAATATTGTTTTACTGCTGAAGATGTAAAATCCTTTTTACTTGATTCTTCAGGGTAAATCAGGCAAACTCGTAGTAAGATTTTTATAAAAAACCTTTGAGGAAATATGAAGAAAATTGTGCCTTTTTTAGTTTTGGCGACTGGATCTTTGTTAGCGGATGAAGCGGCTGCTCCTGCTGCTGGCGGAAACATGTACCAAACTTTGATGCTTCTCGGATTCGGAGTTGTTTTCTTTTACTTTCTTCTCTGGCGCCCAGAGCAAAAAAGACGTAAAGCGATTGAAAAACAACGTAGCGGCCTGAAAAAAGGCGACCGCGTGACTGCAATGGGAATCATCGGTTCTGTTGTTCGTATTCAAGACAACACTGTGATCCTGAAGATGGTTGACGGTTCTAAAATTGAAGTTTTGAAAATGGCGATCTCAGACGTTCAACCGGGCACTGATGAAGTGACTGAAGTTCAAGCTGTCGAGTCTACAGAGACATCTCGTTAAATTTATCTGACCTGTGAATTTTGAAGAAGTGCGAAGAACAATCTTTGCACTTCTTTGATTTGTCCGATTTTTTGATTAAGTGAATACAGAATTCTATCAAGCTGGTGCGCTTGAGAGTACTTAGCTTGGAGCTTTTCATAAGAGGTTCTACATTCTTCGTAGATTTCTTCCGCAAACAATAAATCTCCCGCTAGAAAAGCAATCGTTGTAAAACTGAAGTCTTCATAGTTTCGTTCTTGACCTTTTTGAGGTTTCATTGATCTCAGTTTCTCAAAAAAGTGGGCAAAGATTTTCTGGGCAAAGCCTTCAAGTTTTGTAATTTCTTCGATTGAATCTGTTCGAATTGTTCCATTTTCACGACGTGAGGCAAGAGCCTTCATTTTTCCATCAAGGTTCCGGCTTTTGCTTGAGAAAAGTTTATCTAAATCGTAATTTAGTGGACTTCGAAGTCCCATATCAGCAGCAGCAGTCTTGGCAGCTTGCTCTAGAAGTTCTTGGTCAGCTTTAGACAAGTTTTTCTTATCGAATTTTTTCAAATCAATCGGTTCATTTCTTTGTTTTTTTGCCAGAGCAAAAAGCATGAAGATGTAGTTTTGAATCGCGCTTTCTTTGTCTCGTTCAGAGATGCGTACATTTCTGTTAACTTTAGCGAGTTCTTGGATCAACAATTCAATTTGCATTTGCTGGCTTTCTGTTGGGCTAAAGGCCCCTGTAGGAGAGCCAGATAATGAGTCTTTAGGAGTGAGGACCTCAGGCTGTTTCGGAATAGACGATAATGCAAGCTGATTTTCAAGTCCGACGATGTCTTGTTGACAAATCACAACAGCATCTTTCAAGCGATACAAGCCTTCGCGATATTTATCCCGCTGTCTTGAACACTTTTCAATGAGTTCTTGCGATAGGGAATCATTTCTTTCATCGAGCTCTTCTATTTCTGTGAGGAGGGAAGCATGATGGGTCACAACGGGAGACGTAGGTCCTGAAGATTCATTGGAATTAAGGGTTGGAGAAACAGGGCCTCTATCATTTAATGGTAAAAAAAGACGTTCTCTAAGGGAAATTTTTTGTAGAGTAAGACTTTGTAAAGCCTCAGAATACGCATGGAACGCTCTCTTATAGGCATCTCTCTGGGATTGAATCTCTTTGAGAGTGCTTTGATCGGCAGTTTCTTTGGTCCGATCTAGAGCTGTAATGGCTGTTATTAGTTGAGTCATAACTCTGTTCCTGTGTCAACAGCGCTAATTAAGTTTTTTCCAGCCATTTTCGGAAGCGCTTTGAGCAAATCATCGACTTCTTGAGTAACAGTTGCAGTTTTTTTTCTTTCAACTTGGAGGGTGTGTCCTGCGGTCTCAACTTTCTTTTGTTTCTCTGTACGCATTGTTTCAAGCTTTGCTTTGAGATCTTGAAGTTCTTGCTCTCTATCTTCTGAACGCTTTCCTGTTTCTACTAGGAGGCTATAAGTTTCATCTTCTTGCAGAGATAACTTTTTATTAGCTGCTTCAAGATCAGTAATTTTGACTAGTGCTTGACCATGGGCTTTTGCCGCTTGGCTGCGCAGGCTTTCAGTGTACTCAACTGTTAAGTTAGCTTCTTTGAGACGATCAGTTGCATCCGACAGTTTATTTTCAGCCTCGAATGCGCGTTGTTTTTCTTTTTCTATTGTCGCTTGAGCTATTTGAGCTGTTTTTTTAACCGCATCGAGTTCTCGCTCTTTTTCGGCTACGAATGCTTCGAGATCTTGAATCCTTAACGAAGAAGCTCGATTTTGAGTGTCTGCTGCAATAAGTTTTCCACCTAAAGCTGAATTTTCAAGCTGAAGCGCTTCTATTCTTTGACTTGCTTCTTTGTTTTGTTGTTCCAGCGCTATCAGTCTTTCTAGAACCTTTTGGGCAACTCGTATTCCATCTTGCA
>CAZBCR010000125.1:0-3999 GCA_964490565.1 uncultured bacterium
AGCCGACCCGCAAACGGAATCACGGCGCCTATCTTTTAAGATGGAATGATGAAGGTTTTTTATTTGACCCCGGCGAAGGGACTCAGCGGCAATTCATTTTTGCCAATATCGCCCCGACCTGTGTCACTCGGATTTTTGTCAGCCATTTCCACGGCGATCATTGTTTAGGCCTGGGATCGATGCTCATGCGACTGAATCTCGATAAAGTCACTCATCCGATCCATTGTTATTATCCAGCAAGCGGACAAGTCTATTTTGATAGGCTCCGTTACGGAACGATGTACCACGAAAATATCCAAGTCATTCCTCATCCTGTTCAAAAACCAGGAATTGTTGAAGAAGATGACAAATTCCTCATCGAAGCTTTTGCTTTGGAACATGGTGTCGAGAACTTCGCTTGGAGAATCAAAGAAAAAGACTCGATCAGGTTTGATAAACAAAAACTCAAAGACAAAGCCGTTTATGGTGAGATGGTCCGCCAGATAGAAAAAGATAAAAAAATCACCGTGAATGGAAAAATTGTCACCTTGGATGAAGTCAGCCATATGCGCCCCGGCGATATTTTTACGATCGTGATCGACACACTTCCTTGCCAAGGCGCTATCGATGCGGCAAAAAATGCGACGCTTCTTTTATGTGAAAGCACGTATCTCGATGAACACGGCCATCTGGCTAAAGAGTATCATCATATGACAGCCAAGCAAGCCGCTGAGATTGCTAAAAAGGCTGGAGCAAAGGAGCTGATCCTCACGCATTTCTCTGCACGCTATCAAGATCTTGAGCCGTTTGAAACGGAAGCTCGGTCGATCTTCCCCAACACGTTTGCAGCAGACGATCTGAAAGTATTTCCCTTTCCTAAAAGTTTAAGTTAAAAAAATTATTTTACATATTCCCCTAACCTGATAGAGCTGATTGAAAGGTTGGGGGACAGTTGAAAAACTTACTTTGGAATCCAAAGTCGAAGAAAAGTAAGCGGCTCGTCAAAAAAGTCAGCACACATCCGATTGCAGTTTCTGCAGTTGCCGTTTTACTGTTAACCATGGGTTGCCAAGAGCCAAAAGAAGAGGTTGCTGTAGCTCCTGTATCCACATCAAAAAAGAAAGACTTTTCTAAAGCATTAACTCTGGAAGCTGTCAGCGAGCAAAATGTTCACGGAGGCTGGCAAGGTAAAAGCGCTCCTTATCTATCTAACGGTGGATTTGCTGTTGAAGGCGACTTTATTTATTGGAGAGTCGATGAAGATGGTCTTGACTATGTGATGTCTGCTAATGCCACGAGTTCGTCAGCAAAAGCGACTTTTCACAGACCAGAAGTGAGTTGGGATCCAGGTTTTAAATTCGGGTTAGGTTACACCTGGGGCTGTCAAGATTTTTGGGACGTTTTTTTAAGATGGACACATCTAAATACAGATCAAAGTGGAGAAAAAAAATCACCGCTTTCAGATACTTCTCGTGCATTGCTTCCCGTCTGGTCGCCGACTGTTTTAGATCAGCAGGCATCCAGGGCACATGCGAGTTGGCAAGTCCGGTATAACACCTTAGATCTAGAACTGGGACGCAATTACTTCATCAGTAAAACCGTTGCTATCCGCCCGTATGTTGGGATTAGAGGCGCTTCGATCTTGCAGCACTATGAAGCCAAATATCGAGGGATCATTAGCCCACTAGCTCCTGATCCGCGCACGCACATGAAAGCGGAAAATAACTTTAGAGGCTTAGGAGCGCGAGCTGGCGCACAGCTTCGGTGGCACTTTGTATCAGACTGGTCGGTTTTCGGATCTGTTGCAGGGTCTTTATTATGCGGTTGGTATGATTTGCACCAGAAATTGAAAGGAGTGACATTGATTCCACCCGTTGTCGTTACTCCCTTTGGATTCAAAGATAGTTTCACTAAAGTTGCCACGAATTTAGAGGCAAGTTTGGGATTTGAATGGGAATATTTTTTCTCAGATGACGACTACCGAGTTGCGGTTTCCGTTGCTTATGAATTTTCAGAATGGTTCTCACAAAATCGCATGAAGCAATTCAACCTTGTTGACAATGCTATCAATACGCAGGTAGGAGTCGCCACTGTTGGATCGCAAAACGGCGACCTGGGTCTTCAGGGAGCAACTTTACAAGTACGATTCGACTTTTAGTGTAAATCTTGTGAGAGTAATTTGAATTCTTGCAGCATGATTTCTAAAGCTGCAGGATTGCGAAGGAAAGTCTCGAGCATTTTTTTCAGTTCAGGTGAGTTTGGATCTGCGAGGTAATGTTTTGAAGCTTCAAGCAGAGAAACATTTTTAGTTAGGCCTGGAATGGTAAGAGGCTGAGTCAAGATCGTTTCAACAATTTCACCAGCATCGTAGAGCTTTTCTCTTAACATGATCTATCTTCCTGCGGCTTGTAAGGCTTTTTGTGCTTGGGCGCTAAGATCAGTAAAGAGTTGTGCAACTTGATTGAGTTTAGGATCCAGAGTTTTCAAATCTAAATTTGAAAGTTCGGCTGTTGCTCGATCGATTTCTGCAGCAAACGCCTTAGCTGTCGCTGTCACATCAGGAGTATCTCCTGGAGGATTTGCAGGACCGGTTGGATTTATCTTAGATACCATTTAAGTCACCCTGCGCTGAGTATATCAAGTTGCCAAGTATTCTTCCAGTGGTCCTTTAAAATTATGTATCCCGTCCTCTTCAAATGCGATGATTTTAGTGGCCACTTCATCGAGAAGACCACGGTCATGCGACGCCATGATAACAGTGCCTTTAAAATCTTCTAAAGCCCAAGCCAGGGCAGCTACTGCTTCCAAATCGAGGTGGTTATTGGGCTCATCCATGATCAAAAAGTTGTAGTTGCAGAGCATCATACCGGCCATGATGAGGCGGGCGGTCTCTCCTCCGGAAAGGTGAGCGACGGGTTTAAAAGCATCATCTCCGCCAAAGAGCATTTTACCCAGTACGCTGCGGACATCTTGGTCGTAGACATTTTCTTTTTTAGCTTTGAGCCAGTCAAAAATGGTCTGCGATCCTTTTTTATTCACGATGTCGGAGTGGTTTTGAGGAAAGTATCCAATTTGAACTTGGTGGCCTAGTTCAATTTTACCGCTATCTTGCTGGAGAACTCCCGCCATCATCTTAAGGAGCGTACTTTTTCCACGTCCGTTATTTCCGATCACGCCGATTTTTTCTCCGCGCAGGATTTCACAGCTGTAATTTTTGATCACAGGGTGGTCGTAGGCTTTAGAAACGTTTTCGACTTTAAGGACGATCTCGCCAGAAGGTTTCTCTGGTGGGTAGAACCTTATATAGGGGCGTTGGATATTGGATTTCTTCAGTTCTAAAGGTTGCAAGCGGTTGATCTCGCGGACACGGGATTGCACTTGGCTCGCTCTTGTTCCTGCACCGAAACGAGAAACAAAATCTTGGAGTTGAGAAATTTTCTTTTCCTTTGATTTGTTTTCGTCTTCAGCACGGGAGCGGACAGCTGTCTTAGCAACAATCATTTGATCGTAGTTGCCTGAATAGATAATGACAGTCTCGTAATCGATGTCAGCAATATGTGTTGTGACAGTATTGAGGAAGTGGCGGTCATGGCTAATCACAACGAGCACACCTTTATATCTAAGTAGGAACTGCTCTAGCCATCCGATAGACTCCATATCAAGGTGGTTGGTCGGCTCGTCAAGCAGGAGTGCTTCTGGTTCTCCGAAGAGCGCTTGGCAAAGAAGAACGCGGAATTGTGAATCGAGTGGAATCTGGTGCATTTTTAACGAGTGCAATTTTTGTGCAATGCCCATACCGGATAAGAGTTCTTCTGCTTCAGATTCTGCGCTGTAGCCATTTTCTTCTGCGATGATTTCTTCAAGCTCGCCGAGGCGGATGCCGATTTCGTTGGTGATCTCTACTGTATATAGGTGATCTCTTTCTTGGAGAGCATCCCATAAACGTTTGTTGCCCATGATGACAACGGAAATCACATCTTGATCTTTAAAGTCTTCGATGTTCTGCTTAAGGAAACCGAC
>CAZBCR010000126.1:0-3979 GCA_964490565.1 uncultured bacterium
TCCGGAAGCGGTATCCAAAAGAAGCGACGATCTTTAGGTTGAAGTTTTCTTCCAAGCCCTTCTTAAGGGATGATCATTCTGTCGATCTTTTTAGAGCCCGCCAATCGATTATCCAAGAGTTGCAGAGATTAGTGGGCGATGTCAGGGATTATAACGGGGGAATGATTGCTAAGCAGATCGAGCTTTTAGCATCTCTGCAGCAATCAATAGGTGTAGATCGGGTCTCCAGACGTCTTTTGGAGTCTTTCTTCCATGCAATTTATCCGATTGAATCTCGGAGTATTGTTCCGCCAGAGCAGCTAAAGAAACTGTTTTTCCTTTGGAAGCAACTTTTGGATGATCCATCTCGGAAACTCGTGATAGAGCAGGATGAACTCGCTGTTTATGTCATGGCAAGAGCTGGTCATTTGCCTGAAATTGATCCGGCAAATTTTGTTGAGATGCAGCTGATCAGCGCAAGGCCCGAACAAGAAGAAAAATTCTTAGGGTATCTCTTTTTCTCATCTGATGTCACAGAAAGGGAACGTTTCTTAGAAAACATTCCCTCTGTCGAAATCTTGCTAGCTAAAGTTCTTTAACTATTTGTTTTAAAAGCTAAGTCCCGCTTCCTCAAATTGGGTTTTTCGTATTTGATTTAGAGCAACCAAAACAGCACTCGTTTTGTCTGTATCCCAAAGCAATAGAGTTAAAGGTTGCTGAAAAAAGTTCTGCGGCAGAGCTCCTTCTAAGTCAGTAATTAAGGTTGATTTACTATTACGACATTCCTCTTGAAGAGAGTCTAGCAACTCTGTACATTTTGCATCCTCTTCATGGACTGCTTTAAAACCTTCCAGAATTTTTACGAGTGTTATTCGAGCAGACATCTTGCTATCAAGGGCAGTCTGTGTATCCAGTGTTGCTAACGTTTGGCACAGCATTTTATGGATTAGTTCGTTTAATGTTCTTTTTAATTCAGCATTACCTGTGCTTTGTATTAGTTTAACATTGTGGTTTCTAAATTCTGCATATAAATCACCATGATTCTCTTCGAGCTCTTCAAAGAATGCGTCTGCTAAAGTCAGAGGGTCTGTTTCTAACGATTGTAGCAAAGAATTAAGTTGTTCAAGTGCTTGCAGCTCCTCTTCATTAAAGGGAATTTGCTCAAGCTGTGTTTTGAACATTTCTATTCCGAAAGTAATGAAATAACTCTGCGCTACCTGAAGCTGGTCGTCTTTAGGAATAGAGGAGAAGCCCTGAAACACCGCTATATCACGCGTCAGAATCTCCGTTCCGTAAATACGATTGTAGGAGGCAGTTACAACCTTTGTAAGCCGGGATTCACCATTCGATGAGATAAGAAAATAACTTCCTAGGAATCCAAGAGCGCCGCCTGCCGCAGAAAAGACAAGAGAGGGTGAAACATGGAGAGTTTTCAGGGCGATTTTAGAGATTTCTCCTGCAAAGGAACTTCTAGCGATCCAGAGTCCGATGCCGAGTCCTAAAATCGTGCATATTCCTATCGTGACTTTCCGGGAAGTTTTTACCCAGATCGAAATTTGTTCTGTTGAATGTTTTGTCGGTAAATTGGTGACTTCTCTGCATTCAGGACAATTGAGTGTTTTTGCTTCAGGGTGATCGAGATGGACGGTATCTGCCCATCGGACTAAACAGCTTTGATGGATTTTATGTGCACCTGGGCATGGGAATGAATAGGTTCCTGCAAGAGAATTGTCTTTAAGAGATTCTTGACATACGGTGCAAGATTGAATAGTTGACATAATGACTCCATTTTTATGGGGGCATTATAATAAAAAAGATAGATTAACATCTTATGATATTTATAAGGGGGGGATATCTTTGAAATTTCTCATTATTACTGGGTTGCTTTCAATAAAATTCTTGCGCCTTTGAAAAAAAAGTATTAGGTCATTTTTTTTTCTTTAAGCTATCCTTCCGCGACTCAAACAGGGAGCGATTATGTTTAAAACTTTATTGATAATGACATCGATTTGTATCCAAGCGCTAATTGCACATCCTATTCTCATTGGAATTGCCGGAGGAACAGGATCTGGAAAAACGACCATGGCCCAGAAAATCCAAGATGAATTTCCAGACCAATCCATCTTGATCTGCCAGGACTCCTATTATAAGGATCTATCTCATCTTTCGATGGAAGAAAAAGAGAAGATGAACTTCGATCATCCCAACTCATTAGACTTTGGTTTATTGCGTCAGCATTTACTCGATTTAATCCAAGGAAAAGCTATTGAGATGCCGACGTATAATTTTCAAACATACGAACAGGAAAATACAACCCAACATGTCGAACCAACTCAAGTGATCATCGTGGAAGGGATTCTTTTATTTGCAGCTTTGGAAGTTAGGGACCTGTTTGATTTAAAAATCTTTGTCGACACAGATGACGACATTCGACTACTTCGGAGGGTTGAAAGGGACATGGCAGAAAGGGGACGAAGCTTTGCCAGTGTCAAAGAACAATATCAAACCACAGTCAAACCGATGCATGATGCTTTTGTGCAGCCTAGCAAGCAATATGCCAATATAATCGTTCCCATGAGTCGGCAAAATCAAATTGCTATCGATTTAGTGATTTCTAAAATAAGAGCTCATCTGAATTTGGAAACCAAGCAGGTTCCGGCAGAGTAAGGGATTATTTCAAAAAAAAGTGTATAAAAGACTTTTTTGACATCATCGCAGAAGCATGTCAGGAACGGCTTAAAAGGGTCGTAAAAAACAACTTTTACAATCCCTTAATCGAGTAGTTTTTTTAGGGAGATTTTGTTACAATCGACCCCATTATCGGGAGAACCTATGTCTAGTGGCATTTCTAATCAGCTTGTGGGTAGTTTGGGGCGTTGGTTACATGACTTCTCTAGGGAGTATGTGAAGGCTCATGGGGTGAAAGCACCTCCTTTTTCTGTGATGTGTGCGGGCGCAGGAATTGTAGCTATAACTGCTGTTGGTTTGAAAAAGATAGGAGAAATTCAAAACCTGTGCGTCAACAATAATCCCGGCCATAAAAACCGAGTGTGGATATTTCTTAGTGAGGCGAATTTTGGATTTGTTGTGATGTTTGGTTGTCCTCTTATTGCAGCTATTGGAGCTGGAAGTGTTCCGTTAAGTGTGGGATTGGCGTGTGTTAGCGTTGCATTTGCTATGAATACTATTAAGAATATTTATCTGTTAAGTGAAGAGTCTAACGCAAATGACGCGGCCAATATGAAGAAACTTTGTAAATCGGCCTATGAGATGGTGGCCTTGCTAACCGTAGTGTCTTTGACTTGGCAGTACTTTGCAGCATCTAATCATTCCCAATAACCTTTTGTTGCAATGAATTCTGCATTCTTGACGTGAAGGGGGAGAATACTTAGAATGTTGCAAACATGTCTAAAAAAACCCCTGCACTTCCTAAAATTCAAGTATTACCTTCCATTCTAGCAGGTGACTTTGCCCGTTTGGGTGAAGAAGCCAAGCGTGCTGAAGACGCCGGAGCAGATGCTCTTCACGTCGATATTATGGATGGCCACTTTGTTCCTAATTTGACATTAGGCCCTAAAGCAGTCGCTGCAATTAATCGAAGTACAAATTTATTTCTTGACGTTCACCTCATGATGTACAATCCTTACGACTATGTTGAAAAATTTGTTGAGGCAGGAGCTGACAGAGTGATCTTCCACTTTGAAGCGACAGAAAACGTCAAAGAAACCCTCGCGTATGTCCGCAAATGCGGAGTCGAGGTCGGTCTTGCTTTTTGTCCTGAAACCTCTCATGAAATGGTCCTTCCTTTTCTAGCTTTATGCGACATGGTCCTTTTAATGACCGTCAATCCAGGATTTGGCGGACAGTCATTCATGCCTGAAGTGATAGAGAAGGTTGAATATACCAGAGAAATGGCCAATCGATTGGATCTACCCCTTAAAATCGAAGTCGATGGCGGCATCGATGATAAAACAGCCCCTTTATGCGTCAAAGCAGGAGC
>CAZBCR010000127.1:0-3863 GCA_964490565.1 uncultured bacterium
CGCCGAAATAACATCCAACTCCAGTAGCGCCACCCGCAACAGCGCCAGTTACTGCTGCTGCTGTCATTGAAACTGAAATCGCCTCCTCACCTATCAGGGGAAGTAATGCAGGGCAGAAAAAAGCGAGAAGACCTACTGCGACCGCCACACCTATCGCAATCCCGATGATCGCACCTGTGCTCACACCAGCGCCGGTCTGTGGCAATTTCGACGTTCTTTGTTCAGCGTCTGCCGCCGCTTGCAAGGTGACGTTTTCAGCTTCTTGGTGGTATTGCCATCCGTTCATGATCAGACCGTTTTGGTCCATCTGATTCTTAGCAAAATCGGTGTAGGCGAGCAAAATGCTTTGATTCCAAGAATCAAAGTGCTCCTCTGGCGGCGCTGGAGGGGTGGGGTTGTCTTTCACCGCGGCGGCCAATTTGGAATAATGTTCGACCAAGGTCGATGCGGCGCTCTGAAATTTATCTGCCAATGCCTTTTTTTGCTCTTTTGAAAGCGCGTTGAAATTTTGCGCGAACTGGGCGAGCTTCTTATCAAATTCCGTCTGAAGGACGGGAACATTAACCTGATTTGAGGCAGGCAAAGGATGCTTTCGCTTGCGCGCTTTTGCAACAACGACGTTGTCTTGCTCTTCATGTGCGTAGACTTGAAGAGGGATCACCTTGTCCGAGGACAACGGAGCTGTTGAAGCGTCAATTTTTGCTGCTGTTGACATATTTTATTTACCTTTATTAACTATATTTATTAATTACGACGTTTTCTCGTTTTGGATCATTTGAGATTTTTGCGTCGAAGCCAATTGAATCATTTGTTGTCCAGCGCTATCGAATCCCTGCAGAAGCTGCATAAAGGATTGGATTTGCGTGGAGTCTTCTTGCGATTGTTCCCCCGTCAATGACTGGCCTTCGTTACCGGATGTCCACCAATCTTGCAGAGTGTCGGTCGCATCGGGCTGATTTCCCCCACCGTTATTGTTTGTATGGGTCGCTGCATAGTGCTGCTGCGCCAAAAAGCAGATATCCTTGACGAAGCCGTTTGTTGGATCCCACTTAGAGCTGAAGTGGTCTTGTAAGTTTGATTGAAATGATACCTTATCGCCATTCAAGTTGGTGTTGAAATCCCCTTGCCAATTTTTAACGGTATCCACGGCCGGTTTGAGAGAGGGATATTTCGCTTGGTATGAAGCCAATAAGTCAATATCGCTTTCACCACCGGGATTGGCGGTATTGCTCTTGAATAATTTATTGTAAGTGGATTGAAACTGCTTGAGCAGATTGGGATTGGATTTATTGAATTGATCCCATGTCTGTTCGCCGACTTTGCTTTTATCCATCTGGCTCTCAATTTTACTCAAGATGGAGTTGAGCGTGATGATGTCGGATTGCACCTGGCTGAGGATGTTCGACTGTTTGGTGATCCCCGCGATGCTATCGGAGACAGCGTCGCCGGCTCCCGTTCCCATGGGATTGAACATGCAGAACATCACGATCAATTCAAGGGAAACACCATCTTTTTTCCATTGGTCAATCCAAGCTTCCAACGGGCTTTTTGTAGGGGTCCAAGGGATCGGGCCACCACCTGGAGCCGGTGGAGTCTGAACTTGAGGATTATTAGCTGACAACATTGTTTTGTTCCTCTTTTACTTAATTATTATATTAAGAACGAATCCACTTGGATTTTGTTCTCATTGAATTGGACTTCTTTTTATTCACTACAAGCTTGCTCAGTTCATCTTTATGCATGTCCAATTCTTGCTTTGCATGAATGACTTTCTTCTTAAACTCAGGAGAGGTAGCGATCATATATTCGAGGGCCAGGTTCAAATCTTCGTTCGATATGTTCATTTTCGTTTTTACGCGCTCATAGCGCATTTGCATGAGATGGCGTAAAAACTTGATCTTTTTCAAGACCGCTTTTTTCTCTTCCTTTGTTCCGTCAACAAGAGCGGTTTTTAATTGAGAGAGAAGAGAGGTCGTTAGACCCATCATCTCATCAAACAAATCTGCATCTCTTTTTACTGACATATTTTTATCCTTAAAATTTATCATTTACCCGCCGGAGCAACCCCGGATGAGTGTGTAAATTCTTCAATGAGCCCAAACATCGATTGATTGAAGCCTTTGAGGAAGTTTTGCGCGGCCTTATAATCGTTGATATTCTCGGTAGCATCTTGCTTGATCAAATTTCCGCTGCTGGCAATCACTGAGAGATGGTTCCTGATGCCAGGATCGTTTTTAAGTCTTTGCTCGTCTTGGGCGAGTCGTTTTTTGTCGTCCTTGAGGGCATCTTTGCCGTTATCAACCTGGGTTTGGGCAAACCAAGCGGCAGTTTTATCAGCACCTATCGCAATTCCAAGGGCGCCGATCTCAATTCCTAGGCCGGCAATATCTAAGCCGTATTTGATTTTATCCCAGAAAGAGGCATGGCCCATGGCCTTTTCATAATCATTAATCTTATCTTTATCCTCATCAATTTGGGCCTGGCATGAGGCGGCAGCGGCGTTATCGGCATCCACAGCAGCTTGATTCTTCGCCAGACCGGCAGTGACCTCGTTGACGACCTTGATGTCGCCATTGATAGCATCGATGATGTCTTGGGGAGGCTTATAAGAGTTGGCGGTTTTCAGCTCATCGGCAAGCCAACTTTGGATGTCGGAGCCCCAGGAGGCGTCATCGGCGCTCAGATTGGTCAAAAAGTGCTTCACTTCGGCCAAACCGGTCCGCTGGTCAGGAGCATCGTCCATGATCTGTTGGAGAGTCGTCGCAATATCCTGCTCCATCATCTGCTGATCGAGCGCCTTTTGGGACTGCAGCTGCTTTTGATTCGAGTCGTTAGATTTGGACATCGCCTCAGCAACGAGCAGGCCGACAGCGACTTTCGTTGTATCAGGGGCGACCGGGGGAGCTGGGGGTGTTGAAGGGGAAACGGTCATAGTTTACCTTTTTTATGTGATTTTTTAATTAACTTTGAGGGATTAAAAATCGTTTGCTTTTACCAGTGAATACATCCCCTCAAACTCTATTTTATAAAAACACGATTATAATTTCATTAAAAATTTGATTATTTCACTTAAAGAAGCTGCAAAGCATTGATAAGCATTAGATAAAGCAGATAGTTAAATTAGATGATTTAATTGGATTTACATGAAAATTTTGAAAAACCACGCAGCCAGAGGGTTGAGTTTTTAATATTCTTTGAGAAATTTGCAACGCAAGGCCTTGAAAGCCAGCTAGTAATATTTAAATCCCAAGGGCCTAACAACCAAAGACTTGCGCCTTATTGAAAAAAGACTATAATGGGGCTCATGCAAGAAAACTTCATCGACGAACAACTCCCTCTTGAAATCAGAAAGGACCTTTTAATTGCTGCTGCCAAAAAGGCCTTCGAGGAGGGGGCCCCCTACTCCTCCATTATTGAGCGGTTTGCCAAATTCGTTTTCCCGCCTTTAGTCGAGAGGGTAAAGGCCTTGGAGCTCAACCAAAGCGGGGATCTCTACCCATCCCTGTTCCTTCAAGCCAAAAAGGAGTATTTCAAAGCTAAGGACTGGATCAATCTCGCTTTCCAAATTTATAAAGAAGTCTCAGGAAAAAAGACCCTGAAGGAAGAACCTGAAATCGCCGAGCTTCTGGAGCGCCAAAAGGAGCGGATCGAGCTGTATGCGGAAAGGACCCTGAAGGAGGGGCGCAGCCGGTTTCCGGCAAGCTACGAGGGGGCATTGGCCAGCATCGAAAATGAGCTGGACCAAGTTTTAATCGGCCCCCCCGAAAAACTCGCGGGGTATACCGAGGAGCAAAAGGCCATTTTTTTTGAGAAAATCAAAACGTCGAAACGCAATTTGCGGGAAATGGCGGCCTTCGCCCTCA
>CAZBCR010000128.1:0-3824 GCA_964490565.1 uncultured bacterium
CAATCGTAGTTATAAGGACAGTCGCAATCTGAATCGACGGTTTCGCATTCAAGACGGTCGATTTCGATTTCACTCTCATAATGATTTTCGTATTGCCCTTGGACTCGTCCGCTGATCCGGACGATGCGGTGGTCAAGGTGTAGAATTTTTGCTGCGACAACTTTTTGTTTATCAAAGAGCTCTTTACCCTCTTTGACAATACCGGACGCAAAATCTTGTCGGAGCTTTCGAAAATTCAACATCTTTTTACCTATTAATACTTAAGAGCTGTACTACCGGTTGTCAAAAAGATCCCCTTTACGAGAGAAACTTATGAACAAACGGTGGCACAACTCATCTGTTGAACTTGTGTTTTACTTTATTTTTGAAACTCCCGCAACAAAAAATTTTATGTTTATAGAGCAGTGTCAAAGATTCATTAAGATGACGCAAGCGAATTGATTTTTTGTTGTCAGGATAGGTTCTTAACCCTATTCTAGTTGGATGGATATTTCACCTTTACAAGCGCCGCGAGGAACACCTAGTATTTTGGATAGAGGAGAGCTGGCTCCAGGGGCTCCGATGCCGAAAGATAGCTCTTGGGTCAAGTCGATGCAACTGATGTTTTCGAAAGAAAATCCGGAAATGTTAAGCAAACATGCCTCCAACCTCCTTTCAAATATGCAGCGGGCACTTTCTAATGAAATCGCCCGAATGACCAAAAAAAATCGTGAGACCGCTCAAAGATGGCGAGACGTCATCTTTGGTAGATAAACCCGTCTAAAAAAATTAAAAGACATCCTTTAAGTTGCTGAAAAAGCTCTTCTCACCCTATACTTGGCCCCCATGCGGGCGTAGCTCAGTGGTAGAGCATCACGTTGCCAACGTGAGGGTCGAGAGTTCGAGCCTCTTCGCCCGCTAATTTCATTCTCTTATATATAAGGACAGTCATGGATCAAAAGGTAGAGACAGAAGCTCAAACTCCTCCAGAGTTTTCAAATGAGAATCTTAAAGTCAAAGTCCACTTTAAACCCAACTGCAAAGTTGAACTTGAAGTCCATGCCGAACCTTCCATTGTTAAAGAAGCTCGTCTCAAAGCCGTTAAAATCATCGGCAAAGAAGTCACGCTTCCAGGGTTCCGTAAAGGGAAAGCCCCTGAAGCTCTCGTAGAAAAAAGCTATTCCAAGCAGATCGATGGCGAGTGGCAAAAAGCGATTGCTGACATAGCTTTCCAACACAGCATCAAACTAGTGAACATCCCTCTCCTTAATAATGAGCCTAAGATCGGCTACAATATGAAAAGCCATTCGATGGAAGAAGGCTCTTCTCTCATTCTGTTCTTTGAAACAGAACCTTCAATTCCAGTCATCAATCCGAAAGACATCACCTTAAAAGCAGTCGATCGTCCTGCCGTCAATGAAGACAAAGTCGGTGAAACAATGCGCCAGCTTCAGCTTTTCTTTGCTGAATGGAAAAAAATGGATCGTCCGATCCAAGAAAACGACTTTGTGATCTTAGATGTCGATGTCATCGAAGAAGACCCTCCACGCAAGCTGTTTGCTGATGTCCGTTTTGAAGTAACAAACCGGTCTATGGCTAAGTGGATGAAAGATCTCATCCTGGGCCGTAAGCAAGGCGAAGTCTTAGAAGGCGTTAGCATTCCTGATGAAGATGCTTCAAAAAAAGACCAAGAAAGTCTTAAGCCTAAAAAAGTCCGCGTCCTGATTAAACAAATCGAAGAAGCGACAATGCCTGATTTCACCGATGATTTTGCACGCAAACTGGGCGCTCCTTCTGTCGATATCATGCGCACGAATGTTGAGCAGCTTCTGAACCAAAAAGCCGACGGCCATGTCCAAGAAAAACTCCGCGAAGAAGTCAGCGATGTCCTCCTGGAAAAATACCGCTTTGATGTTCCGATGAGCTTAATCGACAGAGAAGTCCGTTTCCGCATGCAGCAACTTCTCCAAGACCAAGAATATCTCCAACATTGGAACAGCATGACTCCTGAAGCTAAAAAGCGTTCAGTGGCATCTGTGGCTGAACAATCTGAAAAAGCTGTGAGAATGTTCTATCTTTGCCGCAAGATCTTAGCTGACGCTAAAATCAACATTTCTCCAAAAGATCTTCCTAAAGCTCCTGAAACTCCGCTAGGCATGTTACTCGGCGACCGAAGGGATTTCCATCCCCAAGGTGATACTGAAGTCCATCAGGCAGAAGCCTTCTCAAGACTTCTCCTTGAAAAAGCCGAAGACTTTATCATTGCCCATGCGACAGTAGCATAAAATATCAGAGCTATTGCGCAATAACCATTCGATCGGCAATATACTGCTAAAACCTAAGTATGTTTTTTTGACCCCCCGCACCGCTTAGGTCATAATTAGAAAATAGGAATATTGTATGTATCAAGTCCCCTATGTAATCGAAGACACAGGCCGTGGCGAAAGAGCCATGGATATCTACTCACGACTCCTGAAAGACCGTATTATCTTCTTAGGTACTGAGATCGATGACGGCGTTGCTAATACTGTGATCGCCCAGATGCTATTTCTCCGCGCTGATGATCCAAAAAAGGATATCAGCATCTACATCAACTCTCCCGGCGGTCTTATCTCCTCAGGTCTTGCGATTTATGACACCATGCGTTTCATGGGCTACGACATCAACACCTATTGTTTAGGACAAGCAGCTTCGATGGGGGCGCTTCTTTTAGCTGCAGGAACCAAAGGAAAGAGATTTGCTCTTCCTAATAGCCGTATGATGATCCACCAACCGTCCGGCGGCGTTGGCGGAACTTCTGCCGATATCGCGCTCCAAGCAAAAGAGATCTTGATCATGAAAGGGATGTGCGCCAAAATTATTAGCGAATGCACTGGACAGCCTGTTGAAAAAATCATCGAAGATTCTGAACGCGACTACTATATGAATCCTGAAGAATCTTTGAAATATGGACTCATTGATAAAATTGCCTTACAACCTCAAAAAGCCGCACCTGCAGCCTAAATAATAAGTAGAAGTATGACAGATAATAATAAAAAACAACCCGCAAGCTGCTCTTTTTGCGGCAGATCGGAAGAAGCCGTTGAAAAGCTCATTTCCGGACCGCAAGCCTTTATCTGCGATAAATGTGCACGCCTTTGCATGGACATTATCGAAAAAAAACCGGTCCACCATGAACTTCGTCTTTTAAAACCCAAAGACATCAAAGAAAAACTCGATGAGTATGTCATCGGTCAAGTAAGAGCAAAAAAAACAATCGCGGTTGCTGTCTATAACCATTACAAGAGAATCCGATCTCTAGGTAAAGAGATGGACGTGGCCTATAGCAAATCGAACGTGCTGCTTCTTGGCCCTACAGGTTCTGGAAAAACACTTATTGCCCGTACCCTCGCCCAAATCTTAGATGTTCCTTTTGCGATTGCCGATGCAACGACCCTCACAGAAGCGGGCTACGTCGGAGAAGACGTCGAAAATATCATTCTCCGCCTTGTCCAATCAGCCGACTATGATGTAAGCCGTGCAGAAATGGGCATCATCTATGTCGATGAGATCGATAAAATCCGTAAAACAACCGGCAACGTCTCTATCACTCGAGATGTCTCTGGTGAAGGCGTTCAACAAGCCCTCCTTAAAATCGTCGAAGGAACCATTGCTAACGTGCCCCCTAAAGGCGGCCGCAAACACCCGAACCAAGAGTATATCAAGGTCAATACTGAGAATATTCTCTTCATCGTTGGTGGAGCTTTCGTTCATTTAGACAAGATTATCGCTAAGCGCCTCGGCCGGAGTACGATTGGATTTGGCGCCGAAGATACACAGGTTTTTGATGCCCATGAGACCAACTA
>CAZBCR010000129.1:0-3786 GCA_964490565.1 uncultured bacterium
ATGTTGTCATCTCTGATAATCTGAAAGACGAAGTTTTAAAATTTCTAAAGAAGATAAAAAAAGCCGATCTTATTACAACCTATCTCTATTTTTTAGAGAAAAAGTTTAATATTAAACCTGTTCTCTTTGCTCGTGAAAAGACGATCTATCAGAGTCAAGATGATCTGGTTCAGCGACTTGAGAAAGAAGGCAAGCTCTGGAGAGAGACTGAGATCAAGATCCAAGTCGGCCAACAGAGCGTCAACGATCAAACTCAAAAAATCTATATCTGCCCTTTCACAGGAAAAGTCTTCGGTGACAACACTCATCCGAATCCTCAAGACGCTATTTATGACTGGGTTTCTAAATGCCCAGAAAATACCGAAAGAGCAGGCGGACTCCGAGTGAAGAGATTCTTCGTGTCTGAAGATCCTGAAGTGATTAAGAATTACATCGTCAAACGGAAAGAGCCGATCACTAAGATCGTCTTCTCTTCTGTGGTCACAGGCAAACTTTTCAATTCGAAGCATGCTGTGATTGAAGATTTCATCAAGAACCAACTCAAGCCTTTAGAGCTTGTCGAAGTTCCTAACCAAAACCGCTACCAGATCGAAGAACATTTCTTAGCTTTTATCCAAGCTCAGCTTGATGAAAGCAAAATCTCTTCATTTGTTGAAGCGGCATCAAAAATCGGCGAGCTTGCTCCATACATGGATCAGTGGCTCGAAGATGCCAGCGAAAATGATTAAAACTCATTCCAGTGAAGAGACAGAAGCTGCAGGAGCAAATTTTGCAGAGTCTCTTCGTGGAAATGAAATTGTCGCATTTTTCGGCGATTTAGGTGCTGGCAAAACAACGTTTCTCAAAGGGATGATCAGTGCACTAACTGGCTGCAGTCCTGCTGAAATCACAAGCCCTACCTTCAATTATCTCAATATTTACGAAGGAAAAATCCCGGTCTACCATTTTGATCTCTACCGGCTTAAAGCTGCAGAGCAATTTGAAGGTGCAGGTTTTTCAGAATATCTGAATGCCGGTGGCATCTGCTGTCTTGAGTGGGCAGAAAAAATCGAAACGAAACTTCCTCCCGGAACCATCCGGATTACAATGGAGCATCAAGGCCTAGACAACCGCCTGATCAAAATCGAAATATGAAGAAATGCTCCTTTATCGAAGCCAAATTCCTCCTTTCCACTCTGGATGAGATCCCTCCTTTCTTAGATAAGGATAAGAAAGTCTTGCCTGAGATTGCTCTAGTTGGACGCTCGAATGTCGGCAAATCTTCTCTTATCAATCACCTATTGCATCGAAAAAAACTCGCAAAAGTCTCTGCAAAACCCGGCAAGACTCAGACAATTAACTATTTCGACGTCGACAAACAGTTGATCATCGTCGATTTACCAGGCTATGGCTACGCTTCGAGATCTCAGGATATGCAGATGCTATGGAGCGGTGCTATCGATCAATATTTTCAAAAAAGATCGTCGCTTTCGATGATCATTTTGCTCATCGACAGCCGTCGTGAGCCGACAGAGGAAGACATTGCTATTTTGGATTGGGCAAAACACCATAAAAAACCTGTTTTGCTCATATTCACAAAATCCGATACACTCTCGGAGCGCGAGAGAAAAAGCAACCTGGAAAAAGCCTTGCAACAGCTACCGGTCGAAGACACTCTCTCCTACTCGATCAAGGATTCCCGTTCGCGCCAAAACCTAATCACAACCATAAATAAGTTATTGCATGGGCTTGCTCAATAAAGATGTTTTCATTTGTCTCGATTGCGAGACAACCGGCCTTGATGCGAGAAATGATCGGATCATCGAAATCGCCGTGATCAAATTCACCTTCACGGAAGTTTTAGAGAGATTTGAAACTCTCGTTGATCCCGAATGCCAGATCTCAGAATCCTCCATGGCAATTCATCATATTTCTCAAGATATGGTCAAAGGCCAGCCCAAGATTTTAGAAGTGCTACCCCAAATCTCCAAAATGATCGATAAACACATCGTGATGGGGCATGGAATTAAGCTCGATTTGAATTTCTTATGCGAATCGGCCAAACGGTGCCAATTCCCATCTTCTTTTGATTCGGCTCCTACCATCGATACTCTACGGCTTGCTCGCCTCTATGGAGAAAGCCCGACAAATTCTCTAGAAAAACTCCGCGAACATTTTAACATCGAGCCTGAAGGCGCCCATCGCGCAATGAGCGATGTGATCGTCAACATCAGCGTCTTTAAATATTTGGCACAGAGTTTTAAAACGACCGAGCAGCTGCTCGAGCGTCTAAAAAAACCGATTCTTCTTAGAACAATGCCTCTGGGAAAATACAAGGGCCGTCCTTTCAATGAGATCTCTATGGAATATCTCCAATGGGCAGCTCACGCCGATTTCGACCAAGATCTGCTTTTCTCTGTCAGAACTGAATTGCAGAAGAGAAAAAAAGGCGATCGTTTCCTCGAAGCAACAAATCCATTTTCACAATTATAGTTTTTATTCAATAATCAGAATTGATGACAAAGCTCACAATTCAAGACCTCGTGCTCGCAGGCAAAAAGGTTCTCATTCGCGTCGATTTCAATGTTCCTGTCAATAAAGATGGAACCATTGGAGATGACACGCGGATTAAAGAATCTATCCCCACCATTCAGCACGCTCTGCAACAAGGCGCAGCTGTCATTCTCATGAGTCATTTAGGCCGGCCTAAATCCAAAAAAGACGTGCAGTTCTCTCTTGGCATCTGCGCAAAAAAACTCTCTCAGCTCGTCTCAGCTCCTGTTTTTTTTGCGACCGATTGCGTAGGAAAAGACGTGGAGAAAATGGTTCAGGATTTAAAAGGCGGACAAGTGCTGCTTTTAGAAAATTTAAGATTTTATCCTGCGGAAGAAGATCCCTCCATTGATCCTAACTTTGCAAAAGAGCTTTCGAAGTTCGGAGATTTTTATGTGAATGATGCTTTTGGCACCGCACATCGCAACCATTCTTCGACAGCCGTGATTGCTCAGTACTTTCCCGGGAAAGCAGCCATGGGTCTTTTGATGCAAAAAGAGATTCAGCATCTAGAGCCGCTGTTGAAAAATCCTCAACCTCCTTTCTTCGTTTTAATTGGAGGAGCCAAAATCTCCTCAAAAATTGGAGTTTTGAAATCGCTCATGAAAAAAGTCGATGGCCTCTATATCGGCGGGGGAATGGCATTTACCTTTATGAAGGCCCAAGGAATTGAGATTGGAGATTCTATTTTCGAAGAGACCTCGCTGCTTGAAGCCGAAAATCTCCTAAAAGAGTGTCAGGCAAAAAAAATTCCGCTCCATCTTCCGACCGATCTTGTGATCGCTGATGGATTCCGCAATGATGCCACTTTCAAGACCATTTCTGTTTCTGAAGGAATTCCGAAAGGATGGATGGGCATGGACATCGGCCCTCAGACAATTGAGGCTTGGTCGGCAGATTTTCAAAAAGCTGCGACTCTATTTTGGAATGGCCCTGTCGGTGTTTTTGAATTTGCTCACTTTGCAAGAGGAACTCAAGAGATGGCAAAAGCTATTGCAAACTTGAACGCGATGACGATCGTGGGTGGAGGCGATTCCGTTGCTGCGATTAATCAACTGGGGTTAAGTTCCAAATTTAAGCATGTATCAACGGGAGGAGGAGCCTCCTTAGAGTATCTCGAACTGGGCAAGCTGCCAGGTATTGAAGCTCTTTCAGATAAACCGTGATGACAGAATCACAACATAAACAACATCTACCGACCAGCATCCTTTTTGCGGTCATAGCAGCTCTTAGCTTTGCCACGATGAGTCTGTT
>CAZBCR010000130.1:0-3763 GCA_964490565.1 uncultured bacterium
GATCATAAAGTGTCAAAGTCATGAGATATTCTTCAATATCGTACCGTTTTTGTTCAGTAATGGCTTTGACAATCCGGATCTTAGCTAAGAACTGAGGAGCTTGGACCTCGTTGTTATCCACACGGCTCTTTCTAGCGTACTTAGGATCTTTAGTAATTTTTTTAAGCCAAGTATCGAGCTCTTGCTCGTCTTTAGAATCTCCGACGACCATGGTCACACGTCCATCATCGACAGCAGCATGCTCAATGATATCACGGATCATGTCAGTCGAGATGACCATGTCAGTTCTATTATCGATATGGGTCACGATGATGCGGGGTTTGCCATTGGTGATGTCGTACTTGGTTCTTGCGATCCAACGGTCAACGAGTTCTTTGGTGATTTTTCCTGTTTGGATCCGGATGTCTGTCGCTCCGTATTTCCAGTTCAGGCAGGTCTCCTTGGCATTTCCAGGAGTGACGTCTTCAGCTGTACGGATGTCGCGTCCGCAGCCGGCTAAAATAAGTCCTAATGCTAAAAGCGCTTGTTTCTTCATGGGGTTTCCTTGGGGGTAAATAATTTATCAGAACTTGGATGGAAGATCTCTACAACAGTGATATCTTTTTCTTTAACAGTAACAGTCACAGTATGCTTACCGACTTGGACCTGATGAGATCCAGGTTCTAAATCTAAGTGATAAAGATCGATGCAAGAGGGGAGTGTGGTCCAGCAGCGGGTGTCGGCTTGAGTCGCAAGGTTGGAGACGAACATCGCAAAGTCGACGATAGGCTGGGCCTTTTCTTTTGTGGAAGCAACCAGGCCTCTCCGGATTAAAAGCCTAGCAGCAGCACGGGCCGCTGTCCAAGGCATTTCCTTGTCCAAATGATCATCTGCAGCTTGGGCGATGTCAAACGAGACAATCGGAGGCTGAGACCTATTATTGACTTTCAGAATGCTGGTGGGACGGCCTTTGTCGATAAGAACCGGAATAGGCACACCGGCTAAAGTTGAAAGGGCTGGTTTGATATCTGTTTTTTTTAAGAGTGATTCAACAAGAGCTGCACTGACGATACTGATTGGAGCGATTTCAGTTCTCTTATGAGGAGCCACTCCGCGGTGATGGACTAAGAGGACATTGCCTTTAGGTGGTTCAATCTTCAATCGGGAATAAAGCACTCTCGCGTTGCTGATATCTCCGCGTCTTTGGAAAAGAGTCGCAAGCAAGTAGGTGGTAAGGGGATTTTGCGCATCATGGTTTTCTAAATAATGGATCGTTGCAGCGGCGTTGTCTTCCTGGTCTTGGTGAAGGAAGGCAAGTGCTTGATAAAATCTTGCGAGGCTTTCCTCAAAAGGAGGGGGAACGTAAGCTGCGAGATCGTCTTGGATGAGTGTTTGTCCGGCGATTTCATGAAATGAGGTTTGTTTGTAATAGTCAATGGCATCGAAGGCTTTTTCAAAGTCGTTTGAGGATTTATCAAGCTGGCCACTTTGGAAATAGACCATGGCGCGGGAAAGTAACAAGAGGGCAGCTTCATTAGAAGATGTGTAATGGTCATCAGCTTTGGAGAGTTTCTTTTCTGCTTCTTCAAAATGTCCATGTTGGAGCTGGGCAGCAGCATCCTGGTAATAATGAGAGCACGAACAAAATAATAATAGAATCAAACAAAAGTAGATCATCTTTAAATCTTCTTAAAGATAATCTAATAAAAGAGGGTTAAAAGTCTACGGTTCTTGTGGCTCGTAGACTGGGTGGATATGAAAACCTGCTTCCCGGATAGTAAAAATTGCTTGAGCGATCGGTTCCCAGCGGGCATTTTTATCAATGTGCAGTAAAACTTTTGTTTGACTAGCCTCTTCAGGAATAAGCCCGAGCTGCTGCTGCTTAAGCAGTTCTTTTTTAATGCTGCCGGGATTTTCCATGATGAACTCATTGACTTCCGTCAGCCATTTGTATTTGCCGTCTTCCGTGATACTGACATTGACGAGGTAGGGCTTTTCAGTCCCAGCGCTCAAAGCCTCTTTTTCAGGAGATATTTTGACAAGGTTGACTTCGTTGTCATAGAGGGCAGCGCGGGTGATTGCCATGGTGGCAAAGACCGCGATGACCAAGAACAGGAAGTCCACCATCGGAGCCAAGTTAATGGAGCTGGACCGCTTAAATTCGTCTTCCGGAATCAAGCTCATACTTATCCTTGGGTATCGATCAGGTTGGCAAGAGAGTGTGCTTCAGACTCAATCACAGCAAGCTGGCGAGTCAGGCGGTATTTTGTGGTCGCATGGAATGCTAAGGCTAAAATAGCAACGATCAGTCCGCCGACGGTGGTTCCTACGGAAACACCAAGGCCATCAAAGAGAGCTGAGATACTTTCCATCGAACGGTTAAGATCGTAGAAAGCATAGAACATTCCAAGTACGGTTCCTAAGAGTCCAATCATCGGAGCAATGACAGCGATGTCATTGAGAAGAGAAGTCTTCTGCCAGAGCTTTGTGCTGGAACGGCGTCCTTCTGATTTCATGAGCTCTAACATCGAACTCTGCCCTTGGCTGCGAGATTGAATGCCAGCTGAGAGCATTTGGAAAAGAATCGTTGGATTTTTTTCACAAAGAGACAAGGCTTCTTTGTAATTTTTAGCCGCAAGGTTAATACGGAGATCTTTTAAAGGCTCTTCAGGGAGGAGCTCTTTGGTTCTCAGGCTAAGCAGCGCATAAGCCCAGATGCCGATGCTGGCAACTGAAAGAGTAAAGAGAACCATATAGATGGTAGGTGATCCTGCGAAAACTTGGCCGAGGTCGATGATAATTCCAGTCGACTTGACTTCCTCAGCAACTTCTTGCTCTTCTTTTTCAATCGCAGCGATATCTTCTTCGAGATCCAAAGAAGTCTGTTCAGTGACACTTTGTTCAACAATTGTCGGAGTCACAGCAGTGTCTGTTAATCCTTTAGGAGCCTCTAAAGGGACAACGTCAACAGCAGGGGATTCGGTGCTCAGCTCTGTAGCTTTGATCTGAATGACAGCTTCTGGAGCGGCCTGTGCTGGCAATTCTGGAGCAGCAACCTGAACTTTTTGAGTCTCTACTTCTTGAATAGGCTGGGCAATCTGGACTTTCTGAGTCTCTACTTCCTGGATCGGCTGGGCAATCTGTATAGAAGAATTTTGATCTTCAATGACGGCTGGTGGAGAAGGCGGAGTGATCGCTACAGGGTCTTCTGCAAAAAGCGTTGAGAAGCAGGCTGTTAGAATGAGAAACTTTTTCATCGCGGAACCTCGTTTAAATATGAAATTTAGTTTTCAACATAACAAGCTGGTCACTATTGATCAAGATTTTCCATTGCCGTATTATATTTACCCGATGAGACCTAAAGATTTGAAATCACCTTACCGCTGGGATGATCGTAGACCTCTTTTAGAGGACAGGGTTTTTTATGTCCCCGAATTTTATGACAAACATCATGAGTGTCAATTTCCAGATTGGAAAACAATCTTTGGCAATGATCACCCTGTAATTATTGAATATGGTGCTGGCAATGGACTGTGGACGGCTGAAAAAGCCAAAGACTTGAGCCAAAACTGGATCGCTGTTGAGCTCGATTTTGAAAGAGTCCGTAAGATCTGGTCCAAAGTGAAAAATCTGGGTCTGCCTAATCTTTTTGTCATTAGCGGCAAGGCTCAGACATTTGCAAAAGAATATCTTCCCACAGCTTCGATCGATGGCATCTATATTAATTTTCCAGATCCTTGGCCTAAAGACAGACACGCGAAGAATCGGCTTTTTCAGCAGCCGT
>CAZBCR010000131.1:0-3747 GCA_964490565.1 uncultured bacterium
TCGTCGTATCTATCGCTCGCCCGCCACAAGAACGTGAGCGCGGAGAAGGTGGATTCCAAAGACAACCACGCAGCGACCGTGGTGGACGCGGAGAAGGACGTTACCGCGATCGTTAATCTTTATTGATTTAACTTTCAGACCTTACTGCGGTTTCGCGGTAAGGTCTTTTTTTTGCCCTCAAGTAGATCGTGCAGACCGCCAAACTTCAAAATATACTCCTTGCCCCACGCGCACCAATGAGCTATGACCACTGATTCGTTGTATCCTTGGATCATATGCCAATTGTACTTAGGATCGAGTTCTTTAATCTGAATCTCCCCTGCTAAAATGAGCTCCGTCAAAGCATTTTGATCGCCCATGTATTTGCCATTCTCTTTTAGACAAAGCTGGGCCCATTTTTTTAAAAAGGGTGCTTTTTTACGAAAAAGCAAAACACCGGAATTGTAATCTTGAGTTTCTCTGACGATCGCTAGTTCAGTCTTTTTTTCTAAACTTTCAAAAAGGGGCTTTAGCGGCCCGCAAACTTCGCAATCTACATCTAACCACAGTGTCAGATCAAAAGGGGTTTCTAAACATGCTAAAGGCTTTTTAAACCACGCTTCCCGGGCTTGCCATACATCGCCTTTGTAGGTTTTTTGCCATTTTTTTGCGAGTGTCTTGGAAAAAGAGCTTTTTTGCTGAACAAAATCTGGTGAGTTTTTTAAGGAAACGACTTGGAACTTTTTTTGACACCACTTTAGCATTTTAGGACTGAGCCCAAAATCAGCAATAGCAACAGGGAAATCATTGTACTTAGAATAGTACTTCCACCACCAAGGGATGAGCCACTCGGTCTTGCTGTCAGAGCCAATCAGAATTCCCTTTTGCATATCCCTTGTATAGTCAAGTTAAGCAAAAACTGCATCGACAAACGCGCAGTACTGAGCATTATCCGGGTCTTTCTCTTTGGCTTTAGCGATAACATTTTGAGGAAAATTAGCAGTGACGGCATCGAGTTTTTGCTGGAAATCTTTTGGAAGGAATTTTGCAGGCTCTGCAAAACCATTCGCATCGAATGCAGATACCTCACCCTTAAGAACCTTGTAAGAGTGCTCAAACCAAGGTCTAACTTGCAAATAGACCTCTGAATAAAAAACTTCTAGATGTTTGCGGTGTTCCTTATTAGCTTCATGAATCTTTGTAAGACACTCCTCTTGCAAAGCAGACATAACACGCCCAAAATAATGCTGAGCAGAGAGCTTTCTAATATTCTGCGTGCTGCACACAACTGGTGCTTTTTCCTTAAAAGCTTTTAGAATCCCAGCATGCTTTTGTTTAGCGGTATCCTGGTCTTTCTCAAATTGCTCAAGCACAAGTTCATCTAACTTCAATAGCTGATCGAACTGTTGTTGAAATGTCTGAACATCGTTCCATCCCGCTTCTTCGATCAAATGGGGATTGTCTACAAAGAACCTAATTACGAGAGGGTTTGCCTTAAAAAAGTCCATCACCCATCGCTGCTTCTGCTCGGGTGTATCACATTTTCTAGCTAAAAATTGCTCCGCAAAACGTTCAAAGCTCCGCTTAAAAATAAAGAGCATCTCTATCCCAAGCAGGGTGCCCTCTGCTTGCTTTTCATGATGGTAATGGCACTTCTTCAGGCTGATTTGGCCCAGAGGAAGTTCTGAAGCAGCTTTTCTTTTTTGAGCAAAATCTTCGCCTGGACTCTGCCATATTGCCAGCTCCTTGCCAGCTTCATTATATTTTTTTAAACTCCATCCGGCAAAGCAGAGAGCCGCAACAGCGCTGACATACAAAGAAACAACGATATCTGCCGGGAGGTCTTGTAAACTGAGTAAAATCAGACCAGCAGCTGCAACTCCTGACAAGATACCGATCGTTTTAGAGCCCGAACGAAGCTCGTCCCATATTTTAATGGCCTTGTCGCGAGGCGCTTCAGCCTTGACTGTAACATCAAACAATTTATCCACAACAGTCACATTCGGTGTTCTAGCATCTGTATGCACACGATTTTGAAGGGGCTCTTTTTGGACATTGGTTAAAAAAGTTTCAACATTTAGGGCGGTAGGGGCATCTTTATTATTTCTTGTGACAGAATAAGGATTTTTAGAAGATAGATACTCCTCGATGCCGGGACTTGTAGAGCCTTGTGAAAAAAATTGGAGTGTTAAGGTGGTCATCTTGTTCTAATCCTACTTAAGTTTTCTTCGAGCTTTGCAAACAGGAGGTCCTCTCAAAAAATCGCCGGACATAACCCGTGATAGAGGTGTCTATCCAACTCTGAATACGATCTAGTTCTTGTTCAGTGAAAAATTGTGCGATGGGAGCACTACCTGACAAAGCAGGATAGGAAGTTGCAAAGTGTCGTATCTGCTGAACCCAATGCCCCAAATTATGGATGCTGCCAAGCATCGTGTTTTCTAAATCATGCAGTTTATAAAGTTTTATTCCTGTGTAGAGCACCATCGCCTTCATCGCAATAGCACCAATCAAAAGGGCTTTGGAAAAGAGTGTGCTGTATAAATTATCAGAATTTCCAAGGGCTAAAGCCGACAGAGATAACACCACAGCTGATGAAAGACAGGTGGCAAAGACAATCCATAATTTTTCTCTATGATATGCAAACCATCGCCGAAGATACGCAGATATCCTGGCTGCAATTGGATCTTCAGCGCCTTCAAATTTATAAGTAACAGTTATTTCATCGCCATGTTCCATGGCGAATTTTTTTTCTTCTTTCTTCTCAGGAATAGAAACAACAAGCCAGCCTTCAACTAAATAATAGCCTGTGGCCTTATCAGAAATTTTAAATTTAGAGTGACTCCACAAATTGCCATATTTCGCAATTTCAGAATAAATCAATTTCTCAACTTTCTCTACGACCTCTCCATGAACAATTTGATAGACTTGTTTTTTCTTCGGAGCATGTTTTATCTTTTTTTTATCCGGGCAATCTTGCACAACAACGAAAGGTCCATCAGCTCCACTTGTAAAATAAATTACCCGTTTTTCTCGCAAATCCTCTACAGGTAGTCCTTTAACTGGGTCTAACGGCTCTGGAACTGTAAAATACGCCTCCTGGACCTCCTGTGAACTTTGTTTAGGAAAGCGAAGCTCCGCATGAATTTCATTATTAAAAACGTGATGCATCATCCAGCTAGCAAAAAGCTGTTCATGGGATGTGAATAATGATCCGATGCTCATTTCGCCTCCAAAATTAGAGAAATGATACTTGAGAAAGGAATAAATCCGTTAGGCAAAATCATCTGAACAGGAAGGGGTTAAAGAGATGCTTTAATAATTGTAAGACTTAAAGTTTTGCAAAGGAAATGCCAAAAGTACCGGGAATCCTGTGAGAGATCGCAGTTTGTAGTACTTCAATAGCTTCTTTGAATTCAGGACTTAAATCTTTTCCAAGATAGTTTAACCGATTCAGATCTCCACGGAGTTCAAAGACTGAAGCTAAGTCGAGATCGTTAATTTGGATTGTCAGCTCTTTGATTTTTTCTAAAGTGAGATCTTTTCGATGAAGAAATGATGAATTATTTTGGTGTGTAGTGATGCGATTGACTGACATTTGAAAACCTCTGTAAATAAAAAAGCCCTAGTTAGCAAAGCCAACTAGGGCGAAGAGAAAAACTGGCGGCAACCTACTCTACCATACTCTTGCGTACAGTACCATCGGCGATGAGAGGCTTGACTGCTGAGTTCGGAATGGGATCAGGTATTTCCCTCTCTCTATAACCA
>CAZBCR010000132.1:0-3724 GCA_964490565.1 uncultured bacterium
GATACAGAAAATGGCGGAGCAGAAGTCATCTTGAGCCGCAGCCATCCTGAATTCGTCCGTCAGCTCTTCCTCCAAGAAGTTCCTGAACTCCAAGACGGCACGATCACCATCGAAAAAATCGTTCGCGATCCGGGCTACCGTACTAAATTGGCTGTAAAGTCTTCAGATTCTAAAGTAGACCCTGTCGGCGCTTGCGTTGGCGTCCGTGGAACACGTGTGAAAAACATCATCCGCGAACTCAACAACGAAAAAATCGACATTATCCCTTACATTGATGATGCAGTACAGCTCCTCGTCAATGCATTATCACCTATTGAGATTCGCAAGATCGATGTGAACGAAGACAACTCAGTTGTCACTATCGTTGTAGATGATGAAAGCTATCCAGCTGTTCTTGGAAAACGCGGTATGAACGCTCGCTTAAACGGCGAACTCATCGACGCTGAACTCCAAGTCCAGAAGATGAGCGACTACCAACAGATCGCCACAATCCAAAGACAACAGCTCGCGTTAGCAGAAGATGCTACGCTCGATGAAAAACTCCACCTCGATGGAATGAGTTCCTTCATCACAGCTAGCTTGATCGCTGCCAATTACGATACTCCGCGCAAAGTTCTCCAAGCTACGCCTGAAGAGCTCGCGAAAATTCCGGAGATCAGCATAGAAATCGCAAACAAAGTTCTTAATGAGATTTGCAAGAAAAAAGGGTTAAAAGTTGGCTAAAAACCTCAAGATTACAGTTAAAAACGCGCAGCTTGCTGAAGCTTTAAAAAAGTTTAAGAAGCCTGAACCTAAAGCGGCTGCACCTAAGCCATCTAAAACAAAAGCTCCTCAAGAAGAAAAAGAGGAGCCGATTGCTGCTGCCCCTATTTCTCCTCCTGAAGCTCCTCCTGCTCCAAAGCCAGCTCCTAAAGAAATTCCTGAAGAGACTTTTGCTGACGAAGCCCCTGCTCCTGAAAAACAAGCGGAAAAACCTCCTGAGAAACCTGCTGAGCGTCCTTTAGGCCCTCGTCTAGATCGTCCTGTACACCGTCCTTCCGGAGATCGCCCTGCTTACAAACCTTCCGGCTATCGTCCTGGCGGAGGAACACCACGAACATTTTCCGATGGACCACGTCCTGCTTACCAACCACGAACTGCTGGAGCTCCCGGAGCTTCTTCTGGAACACCTGCTCCAACAGGCGGCTATCACGGTAGCGGTGGATATAGACCCAAGCCTGCGGCTAGCGCAGGTGTGCCTGAAGGATATAAACCAAGACCTCCCGGCTCTCCTCCTTACCAACCCGGTGCTGGCGGATATCGACCACGGCCTCCTGGTGGCGCTCCCGGCGGTGCTGGCGGATATCGACCATATACCACAGGAAGACCTCCTGGCGGTGGTGGTGGATTTGGACCTAGGCGTCCTTCCATGCCAATGGATACCCGCGCAGGTGTAAAACCCTCCTCTCGCGAACACGCTCCTGCAAAATCACGTGAAGATGAAGCAGCAAGAAAATTCAAAGACGTCAAAGACATCAAAGCTCATAAAAAACCTGAAGTCTATCGCGCATTTGACTCTCGCGATAAACAAGGTCTTCGTGATGAAAACGATGAAGGCTGGCGCCCACGCAAAGGCCGCGGGCATAAACGGATGTCATCATCTGGCGAAGAGCTGATTGTTCGTCCTAAAACTTTAAAAGTCCGAGTCCCGATCACCATCAAAGACCTCGCTGTCGAGATGAAACTCAAAGCTTCTCAGCTCCTCTCTAACCTTTTCATGAAAGGCGTTGTAATCACCCTTAACGACTTCATCGATGATGAAACAACGATCCAACTTCTCGGCCACGATTTTGATTGCGAAATCACCATCGACACCAGTGAAGAAGAGCGTCTCAAAATCACAGATAAGACGATTAAACAAGAGATCTCTGAAACTCCTCCTGAAGAACTCGTTCTCCGCAGCCCCGTTGTCACTTTCATGGGCCACGTCGACCACGGCAAAACTAGCTTGATCGACACCATCCGTAAAGCCAATGTCGCCGGCGGCGAAGCAGGCGCTATCACTCAGCATATTGGAGCATTTAAAGCCCATACAGCTGTGGGAGATATCACCATTCTCGATACTCCGGGCCACGAAGCGTTTTCTGCGATGAGAGCTCGCGGCGCTGATGTCACTGATATCGTTGTCCTCGTTGTTGCGGGAGATGAAGGTCTCCGTGCACAAACAATGGAAGCCATCGAACAAGCTCGTACAGCTAATGTTCCGATCGTCGTAGCGATTAACAAATGCGATAAGCCGAACTTCAATTCTGAAAACGTCTTCCGCCAACTCTCTGAGATCAATCTTCTTCCAGAAGCTTGGGGCGGACAGACCATCACGATTAATTGCTCAGCAACCACTGGAGAAGGCATCAAAGAACTTCTCGAAATGTTAGCTCTGCAAGCTGAAATTCTTGAACTCAAAGCGAATCCTAATGCCCGTGCTCGTGGAGCTGTCATCGAATCTGAGATGCATAAAGGCCTCGGAGCCGTGACAACAGTTCTCGTTCAAAACGGAACACTCCGTATCGGTGATGCGGTCGTCTTTGCTTCTCATTGGGGCAGAATTAAGACGATGCAGAACGAATTCAATAAACCGATGACGGTTGCAGGTCCTTCTTCTCCAGTTAAACTCACAGGTCTTTCTGGCCTCCCTGAAGCCGGAAGCGATTTCATCGTTGTTAAAGATGAAAAAGAAGCGAGCGAAGTTTCTGAAGAAAGACTCCTCAAGAAAAAACATACAGCTCTCCAAGTCAAACGCGGCGGCCTTGAAAACCTCCTCGCTCAGACAATGGAAAAGCAAGTTAAGAAAGTTCTTACCCTTATCCTCCGTGCTGACGTACAAGGATCTTTGGAAGCGCTTAAGCACTCTCTGGAAAAAATCGCCTCAGCTAAAGCCGAAATCAATGTTATTTCAGCTGCTGTCGGTGAGATTTCCGAATCCGATATTCAACTCGCTTACGCTTCAAAAGGAACCCTCATTGGTTTCCATACACAAGTTGAAAGCCATGCTGAATCGCTCATTAAGCAACTCAAAGTCAAAGTCCGCCTCCACGACATCATCTACCACGCTGTTGATGATGTGAAAGAACTCATGGTCGGACTCCTCGATAAGATTGCTCAAGAGCACGATATCGGCGAAGCTGAAGTCAAAGCGATCTTCAAATCTTCACACCTGGGCAATATTGCCGGATGTCAAGTCACTGATGGTCTCATCCGCCGCAATAGCCATATCCGCGTCGTTAGAAATAAAGAAGTTATCTGGAAAGGACCTGTTGCCTCGGTTAAACGAGTCAAAGAAGACGTCCGAGAAGTTTCCAAAGGCCAAGAATGCGGTATCCTCCTCCAAGGCTTTACTGACTGCAAAGAGGGAGATATTCTGCAGGCTTATGATGTCACCTACTACACCCCAGAACTATAATTATGGTTAAACAACGCGTCGACAGACTTAACTCCCTCCTTCGCGAGGTCATTGCTGAAGTGATCATGAGAGATGTCCGCAATCCTAAAGTCAGCACCCTTGTCACGATTAAAAAAGTCGACATCACCAAAGACCTCCACCATGCGAAGGTCTATTTCAGCATGGTCGGTTCTGATATCGAAAAAAAACAAACCCTCAGAGCTCTGCAGTCTTCCTCAGGCTACATCTCAACGCAAGCCGCAAAAAAAGTTGTGATGCGTTATTTTCCCCAGCTCACCTTCCACC
>CAZBCR010000133.1:0-3702 GCA_964490565.1 uncultured bacterium
TTTTTGGCAAAAAGCGCTGCTGAGTTGCCCCAGAGATACTTTTGGCTGTCATCGCCCCAAGTGTATTCAACGAAGTTGAAATTACCACAGGGGTTGGTGACAGGATGCCACGGCAATCGAAGAACATACGAAGGAAGGCAAAGTCCTAGATAAGCGGCCTCTTCAGAATCTCTAAGAGCGCTGAAGGCGCTATATTTAGGGTGGTTCATGAGACCTTCGAGGTCTTTAATCGCAGCGAGCTCTTCAATCGACTCGCATCCAAAGAAGCGAGGAGAGACCGAGCTAATGAAGGGCGCATGGCTTGCGTTGGCAATTTTTGCCATGATCTTCAGCCACTTCAAATCCGCAGGCGTATGTTCGAATTCATAGAAGCCGACCATCGTTCCAAATGGCTTTCCGCCGTATTGATCGTACTCAGCAAAGTAAACCTTGTTGAACAAAGCCGAAGAGGCAAAGTCGACCGAGTTATTTTCGAAGTCTTCTTGGAGCTCGTCTTTGGAGGCATCGAGCATATCGATCATGACGTTAGCGCGGAAGTTCGTGCCGCTGATCAGATCAAATAGGCTTCTCCAGGTCGATTCGAGGTGTTTGAACTTCTCATGATGGATCACTTCGTTGATTTGATCATTGATCATGCCGTTGATCCGGCCAATCAGTTCTTGGATCTTGGCTTTATCTAGACGGGTTGTTCCTGCTTCGACGTTCCAAATGATCGTCGCCAGCGAAGAGATAAACCTAGCTGCATCAGAGACTTCTTCGTTTACGTCGAGAAGTCCTTCTGTCAACATAGGAACGAGAGTCTTTTCCTCATCATAAGAGGGGAGCTTAAGACTGCTCAAGAAATCGTCTAATGAAAGGTCTGCGTCAGCTACAACTGTTTCTGTACTCATTATTTTGTCTCCCCTTCTTTAGGTGCGTCTAATTTGTGCGGGATGCGGTACATCGAATAACCTTTCAGCTTTTCGCGCATCTTATTGAGCGATTCTTCGCTGGAAAAAAGCTTGCTGAGCAGCTGAGCGAATTCTTTTTTATTTGCGACGTTAGATTGAACCTCTTCCAAAAGTTTTTTCAGAAGCATCAACGATCGGATCTGGGGAACTTGTTTAGCAACTGCCTCAGGTGTGAATGAGTTCATTCCTTCGAAGTTGAGTTGTACACGCATGCTCTCTTCTTCAGGGTTCACCTTATTAGGCACGACCACATCCAAGGAGATTTTCATGTCCTTCATGACTTGATTGGTGTTTTTTCCATCCAGACTTCTTAGACCGCGCTCTTCTAGAGGGATCTTTCTATCTTTAGAACTTCCGCCTGAAAAATCTCCCAGCGCTAAAACACGAAAAGGGAGATTAACAACGGCCGGCTGGCCTTGAACTTCGGTTTTGTAGGTCAGTGTGATTCTCGATTTTGGGACTTCGTCTTGTACAGCCATACTCATTTTCCTTTTTCAAAGGGGTGTTAGAACACTTGAGAGAGACTCGCTCCTGGATTTTGTTGTTTTTTCCAAGATGTCCTCTCTTGTACAGAAAGATTTTAGATCGGCATTAATTTTTTTGAAAGATATTTCGGAATTTTATTTTAACAAAAAAAAGCACGGTCATAGATTACCGTGCTTTTTACGGATTAATTGAACCAATTAGAAATACGATTCCATGCAGATCGGAGAACGCCTGCTGATTCCTTAGCAAGCTGTTGTTCGACTTGCAGGGTTGAGCTTCTGAGCCTGCCGAGCAAGCTATTTTCAATCGTAAATGAAGGCCCCAATAGTGAATATCTTCTATTAGCAAAATCTCGAATATCTAGACATTCGTCGGGGTGTTGACTCCAAGCGTCCTGTACAATGCCTGTGGCTTCTCGGTAGAGTTCGACAGAGCTTGTTAGGTTAGGGGCATAATAGGCTGCATTTTCCAAGCTGATTGCTCTTTGGATGGTATAATATGTAGCCAAGTCTTTTTCTGACTCGATCAATTGTTGATACATTTTCTCTGCAATCAGCGATTCTGAAACAATTCGGGCTGAAAGAGCTGGTTGCATTCCTTCTGCAGCATTACGCGCTGCAATGGAAGTGGAAACAATCCTCTCTTGTAATTCAACTTGCTCTTCTAAAGGAATGGAAGAAGTGTCAATCGATTTCACAACCTCAATCGATTCATCGAAAGTGGCTTGAGTATCTTCAGAATTTCCTGAAAACCGTGAGTAGTAACCAGCATACTTCAAACACTCTGCAGCAGCAATTTGAGTTCGTGCATCAGATATAGGCATCCGGTTTGATCTGACAAGTGCAGCATGGTCATAATATTTTTGAGGGTCTAATTGCTTGAAAGATTGACCAGCTGTGTAAAACAGAGAAGCGGCTGCATCACAGGCAGGAAGATTATCTCTTAGAGAGAAAGGGTTAGATTCATAGGGATTTAAAGGAACTTTCAACTCCAACAGCCCCCGAGCAGCCCACGAAAGTTTTTCTTCAGGAGTTTCTGCTAATTTTGCACTTTCATAGCAAGCGTCGGCCTCTTCAGCACGGAGTTTTTCGACCCTGTTACCCAGATCTCTTCTGATTCGATAGTCATAGGATAGACCCTTAGCCTGTTCTAAAGCATCTGTTGCTTGATGGAGCGCAAGAGCTTTTGCCGCTGGATGATCTTCACCGTCTGCAGTCTTGAGGAAGTCAACGGCTGCCTCTGTCAGAAGCTCGCACTTCTTTTCATCAAGCCGCCTCTGCTTGGTTTGCTCACTATCAAAACGGTTCTCTTTAAAATCTTCGAGCTGGAGATCTTCTATTTCTCGAGCTGCCGCAGAAGAATAGGCTTCGCTATTTCCGTGTCTTAGGTAAGAACGGATTGCCGCTGGACTGATCTGTAGGGTAGGACATGTTCCATTCGAACTTTGCAGTCCTGGGGGAGATTGAGGAATGACATTCCTTGGCATAGCTAAAGCGACGCCTGCTGCTCCCAAAGGCAAGAAAACAAGAAAGGCAATCACAACGAGCGTAATTGCTTGATTGTAATTAAACGAAGCAGAAACGCGCTCAGCGAAGGCGCTTTTTTCTTCTGCAGGCTGCTGAGGTTGTTCCGTGGATGGTGTTGTGCGAAGTGAAACTGATGATGACATGATCAAACCTCATAATTTGGTCTACAAATTTAAGGCTTTTGTTTTTTTTAAACCACTAAAACCAAAACTATTAGCGCTTGATCAGTTTGCCACCGACAACTTGCGCTTCTTTGATGGCGCATTCACGGCAGGCGGTCACTTGTCCATTTCCTGACTCAAAAGAAATCAATCCCGAGATGTCGGTTTTTCCCTTGATATCGATTGTTTGGATTACATTGTCTTTGGTTTTCAGCACTTGGATAGATGAGATTGTACACGCATCAAAAGAGGAATTATCCGATGTCAGCGTGATCACTTTATCAAAAGTTGAAAAAGCTCCTTTGAGCGATCCTGTCACTGTGCATTTGTCTTTAATTGTGCAGTGAGAGAGTCCAGCTTGTCCATTGACATGCAGCTCTCCAATCTGAGTATTTGTTGCGTTTACACTGCCGTTAACTTGGAGCCTTTGAAGGATGATCGTTCCATTCAAAGTGACAAAACCATTGATCTGCAGTGTATCAAAGATCTCTTGCCCATAGACGAGGTTGCCATTAGCAACCTGGTTTTTTGAAGCAGCAAAAATCTGGAGAGAAAAAACCAGCATGAGTAAAGTGAGGT
>CAZBCR010000134.1:0-1600 GCA_964490565.1 uncultured bacterium
TGGGCTTACATCAAGAAGAATAAGCTCCAAGATCCAAAAAACAAGCGCGATATTCTTGCTGACAGCTCATTGAAAGCTGTTTTCAACAATAAAGCAAAAGTTAACATGTTCGAAATGACAAAGCTCGTTAACAAGCACCTGTCATAGTTTTCTTTTAAGGCGGAACACTTTTTTGGGTTCCGCCTTTTTCTTGCCCTTATTTCAAATTATTTTTACCATACTTTAGTGACCCGCTCTCTGCTATAATATCTCCATGAACAAATATAAATTAACAATCGCCTATGATGGAACCGCCTATAGCGGCTGGCAGATCCAGAACAATGCCGTCTCTATCCAGTCTCTGATTGAAGAAGCGCTTGCCACCATCCTACGTACACCTACCCCTGTGGTCGCCTCCGGAAGGACCGATGCCGGCGTCCATGCAAAAGCTCAAGTCGCCCATTTCATCTGTGAAACAACCCCCGATCTTAAAAAATTACAACTCTCCCTCAATGGCATCTTACCAGATGACATCCGCATCCTCTCCATCCAGGAGGCCGCTCCTGACTTTCATGCACGCTACGGCGCAGTTTCCAAGGAATACCACTACCATATCCACCTGGAACGGACAACCGACCCTTTTAAACGGCTCTATGCCTACCATGATTACTCTCCATTAGATCTTGAGAAAATGAAGCAAGCTGCAAGCTGCTTCGTAGGAACACATGACTTTACAACGTTTGCCAACGAAGCCTCTAAAGGAAGCGCTGCAAAAGATCCTGTCCGTACGATCACCAGATTAGATATCTGCCAAGAACCTGGCGGCATCCGTTTAGAATTTGAAGGAGATGGTTTTCTTTATAAGATGGTCCGCAATATCACAGGAACTCTCCTTGATGTTGCAAGAGGCAAGATCTCTGTCGAATCGATCCCTCAGCTTTTTGAAGCTAAGAACCGAAGTCTAGCATCACCTGCAGCTCCGTCTCGCGGACTTTTTCTAGTGAAGGTCAACTATTGAAGTAAATGTTGGGAAGTAAGTTCCCTGGAAGTCTTTCATCTGAGGATGATCTGAAGGACCGATCAAAAGAGCCGTTGGAACACCGGCATCTTTTAAGGCTTGAAAACCTTTTGTAGAATCTTCAAATCCAATCAATCTATCACCCGGCTGCCCCAGCTCTCCAATCGCCTTCAAATAACCTTCTGGATGAGGCTTTGGCTCGCGATAATTTTCTCTGGTAAACCAGACAGGAATGGTTTGTAAAAGTGGGAGTCTTTCCTTGATGAGATCGACTTGAAGTTTGGTGGAGTTCGTGACAACGCAGCGCCGTTTGTTTGCTTTTTCTAAAGCAACCAAGACATCTTCCACTCCCGGCATCAGAGAGAGGCTACCTTTTTCTAAAAGCTCCTCATAACACTTTTTCTTCTCTGCATAGAGAACTTCCCAGCGCGGCTCCTCTTTTTGAAGGTCAGGAAACTTGCGATAGATCGCGTCTCTTAAGCCCGTTGATGCAAAATGAGCAGCCTGAAAGAATTCGAAAAGGCTCCAGTCCAGGTTATAGCCCCTCTGCTTGCACATCTGACGATATGCCTCGCAGTGGAGCTCTTCGGTATTAACGAGGAG
>CAZBCR010000134.1:1700-3688 GCA_964490565.1 uncultured bacterium
GTAAACTTTGCAGAATTATCCCTCCCAGAAATTGAGAAGACATCAAAATATCTTGAGCTTCTAGCGGGGCTCAAAAAGTCTTTCAAAACAGAGCTTCACGCCCACCTGGGCGGAGCTGTTTCGAAAGAGTTGCTCAAAAAATACAGCACAGCCCAGGAGTATGCCGAGCTTGTAGGTTTTATCGACAAACTCAGAAGGGGAGTCGATTATAGTGAAGCGTTCAAAGCTTTTTCCATGATTGGTAAAATTCTCAACTCTAATCAGCGCATTGAAGAAGCCGCTTTTGATTTTTGCCAAAGCCAACATCGCGATAATGTGACGTTCACAGAGCTGCGTACAGGTTTAAAAAGACTCGATGGAGGATTTGAAGATTATCTCAAAGCCGTTATAGCTGGCCTAGAAAGAGGGATGAAGGCCTTTCCAATACGGGTCACTTTAGTCCTGAGCCTTCGACGCGAAACTTCAATTGCAGATGCAGATGAAACAATCGCTTTAGCCATAAATTATCGCGGGCAAATCGTTAAAGGCATTGATGTTTCAGGAGAATCTATTAAAGGTGATGGCAAAGGGATTTTCGAGGCATTGCGCCTGGCTAAAAGCAAAGGGTTGCCCATCACCCTTCACATTGGAGAACATACCAATGAAAGCCCTGAACAACAGCTAAAAGAACTAAAAGAAATCCAACCATCACGTGTGGGACATGCTGTGCATTTATGTCCAGAGGCTCAAGCATGGATTGAGGAGAACAAAATTGTGGTAGAAGCCTGTCTTAGAAGCGCTCTCAGCGTGATGATCATAAAACCCAGTGAACATCGAGCCTTGGCCTTATTTAAAAAAGGACATCCCGTTGTATTTTGTACCGACGACTCCACCTTATTCGGAGATCTTTCAGAAGAGCTTGCATTAGATGCCTGTTTATGCAATTTGACTGTCGAGGAAATGACTGAAATGCAGAAAACTGCACTAACCTACGCGTTTAATTAGAATCGAAATCTTTGGCTTACTTCATGGCAAAAAAATAGGGGCAAAAGCCCCTATATCTATTGCCGATGACAGGACTCGAACCTGAACCCTATTGCTAGGAGTAGATTTTGAGTCTACCGCGTCTGCCATTTCGCCACATCGGCATGAGACAGAAATTATCGAAGAAATCGTAATTAAGGTCTTGTAAAAAGTTACTTTTGGTCTGGTTTTTCCCAAGGATAGGCTTCCCGCTCTCGGGGTCGGGGGGCTGGAACGGGGTAGGCGACCTCGTCGTGGTGCCGGTAGACGTACTCCCCTTTTGCATTGCTGTCCCTGAGCTTATCCTGCTCGGATTTCTCTAATCCTGAGCATCCCGTCAAAAAAAAGAGGATTCCTGTTTGCAGGATAATAAAGATTTTTTTAAAGTGCGATTTAGAGACCAAGGAACACATAGTGAAGATACTCCTACAAAACGACAGCGACTTTTTCTATCCAGAGGGCTCTATCACGACTGTTAGAAACAGCCCTTCGGTACTGCAGATTCTAACCGAATCGGCTTTTGATCTCATCATTCTTGAGGATCTGGAGACTTTAAAACAGGTCAAGGCCCTTTATCCTAAGGCATCTATCGCTATAGCTTCCCCTATCTCCTCGATTGAACAGGCGGTCGAGGCTGTGAAGCTAGGAGCACTAGACTATGTAGTTAAGCCTCTTTCTGTAGAGATGGTCGAAAAACTTGTCGCTAAGTCTCAAAACTCGAAGGTAACCGCTCCCATCATGTCGACCTTTAGAGGTCGGAGAGAAGAAATCCTGGCTGATAGCTTGGTTATGCGTCAGGTTTTGGCTGATATCACTAAAGTCGCTCAGAGCAACGCGGCTGTTTTTATCATTGGAGAGTCAGGAACTGGAAAAGAGGTGATTGCCCATGCCATCCACTATCAATCTGCAAGGCGAAGTCAGCCTTTTATCAAGGTCAACTGCGCAGCGATTCCTGAGACTTTGATCGAATCGGAGTTTTTTGGACA
>CAZBCR010000135.1:0-3644 GCA_964490565.1 uncultured bacterium
TTTTCTGCGCTAGGGCTGAGTTCTGCGCCTTTGCTGAGCCAGTAGTTCAATCTTTCTGTATTGAGTTGAAGATTGAGTTTAGCGCTGTGCGGATCGTAAGATCCGAGTGTCTCTAAATATTTGCCATCGCGAGGATTGCGAATATCGGTAACGACTAAACGAAATGTTTGTCGGTTTTTACGACCTTGTTGTCGTAAACGAATTTTAACTGCCATGTTCTAACTCCATTTTTGTAACTATTTAAAAAAGTCCCCAAAGTTTTTCAAACCAGAAGGATTTTGTAAAGCTTTCTTCGGCATGCTCTTCATCATATCCTTCATTTTTCTGAAACCTTTGATGAGCCGGTTCACATCATCGACCGTTGTTCCGCTGCCTTTAGCCATTCTCCAGCGTCTTGATGGAACGAGCTCTACTTGCTCTAATCTTTCACTCTGTGTCATCGATAAAATAATCGATTCAACTTTCTTAAACTCCCCTTCGGATTTATCGAGATCTGGGAGGTCTGGTAATCCAGGAATCATCTTCAAAAGTCCTTTCAAAGAACCCATTCTCTTAATGGAAGCCATCTGTTGTAAGTAATCGTCGTAGGTAAAAGAGGCTTTCTTGATTTTTTCTTCTAATTTTTCAGTCTGCTTTTCATCGAATTCTTCTTTGGCTTTCCGCACGAGGTTTACAACGTCGCCCATGCCTAAAATACGATCAGCCATGGAGTGAGGATTAAACGGTTGGAGGTCGGCAATTTTTTCCCCTACACCTTCGAATTTCAACGGCTTTTGTGTAACTTCGCGAATGGAAATTGCAGCACCGGCACGGGAGCTTCCATCGAGCATCGTTAAAATTGTTCCTGTGATGGAGACTTGTTTATCGAATTCGACAGCTGTTGTGACAGCGTCTTGACCTGTTGTGCTATTCGCAACAAAGAGAATCTCTTGAGGATCTAATGCTTTCTTAACCGCAGCAAGCTGATCCATCAACTCTTGATCGATATGCAAACGGCCCGCAGTATCAACAATCAAAACATCAAATCCTTCAGCTTGGGCTTTTTTAAGTGCTTCTTGTGCCACTTTGACTGGATTGGATTCTCCGGGAAGAGTAAAAACTGGGACATTAATGGTTTGGCAGAGAGTTTGGAGCTGAGCAATCGCTGCAGGACGTTGCAAGTCGCAAGCTGCGACTAAAACTTTTTTCTGATGTTCTTTTTTCTGGAGATGGTTGGCAAGTTTGGCGGCAGTTGTTGTTTTACCGGAACCTTGGAGTCCGCAGAGTAAAATAACGGATGGAGATCCTTTTAACTGAAGCGGAACTTCTTCTGCTCCCATGAGCGTAATCAATTCATCGTGAACGATTTTGATGAACTGATCTCCAGGAGAAACCGCTTTAATGACACCATCGCCAACGGCTTTTTCTTTGACCCGTTTGACAAAGTTGCCGACAACGGTGAAGTTGACGTCAGCATCGAGCAAAGCCAAGCGGACTTGTCGGACTGCATCAGAGATGTTATCTTCTGATATCGTCTTCTGTCCCACTAAATGGGTCAGCAAATTCCTGAATTTTTCAGTTAATGTTCCAAACATAATAATTGGAGTACAATCTTACACCAAAAGTCATTCAGTTTCAAGAAAGACTTGTTAGAGGGCTAAAGTAACGAAACGGTCATGGGAGGACCAGTCCTGAGTGATCTGCACGCTTTTCCAGATTGGAGACGTGAATAAATTTTTTACTTGATCGCCCATCCCCGTCCCGATTTCAAAATAAACCTTGCCGTTGGGATTGAGATAGCGAGGCAGATCTTGAGCGAATTGTTCATAGAATTTCAGGCCATTTGGTCCTGCTTCTAGGGCCATCTTAGGCTCCCAATTGCGGACCTCTTGGTCTAACACTGCATAATCTTTTTCGGTGATGTAGGGAGGGTTGCTGACGATGATATCAGCCTTTCCTTGGAAAGGCTTCAAGAGATCGCCTTGTAAAAATTCGACTTCAACGCTGTTTGTTTCAGCGTTTGCCCGAGCGATAGACAAAGCTTCTGGAGAAATATCAGATAAAATAACTTTGCAATCAGGTCTTTTTTTCTTGAGAGCGATGCCAATACAGCCCGATCCTGTGCAGACATCCCAAATTTCAACGGGTGTTGGTGGGAGTTCTTTGAGGATCCGATCGGCAAGAATTTCCGTCTCCTGGCGAGGAATCAGCACATTTTTATTTACTTTGATGCGGCAGCCTAGGAATTCGACTTCTCCGGCAATATACTGCCATGGCTCCCCTTCTGCTCTTCTTTTGACCGCTTCTCGAAGCTCAGTCAGTTCTTGTTCTACAAGAGGCCGATCAAACTGCATGTAGAGTTCAATGCGGGGAAGATTCAAAACATAAGAGAGAAGTTCTTCGACTTGACGGCGCGGCCGATCAATTCCTTTTTTCTGCAAAAAATCCATTGAAAGCTTTAAAACATCACTGAGAGTTTTCATCGCCGCTCAACTTTTGTTGGTGGAAATAAGAAATCAACGCATTGGTAAAATCATCGAGATCGCCATCGAGCACTCTGGTGAGATTGTAAAGAGTGAGGTTGATGCGATGGTCGGTGACGCGGTTTTGAGGGAAATTGTAAGTACGGATTCTTTCAGAACGATCGCCGGATCCGACTTGAGAAGAGCGGAGAGATGACATTTCATGGTGAGCTTTACGACGTTTTTCTTCGATGATTTGAGCAGCAAGAAGTTTCATTGCTTTAGCTTTGTTTTTGTGCTGGCTCCGTTCATCTTGGCACGTGACAACTGCGCCTGTAGGAACGTGGGTAATACGAACAGCAGAATCGGTCGTGTTGACGTGCTGACCGCCGGCACCGGATGCGCGGTAGGTGTCGATGATGAGGTCCCTTTCATTGATTTCTAATTGTTCTTCTTCGGTAGGCTCTGGAAGAACTGCAATTGTGACTGCTGAAGTATGAATTCTGCCTTGAGCTTCTGTGTCGGGAACTCGTTGAACGCGATGAGTTCCTGCTTCATATTGAAGATGACGGAAAACATTGGGTCCTGAGAACACCATGATATACTCTTTAAATCCCCCTCTTTCCGATGGCGCAGCAGAGAGTGTTTCGTATCTCCAGCCTTTGGTATCGGCGTAGCATTTGTACATCCGAACGCAGTCGCCGACAAAAAGTGCGGCTTCATCCCCGCCCGTACCGGCGCGGATTTCCATGATAACATTGCGGCTGTCAAAGGGATCTGGAGGAACAAGGAGGTTTTCTAATTTTAAACGGAGTTTAGGAAGAGAAGTTTGATAGATTAGAATTTCAGCACGGATCATTTCGAGAAGTTCAGGATCAGATTCCGAGCGGAGCATTTTTTCATCATCTTCAAGATGCTTTTCAGCATCTTGAATTTTGCCCCAGACTTCTTTCACTTCAGAAAGATAGGAATGCTCTTGGGTGAGCTCCCGATATTGTTTTTGATTCGCGAGCACATCGGGATGGCCTAAAAGCTCTTCGACCTTCTCGAAACGTTCGAGAAGCTCGCGAATCCGGCGTTCCATGAGTTACGACTTCTTAGCTTTCTTCTTCTTTTTAGCTTCTGGCTCAGCGGCTGCAGCTGCAGCGACTTTCGCTTTTTCGTCGTCTTTTTTCTTCTGATATTTCTTCTGGAACTTGTCAA
>CAZBCR010000136.1:0-1271 GCA_964490565.1 uncultured bacterium
GTCACAAAGTGGGTTCCGCTCGTCAACAAGGGCGGATGGATCGTTTTTGACGATATGACCTGGTATGAAAACGGCGTCTTTACGAATGCACGAGCTGTTCAATGGCTGGATACGCATTGCGTACGATTTGCACAATTCAGGGACAATTGCGATTGGGGAGTTTGGTACAAACCGTGAAGGAAAAATCATCTATTACGCGCGAGGAATGGCATATGCAGCAGTGGGCAGTTTTTTTAGTCGCTCTTTTTTTACCTTTTTTGGCTCAAGCTAAAGAAAAAATCTGTCTTAACATGATCGTCAAAAACGAGAAGGATGTGATCCAGCGCTGTTTAGACTCGGTGATGCCTCTGATCGACTATTGGGTCATTGTCGATACGGGCTCTACCGACGGAACGCAAGACATCATCAAAAAACATCTGGAAAAGATTCCTGGGGAGCTTTACGAGCGTCCGTGGAGGAATTTTGGCGAAAATCGCTCCGAGGCGTACGACCTTGCTAAGGGCAAGGGGGATTACATTTTGTTTATGGACGCAGATGATGTTTTGGAATACGAGCCTGAGTTTCAATTTTCCAATCTGAGCCATGATGTGTATATGATGTGGCGGGGGGCTAAGGGTTATTCCTATCAAAAGCCGCAGCTTGCCAAAGCAGATCTTCCATGGAGATGGGTCGGCGTCACTCATGAATATTTAGACGGCCCGTTTCCCCATTCTTCGGATCTGCTCACCGATGTCAAGTACACGACTTTGAACGGCGGGGCTAGTGCCAAAAATCCCCGGCAAAAGTTTATGCGCAACGTGAAATTATTGAGAGAGGGACTTATTAAAGAGCCCGACAATGAGAGGTATGTTTTTTATTTAGCGGAAAGTTACCGGGACGCCGGGGAGAAAGCAAAGGCCCTCGAATGGTTTCAAAAGCGCGTCGATCGCGGGGGTTGGGACGAAGAGGTCTTTTGGTCGAAGTTGCAAATTGGCCATATGTTACGAGATTTGGGCCTGCCGCGAGATGTTGTGATTGAGTGTTACAAGGATGCCCATCGTTTCCGGCCCCACCGCGTTGAGTCAATCTATTATATTGCTGAACTCTACAATAAGCAGGGCGAATATCAAAAAGCCTATGATTGCATCCAATCGAGAAAATTGATCGCTAAGCCTCTGCAAAAAGATATTCTTTTCAATGAAGATTGGATTGATCAATATGGGATTCTTTTTCAAGAATCGATCTGCTCTTACTATCTTGGATTGCATCGAGAATCCTTGGAAGCTTGCAAT
>CAZBCR010000136.1:1371-3644 GCA_964490565.1 uncultured bacterium
GAACCTGCAATGACGCATCCGCCAGGAAAAATAACGCATTTTTCATTGAACGGTTGTGTGTAAAAATGATCTCCAACAATGGGTGTAAGACTCATTTTTGTCAGCTTGAAAGGGGGTTCATTCGAAAAAGTATAAGCTCCCATGAAATAGTGCCACAGCATTGCATTTGAAGAGGCATGGGAAGAAAATTTTACGCAGGAATGAAAAAATGAAAGATATTCCTCCTCGAAAAGTACGGGTGGCGTGCCGCCTCTTAGCGTGCCGAATGCCCAGTGAATCGGAGGGGATGTTTCATAGCAGGTGTAACAGGCTCCATTGTAAAGATTCGGGAAAATGACTTCATGCGGATTGATCGTGTAGGTGAACAGGAGTTTTTGTTCCCATTCGAATGGCACCCAATTTTTCTGCTGCCACTGATTAATTTTTTTTTGTTCGTGAAAAAGCTTTAAAGGCTTTGAAAGATAAAAACGATTAGAATCATAGTGCAATTCAGCGAGGAATATTTCTCGCTCGTCCTTCCATGTCGTAGGACAAACATCGATATTGTCATTATAGGTGAGAAACAATCTTCCTTGATAAGAAACAATGCGCGCGTCTTCGGATTGCGAAGGGGTCTTGCTATCGATAAACCGAGTGCTGAGCAGCTGGGGTTCGGAAATGGGATCGAATGTCTCATTAAGACGGACGACGCCGATGTAGGAGAGCCAAGGATGAGCCCAACGATTGGGAGTAAATCTAAAAGTGAGGAGATATCCCGACTCAAACGAAATCAAAGAAGGATTGAAAGCATCGGGATAATCTTTTAAATAGATTCGTTTGGTTGAAAGAACAATTTTATTTTCTTTTGCCGATTTTTCGAGATAGTCTTCCTCGGACGAACAATAAATCGGCAAAAGAATAAGGATTAGCGAAAATATAATCGACACAGCCTTACTCTAAAAAGTCTGAGGATAAAAAATACTCTTGGTTTTTCGAATCTTGAGGTCGGCCTCGGTTCGAGCCCGTCCCATATGTTGGGGCACGATAAATTTTTTCAACGTCGTTGCTATTTTTAAAGGCTAGACCTGATTTTTGCAGGAGTTCATCGAGGATGAAGAAAAGATGGACACCATGATTTTCCGCATAGATAAGAGAATAACCTTTAGATCGTCCTAATCGATATAGAGCCAATAGGCTGGCGCCGAAATAATTGTTTCGCGAGTTCCCGCAAAAATAGGGCCGATATTTGACGACCTTGTCTTCGGAAGGAGGATGCACGGCATTATAGCCGATCAGAACGCAGGAAGGTTTGTATTTTTCATCGATTGCATTCCAGATGTGAAAATCATTGTAGTCGAGATCAATGCATAACAAATCAAAATGGGCTGGAATATTGTATTTTTCAAATAAGTCATTAATGTTCTCGGCGGTGATGAACTCTTTGTGCAGCCTAAAATTGGGGTTTTCAAAGGAGCGGTCTAATGAAAGGCCAGTCCAGCCTTGCAAGCGTAATAAATGCGTGTTGCTCCCAGCTCTCCCGTCTCCAGCTCCTAAATCTACGAGAAATCGCGATGAGGGCTCAATAAGTTGAAAAATTTTTGCAAGGATGCCGTCTTCGCCATTCTGGCTATAGATCGATTTCTCAAAGCCACTTAGGTCCAATTCGCCTGAATAAATCTGTGTCGAAACAACCAAAAAAACCAGAATCTTTTTAAACATTTATTTTTTTACCTCTTTCTAAAAACGATGCAATTTCCGTTGTCGATGAGTTTGACCACATCGCACTCTTCTGTAAGAAGATCAACAGCATTTTGCGCATTTTCCCACAGGGAATCATTCAAAAGAATGTACCCGCCGGGTCGAACCAAGGGTAGATAGGTTTGGGCATCGCTTGTGAAGCCCTGCTCGCTATGATTTCCATCGATATGGAGGAGGTCGATTTGATCGAAGGTAGGGGCCGCTTTTAGGGAGGTTGTTCGCATCGTGACACAATAAGACTCAAGACCGAATCGTTTTATGGCAGTGATATAAGAATCGTAGACGTAATTATGGTCAAGATATGCCCACCATCTGAAATCGGCTTCATCGGCAACAGGATGAAAACTTCTGAGGGATTCTAATTTATCCCAAGGATCTATTCCGAAGACGGTGCCGGATTTTAAATACTTTAAAGTGGCTGCGACGGGAAAAAGGGAGGCGCCCCCGAAGACGCCGATGTCTACGCACACCTTGGGTTTTATTTCCAGGGTCAAGTCAATCAGTGTCAACGCCTTTTCTCGTGAACACCACCCCAG
>CAZBCR010000137.1:0-3638 GCA_964490565.1 uncultured bacterium
GAGAAGCTCCTGCGTCGACATAGTAATAAATTTTTCCTAAAAATTGATCTTTAATCATACCACTTTTTAGCGATTTTCTCAACGTCCATTGAAGGTAAAGGAATATTCATTTACTATGTATAAAAAATTTACTTCCATGGGACATCAATTTATAACGAGCCTCAGCTTTAATGAATCTCATAACTACACTAAAAACTAAGCGGCTCATCTTACGCCCTTGGAAAGAAACAGATTTAGAACCCTTTGCCGAGCTCAATGCAGACCCTAGAGTGATGGAATTTTTCCCTTCCCCTCTCAGCAGGCAGCAGAGCCACGATCTTGCAAAACGCATTACCAGCAAGATGCAAGAGCAAGGCTGGGGATTATGGGCTGTCTGCGTGCCCAACGAGGCAGACTTTATTGGATTTATTGGCCTAGCCAAAACCACCTTTGATGCTCACTTTACACCTGCAGTTGAGGTGGGCTGGAGGCTTGCATTTCCATACTGGGGTAAAGGTTATGCGACAGAAGGAGCTAAAGCCGCTTTGGAATATGGATTTGAAAAGCTAAACTTAAGCGAGATCGTTTCCTTTACGCCCGTGCAGAACTCCCGTTCTAGGCGCATTATGGAAAAAATAGGCATGCACCACGATCCTAAGGACGATTACGACAGCCCTAAAATTGCAGAAGGCCATCCGCTCAGAAGACACGTCCTTTACCGCATCAGCAAGCAAGAGTGGCAGCACAGCATTTTCCACTTCGCAGCGGTCAAACCCTCTCAAAGGACCATGCTCCACCAATGGTTCGAACAACCGCACATCAAAGAATGGCTGCATGGGACCGGCCTGCAAAACACCTTGAATGGCTTGGAAAAATTCTTTCAGGGCACATCCAAAACCACTTATTGGATCGGCTATCACAAAGAGGTCCCTTTCGCTTTCCTCATCACTTCCCCCGAGGGAAATGACGGCACCACGTTAGACCTATTCATCTGCGACATCAATTACCTCGGGAAGGGCCTTGCTGTACCCATGATCCGCCAGTTCCTAATGACCCATTTTTCACACGTCAAAAAAGTATTCGTCGACCCTGAGGCAACGAATACCCGCGCCATCCATGTTTACCAAAAAGTTGGCTTTAAAATTACCGGTGAATTCATTGCGAGCTGGCATCCCGTGCCGCATTGTCAGATGGAACTCCTCATGCAAGATCTACTTCTTAACGCACCCTAATATGCCTTGACTGATCTGCAATAAAAGAAAAGGGCCGGATTTTACCTGGCCCTATCGTTTTGGAGGTTGAGAGACGCATTCAGAACTTTTGATTGGGATAAATTGATCAAAAAATGGCCGTATTTACTAAAAAACGGCCATTTTGCTTTAAATACGGCCAAATATCTTGAGAAAATGGCCGTATTTCGATTAAAATGGCCGTATAAGATAAGGGTGGCCGTAATGAGCTTACGTGACAATAAAATGATGGTATTGAGGCTGTTAGGGTTAGAGTTCGAACCGATAGGTCTGCCAGAGCTGATGCATAGATTGGGGAGAAGTTTTAAGGAAAGATCTGTCAGGAGATGGCTACACCTTCTGGTTGAGGAGGGAGCAGTTAAGAAAATAGGTCAAAAGCGCGGAACCAAATATATCGTAGTAGGTCGATCAGAAGAAGCTAAAGACGAAATAAGCAGTTGTTTCAGTTCGGCAAGTCTGAAAGTCATTGAGTTTGTGAAAAGGCCTTTGTTTGAGCGTCATCCCGTTGCCTATGCTGATGACTGGTTTGACAGCTATCAACCTAATTCTAGCTACTATTTACCAGAGATGCTGCGACGGCAGTTACAAGCATCAGGGGAGCGAGCTAATGCCAAAGATCCAGCAGGTACTTATGCCCATCAAATTTTTAATAGGCTGATCATTGATCTGTCATATAACTCATCGCGTTTGGAGGGAAATACCTACTCTTTGTTAGATACTGAACGTTTGCTGCTTCATGGCGATACTGCTGAAGGAAAGCTGGATGAAGAGAAGGCGATGATTTTGAATCACAAGGAAGCTATTTGTTATCTTGTTGATAATGCACCAAAGATCGAGGTCAGCCGTAATGTTATATGTACGCTGCACTTCTTGCTGTCTGATGGACTTGTGGAGTCAACGGAAGCGGGCAAGGTGCGAAGGCATGGTGTTCGCGTTGGAGGATCAACCTATATCCCATTTGAAGATCCAAAAAGATTAGAGCAACAACTGGAGAAGATAGCTCATAAGGCAATGCAAATTAGAGATCCTTACGAACAAAGTATTTTTCTATTGATTCATATTAGTTATTTGCAGGCCTTCGCAGACGTGAACAAACGAACTGCTCGATTATCAGCCAATATATCGTTGATCCGAGGAAACCTTGTGCCGCTCGCATTCAGTGGTGTCAGAGTTGAAGACTATATATCAGCAATGATTGCGATCTATGAACTCCAGAACGTGAAGCCGCTGGTAGACCTATATGTTTATTCCTATCTACGTACCTGCGCAGCCTATGACTCCACAGTCAAAGCAATGGGCTTTGATGAGGTGCGCGTGCGGTATCGACAAGAAAGAAAAAAAGTGGTAAGGAACGTAATCTTACAAACATTAATCGGAGAGGAAATAAAAAAGTTTGTGGATGCAGAAGCAAACAAGCACGTCCCGGCGACAGTGCGGGCAGACTTTGCGGAAGATGTTCTAGAAGACTTGGAGCAGATGGATGAAAGTAGGTTGGCTGGCCTGGGCATCACGCCAGAGCAATTGAAGGAGTGGAAAGAGAAGAAGGGGTAAGAAACAGAACCAAATAGTTTTGCTTTGTTAAGTTTCATTCATGATTTTCTCTGCCGCAGTCGAATTGGTTTATTCTGTGATGAAGTTCCTTTTAAGACTCGATGCAAAACAACAAGTTCAACTCGATTCTCTCACGCAAGGCAAACTGTTGCCTTGCCCACCTCCAATAAAAAAGGCTCGGTTTTACCGAAAGAGAAGCCTTTTTGAATCAGAAGGAGATGTTTTAACTGGCCGTTTGAGAGACATTCTTACAACCTGCCGCACTCCACAGATTTCCATAACATGTAACAGGACAAAGCTTAAGGAATTTCAACGTGGAAAACCGCGAAGTCCTGTGTGATTTTATGGGCCATTGCAGCAAAACTGCAGCATTCGTGAATTGACAAATTACAAGCCTAATTCTACTGTTGCCTACAGATCCTAAGCATGATAATGTCTTCATCTTTGTCATAGTATGGGGTCATATGGGGAAAAAAATTGCCTGGCAGCCAAAATTTCTTAATGAAGGGCATATGGTTGTTAAAAAAGAAAAAACTCGAGTCAAATTCGAGACATATGCTGGGAAAATTATTCGCGTAACTGCTTTTAAAACCAGTCTTCCTAAGACGACTAAAAAAATTCGATCCTCTTCTAGAAAGCCCTCGCACTCTAAGAAAAAATAAAGATGCTGAAAAGTTCTAAAAAGCGTCTAAAACAGATTTACATAGATGCTTGCATTTTAATTGCCATTTTTTCTAGCCACAAAGAAGAAATTGAGAAAAAGAAGGTAGTGATGAAATGTCTTGATTTGATGGAGACTTTTAAGGATATACTGCTGACAGTTGAAAGTTAGAGAGTTTGCCAAGGAGTCGCCCTGAA
>CAZBCR010000138.1:0-3634 GCA_964490565.1 uncultured bacterium
GCTCTGAGGATGGAAGATTTTTTGGGCTGCCAGGCGAGGATATACGATCTCAAAGCAAGTAAGAGAAATATCCAACTTAACATAAAACGTCCTCAAATGGATTGTACTTTTCGGCCACGTTAGCTCAAGGCCTAAAAGCTTTCAAGGAGATTTCCTAGTCGACGTTCACTAATTTAAGGCCGATGATTCCGATGATGATGAGCATGATCGAAAGGAGTCGGACAATATGGTGGGAATCGCCAAAGAAAATAATTCCTGTTACGACTGTTCCAGCAGCGCCAATTCCAGCCCAAACCGCATAAGCAGTTCCAATAGGGATGGTTTTCATGGCTTGTGAAACAGCAAAGAAGCTCATCACAATGAAAACCACTGTGATAATGCTCGGAATGAGCTTGCTGAATCCCTGACTGTATTTCAGGGAGATGGTAAAGCAGATTTCAAAAAATCCGGCTAATAATAGAAAGATCCATGCTGTAGACATGCTTTCAACTTATACCTAAATGGCTAATATCATTCCAGCAGATGATGACGCGGTCTTGATGTTCATAGCCTAAAATTGAAATGGAAGCGGGGGATAGCAACAGCTCGTTTCCGAAATAGGGAGAGACTCCCAGCCATTGAGTAGCAAAAACTCTTAGAAAATGTGCGCTGGAAAAAATGGCAACTTTTCCTTTTAGCGAATGGACCTGGTGTAAAAAATGGTGGGCCCTTTGAGCAATTTGATCCGGAGATTCACCACCGGGAGCTCCTTTTTCAAAAAGGTTCCAGCCTGGATTTTTTTCACAGACCTGAGCGCTGGTCAATCCTTCGTACTCTCCATAATTCCACTCCCTGAGATCAGGGTTGATGATGGGATCATATCCGCAGATCTTGCAGGTCTCTAAAGCTCTTTTTAAAGGGCTGCAAAAAACTTTAGTGAACTTTTCCTTCGCAAGCCGATTTTTTAAAAGCTCCGCCTGTTTTTTACCGAGATCCGTCAAAGATAGATCAGTTGTGCCTGTATGCCGGCCATTTTCCGACCACTCTGTAGCACCATGCCTGATGAGATAGAGTTCCAGGTTAGGGGAGGTAGTTTCTTGCGACACGGTTAAACTCCCTGACTTGTTTTTCTTGCCAAGCGACAGATTTTTTCAGTTCTTTGGCTAAAATTTGCGCAACAAAGGGTGCAGCAGCAATGGCTGCTTTAGCATCTAAAAATAAGATCCTTGTCCGCCGGGCAAGCACATCTTCGACGGACCGGGCCATTTCATTTCTAGCTGCCCAGACGACTTCAGCTGCTAAATAAGGATAATGAGGCGCGATAACCTCTCCAAGTTTTTTATTTTTACGGATGAGCCGTTTGATCTCTTTCGCATCGGTACCGTAGAGACTCCAGTGCTTGGATAGATCGAGGTCCTTTTCATGACCGTGCAAATGAAGAGTTGTTGTCACGCAGGCACGGTATGGCAGTCCTGAGACTGAAATGGCTTTGTTGATCACATCTTCTGCCATCTTGCGGTAGGTGGTCCATTTACCTCCGGCAATAGTGACGAGTCCCGATTTAGACAATGTGATCACATGATCGCGGGATATCGCTGCGGTTGATTTCCCTGAAGCCTTAATAAGGGGCCTTTGTCCGGCATAAATGCTTAAGATGTCTTTTCTTTTCGGAGCTTTATGCAAATAACGAGCGGCATGTTTGAGTAAAAAGTCGATCTCTTCTTTAAGGGGCTTGGGCTCTAATGACGCTTTCGTGACAGGGATGTCGGTGGTGCCAATGAGGACTTTTCCATGCCAAGGGACTAAAAAAATCACCCTTTTATCATCGGTATGGGGGACTAAAATGGCGGTATGGCTTTGAAGAAAAGAAGCTGGCAGCACCAGATGAACGCCTTGACTGGGCTCCATCATGGGCTTGGCTTTTTGATCATCGATTTTACGTAATTGATCAGAAAAAATCCCTGTGGCGTTGATGACGACTTTGGCTTTGAGATTATAATGCTTGCCGGTTTCCAGATCGGTGGCTCGGACGCCTTCGATCATCTTTTTTTTCTTAAGGACCGAAGAGACATGCATGTAATTGACAAGAGTAGCGCCTTCATCGGCCGCTGTCTGAGCAAGTGTAATAGCTAATCTAGCATCATCGAATTGCCCATCATAATAAAGGGCGCCGCCGCGCAGACCTTCTCTTTCGATGGTGGGGATGGCTTGAAGTGTTTGTTTGCGGGAGAGGTGTCTGGATGGCTCTAGTCCTAGTTTTCCTGCTAAAAGATCGTAAACTTTTAGACCGATGCCATAGAAGGGACCTTCCCACCAATGGTATAAAGGAACTAAAAAAGGAAGATGGTGGACGAGGTGAGGAGCATTATCACAAAGAAGTCCGCGCTCTCTTAAGGCTTCTGTCACAAGGCCGATATTGCCTTGCTGGAGGTATCTTAAGCCTCCGTGGATGAGTTTGGTGCTTCTGCTAGACGTTGCCTTGGCAAAATCGCTCTGTTCTAATAGAAGGGTTTTGTAGCCTCTAGAAGCGGCATCAACGGCAGCGCCAAGTCCTGTTGCTCCGCCACCGACAATAATAATATCCCAGTGGTCGCGATCGAGATCTTTGATCATCTTTTCTCGATTCATCTTTCTTCCCAGGTTTGTGCGCAGTCGATGGCTTTGCTCCACTTGTGGCGAAGCGCTTGAACTTTAGCTGTTGGCATGCTGGGTGTGAATTTCTGATCTTGTTGCCAAGATGCGGCAGCTTCTTCTTTATTTTTCCAGAAACCGACAGCGAGGCCCGCTAAAAATGCAGCACCGAGAGCTGTGAGTTCAGTGATTTTGGGACGGATGACAGGAACGCCCATGAGATCGGCTTGAAATTGCATGAGGAGGTTGTTGGCAACAGCGCCGCCATCGACACGGATCTCTGCAATCGATATTCCGGCATCTGCTTCCATCGCTTTTAATACATCCATCACTTGAAAAGCAATGCTATCGAGAGCGCTTCTCGCAATATGAGCAGAGGTCGTTCCGCGGGAAAGTCCGACGAGGGCTCCACGTGCATAAGGATCCCAGTAGGGAGCTCCAAGTCCTGTAAAAGCGGGAACGAAAAAGACACCGCCGCTATCGGGAACTGATAAAGCGAGCTTTTCAATATCGGCTGATTTTTTAATAAAACCTAAATTATCCCGGAGCCACTGCACGACAGCTCCACCGATAAAGACGCTTCCTTCTAAGGCGTAAACGAGCTCATCTTTGATTTGGTAGGCGATGGTTGTGAGAAGATTGTTTTTGGAGATCACAGGCTCATTTCCTGTGTTCATGAGTAAGAAGCAGCCGGTGCCATAGGTGGTTTTGACCATGCCTTTGGAAAAGCAGGCTTGACCAATGAGCGCAGCTTGCTGATCTCCAGCGATGCCGCTGATGGGGATAGATCCAGTTAAGACGGGAGTATTTGTTTTGCCATAGATTTCACTGGAGCTTTTGACTTCTGGTAAGATTTCTCGGGGGATGTTGAGGATTTTTAAGAGATCTTCGTCCCATTGCAAGGTGTGGATGTTGAAGAGAAGCGTGCGGGAGGCATTGGTGACATCGGTCATATGGCAAGCTCCGCCAGTGAGTTTCCATAAAAGCCAGGTGTCTACGGTTCCAAAAGCCAGTTCGCCTTTTT
>CAZBCR010000139.1:0-3587 GCA_964490565.1 uncultured bacterium
ATTCCTCCGAAAGGGGAGAATTTAATCAGGTGTATAAAAAAAATTCACTCTTTTTCTTTGAAGAGGTGATTAATTATCTCTAAATATCGAAAACATAGTTGATCAAAGAGACTTCGGGCAGAGTATGACCGAGGAAGGTTTTCCCCAGAAGGCGAAACTTTTCTGGATCGTCAGAAACAAAGAATTGGGTGCTTAGAGCTGTGAGACCAGGGTTAAGTAACTCTTTTTCTTGCAGGAGAGTTTTTAAGGAACTGGCACAAAACTGAGCAGGATCAATCACTTGAACGCTGGGTCCGACGGATTGCTGAATCTGTTTTAAGAGGAGAGGAAAGTGCGTGCAGCCTAAGATGATCGTGTCGATGTCTTTATTTTTCAAAGAAAGAAGATATTCAAAGATTGCCATGGCGGTGATGGGATGATCAATATAGCCTTCTTCGACAAGATGGACGAGTAATTGACAGGCAATCGGGGAGATTTCTGCTTTAGGAAGTAGTTTTTGAATTGCATTTTGATAAGCACCAGACGCGATCGTTCCACGGGTTCCTAAGATGGCGATTTTCCCACGGGGAGAGATTTTTGTGACTTGCTCGATCATCGGTGTTGTGACGCCAATAATAGGAATGTCGAACTTTTGCTGTAATTCTTCTAAGGCAAAAGAACAAGCGGTATGGCAGGCGACAACCAAGACCTTGATTCCTTGTTGGATGAGAAAGGAGGCGTTTTCTATTGAGTACCGCTGGATGGTCTCGCGGCTTTTTGTGCCGTAGGGAAGGCGGGCGGTGTCTCCGAAATAGATGATATTTTCAAGGGGTAGCAAAGAGCGGATGGCCTTCATGACAGTCAGGCCGCCGAATCCTGAATCAAAAATTCCGATGCTGGAGTCTGCGCTCATTCTTTAGAGGGGATTGTCAGCTCTTGGCCGATGACAATTTTGTCTGTGATGAGTTGGTTTTCTTTTTTCAAGGCTTCGGTCGTTGTGTTAAACTTACGGGCAATTTTTTCTAGTGAATCTCCCGATTTGACGCGATAGTTAGTTTCAGCTGAAGCTACTTCAGGTGCAGAGTAGGTCTTGGACATTTGTGACAGGGTCGAGCGGAGCTTGCTCACTTCACCGAGTTTGCGATCTATTTCTTGGATTTGGTCTCGGTATTGAGAAAGTGAGGTGGTGGTTTGATTGGCATAAGTCATGAGCGATTTGAGTTCGCCGTTCATTTTATCAACGGTCTTTTCCAGAAGAGCGATTTTTCGTTGCAACCCAGCAACGTCTCCTTTCGGAGAAGCGCTTTCCATTTCGCGGCTTTCAAATTTTTCTTCGAGTAATTTCAGCTCAACTTCAGTTCCATGTAATGAATGCCTGAGATCGGCAATTTCAGTTTTCATCTCTTCAAAGACATGATCATTATTGCCCCGGAGAGCGGTGAGTGTTGAAGTGCACCCCCAAATGAGGGGGGTGCATAAAAAGATGAGTACAACTTTCGATTTCATCGTTTAGCGTGAACTCGGAAGTGTGCGCGGCGGTTTTTAGACCACGCATCAGGGTTATGTGCTGAGTCAAACGGTTTTTCCTTTCCGAAAGAGATCGTATGAACTTGATCCGGATGGACTCCCTCTTTAATGAGGAGCGAGCGGACGAAGTTAGCACGCTTGGTTCCGAGTGAAAGGTTGTAAGCTTCTGGACCGCGCTCATCGCAATATCCCTCAACGATCACATTAGTGCCCTGGTGGGATTTCAGATAAGAAGCGATGCGGCGGACAGATTCTAGATATTCTTTTCCAGTCACTGTGTGTTCATCTGTGTTGAAGAAGACAGGTTTGAAAATAGAAGCGAGTGAGCCAGTTGGATCACCGAATTCATCAACAGAAGGCATGCCTGCTTCACCGAGATCGCGGCTAGGCTGGCGGACTGATCTGTCAGCGAATTGAGTTTTCAGATCGTCTTCGTTGAGAGGAATAAATTCTTCGTCAACAGGTCCTGCAAGGCCGTCGCCTTTTTTGGAATTAGAATCCCAAAGAGCAGAAGAGTTTTGTTCATTATATTTATAGCCGGCGCCTGTTTGGTTATCGTCCCAAATGTTGCCAGATCTTGATTGACATCCCGTGGCTAGAAGTGCGCAAACGCTCAAGAAGCACACTTTTAAGACCTTCGATTTTTTCATATACGTATCCTTGTTTAATTAACGTGTTCCCCATGCCGGGTAATGTTTTATGCCTGCGCCTTGAGAGATTTTCACCACGTCAGGCTGGTTTAAATTCACAATGTATAATTCTGATATATGGCCATCCGTCGAGTTAAAGACGAGATGTTTGCTGTCAGGAGCCCAGGAAGGGTTCTCTTTATTTCCTGTTCCATCGGTCAGCTGCCACTCTTCTCTGCGCTCGAAGTCGTAAATCCAAATCTGCCTTGTTCCCTTTGTTTTAGCACTGTAGGCTAATTTCTTTCCATCAGGAGACCATGCAGGACATGAATTTTCATGATTTTGTTTTGTAACGAGAACTGGAGTCGGACGTTTTGAAGTGAATGTCGCAGAAATGACGTAAATCCTTGGCGCTCCGTCTTTATCGGAAACAAATGCGAGCTTTGAACCATCCGGACTAAAGGTCGGAGAAGCTTGAGTCGAACGGGGATAGGAAAAAAGTTGAACCGGTTTTCCTGTCTCGCCTTTTTCAGGATGAAACTCTTGTAGAAAGAGATCGGTTCTTCCATCGACTTTTCCAGCGGCATCGCAAATGAAGGCAACTTTATCCCGTTGAGGGGAAATCGCTGGCAAGAGTTGATTGCCGCGTAAATCAATGAGTCGTTTACCTACGCCTTCGTTAAAGGAGGCGATGAAAACCTTCGGCTGTCCCATTTTATACGAGACGTAGAGAAACTTATCGTTAGCATATCTCGAGCTTGATGGAATAAAGACAGGAGTAATGGAATAACTTCCTTCACGCGTGAGCTGTTTTGGATTTGCTCCATCCCAGTCGCAAGACCAGATTTCTGAAATCCACTTGTCGTTGCTTCTTTGCTTAGCAGCGTAAAGGATGCGGGTGTTTGCAACGCCGGGCTGTCCATAAAGTGTTTTATAAATCGCATCGGCCAGGCGATGAATTTGGACGCGGTCTCTTGCAAGAACTCCGGAGAGCGTGATTTCAGGAAATTGTTTTAATGAACCGGTTTGGGAAGAAAAAACAGAGAAAGAAAGCGACTTATTCCGGACTTCTCCTTTAAGAACGTGCACGACTCCCCAACTCTTCCATGTCGCAGCGTTGAACTTCTGAGCAGGTGCAGATTGAGACAGGGTTTTTTCGCGCATCTCATTGATTGGAAGGACTTTAGTCGAGCCATTATGGCTAAAGTCAAAATTTAGAACAGACTCTAACTGCGCAAGATGCTCGGAGTCGAAAGAGTTGTCGGATGAAAGTTTTCCAAGATAGACGGGCTCTAAGGGACTTGTTGTGCTCAAATAGATGCGGATTTCTTCTTGTGAAGCTCCAGCTGCAAAGGCAGCACCCACGAATAAAAGAGATAGGCACAGAGTTTTAAATTTCATTGCAAAATGTAAGAGTAAAAGTTTTTTCTTTATCTAATATCAACGGAAATC
>CAZBCR010000140.1:0-3531 GCA_964490565.1 uncultured bacterium
ACGGATCTTGGATGCCCAGCATTCTGCCGTAGCGGACAGCGCGGCGGAGCAGTTTGCGAAGAACATAGCCGCGCTCGACATTGCTTGGCTGAGCTCCATCTGCAATGGCAAAGGCAAGAGACCGGATATGATCGGCAATCACATGGAAGGCAGGAGCTAGATCTTGATCTTCTGCGACGTATTTTTTGCCGGAGACTTTTTCAATTTGCGCGATGATGCCCTGGAGGATGTCGGTCGCAAACACATTATCGACGCCCATTTTTAAAGCGATGACTCGTTCGAGACCGCTGCCGGTATCGATCGATTGTTTAGGAAGGGGAGTCATCTTGCCGGAAGCGTCGCGATTAAATTGCATAAAGACGAGGTTCCAAAATTCGATGTACCGCTCGCCTGTGACATCGTCTTTAACAGAGGTTGCAGGGCCGTATTTAGGTCCGCGGTCGTAATAGAGCTCTGAGCAAGGACCGCAGGGACCGGTTTCGCCCATGGCCCAGAAATTATCTTTTTCATCCATGCGGACGATGCGGTTTGCGGGGACAATTTTTTTCCAGATTTCAGCAGCTTCATCATCTTCGCGGAAGACGGTGATCCAGATTTTATCGGGATCGAATTGAAAAACTTTAGTTGAGACTTCCCAGGCGTAGGCGATGGCTTGTTCTTTAAAATAGTCTCCGAAGGAAAAGTTCCCGAGCATCTCAAAGAAGGTGAGATGGCGGCTGGTATGGCCGACGTTATCGAGGTCATTGTGTTTTCCGCCGACGCGGATGCATTTTTGAGAGGTGGCCGCTGTTTTGTAATCGCGTACGGTTTTACCGAGGAAGACATCTTTAAACTGGTTCATGCCGGCATTGGTAAAAAGAAGGGTCGGATCGTCATGCGGAACGACAGATGAAGATGGGAGCACGCGGTGGTGGTGCTCTTTAAAATACTTTAGGAAGTTGCGGCGGATCTCTTGCGATAACATAAAATTCCCTCTAAAAGGAGATCAGCATATCACTCTCTGATCAAACGGTCAATTTTTCTCATAGGAGAAAAGAAAGTTCTCTTATATATTATTTCTTCCGAGCACCGAATTAAATGAAAAATTTGAATGTAAAAAGGATGTGCACATGGACACCGAATTAAAAAAAAGCTTAAGTAAAATTGCCAATACGATCCGGGAACTTTCCATGGAAGCCGTCCAGAAGGCTAACTCAGGTCATCCGGGTTTGCCGATGGGATGCGCAGAATTTGGCGCTTACCTTTACGGTTGTCTATTACGACATAATCCTAAAGACTCAAAATGGCTCAACCGCGACCGGTTTGTCCTATCCGCAGGACATGGTTCCATGCTGCTGTATTCGTGCCTCCATCTCGCAGGATTTAAGCTATCGATGGACGACATCAAACAATTCCGCCAGCTCAAATCACTGACACCCGGTCATCCGGAATTCCATATTACCGATGGCGTCGAAGCAACAACTGGACCTTTGGGACAGGGCGTTGCTAACGCTGTGGGACAAGCACTCGGCTTGAAATTACTGGGAAAGAAATTCAATACGGATAAATTCACCCTTTTTAACAGCAAAGTCTACTGCTTAGCGGGAGACGGCTGTATCATGGAAGGGATCTCATCCGAAGCTTCTTCGCTCGCAGGACATTTAGCTTTGGACAACATCGTCCTTGTCTATGATGCCAATAAAGTTACCTTGGATGGTTTCCTCTCAGAATCGTGTTCAGAAGACACCAAAATGCGCTATCGCTCGTATGGATGGGATGTTTACGATGTCGATGGATACGACTTTGAAAAGATGAATCAAGTTTTTACAGAAATCCGCGATCATCAAAAAAGACCCTGTCTTGTGATGATGCACACGATCATCGGGAAAGGATCTCCTAATAAAGCCGGGACGCATAAAGTTCACGGCAGTCCTCTGGGACAAGAAGAAGTCGAAGCGACGAAAAAAGCTCTCGGACTACCTGAGGAAAACTTTTTTGTCGCTCCTGGGATCTATGAGTTTTTCAAAGAAAAAGCTGAAGAAGGTGCAAAACTTGAGGCTGCTTGGAATGAGACATTTAAAAAGTGGAGTGCAGCAAATCCAGAACTGGCTAAAGAGTTTAGCAAAATGCGTCAGCATGAACTTCCTGCGGATCTCGAGCAAAAACTAGCTGCGATTGAAATGAAAACTCCTCTAGCGAGCCGTACATCGTCTCAAGTTGTATTGGATGTCCTTGGCCCTCTGCTTCCTCAGCTCTATGGCGGATCGGCAGATTTGTCCGGTTCAGACATGACGATGATGAAAAAGTTTCCGCTCATCGCTCCCGAGCATTTCGAAGGACGCAATATTAAATACGGCGTCCGTGAATTTGCCATGGCAGCCGCAGCGACGGGTCTTGCAGAGACTCAGATGATCACTCCGTATGTCGGAACATTTTTGACATTTTCTGATTACATGCGCAATGCCATCCGGCTTGCAGCGCTATCACATATTCATGTCATCTATCAATTCACGCACGATTCGATCTTCTTAGGCGAAGACGGTCCGACCCATCAACCAGTTGAGCATCTAGCAGCACTGCGTGCGATTCCTAATCTCCATGTGATCCGCCCTGCCGATAATGCCGAAGTGAAAATGGCATGGCTTGCGGCATTAACCTATAAAGGCCCGACTGCTCTGATTCTTTCTAGACAATCGCTTCCGGATGTTCCGGGGACACAAGTTGCGTATGACCAAGGGATGGGAAGAGGCGCTTACATCATCAAAAAAGAGAAAAAACAGCCGGACTTTACGTTGTTTGCAACGGGTTCTGAAGTTTCTTTAGCTTTTGATGTCGCGACTGCTTTAGAAAAACAAGGCAAATCTGTCCGTGTCGTCTCAATGCCATGCTGGGAACTTTTCTGGAAACAAGACGAAGCCTACCGCAACTCTGTTGTCGGGGGAAATCTTGGACAGCGCGTGAGCATTGAAGCAGGAGTCAGTTTTGGCTGGCACCAGTGGATCGGCCATGATGGAATTGCCATCAGCATCGAAACATTTGGAGAATCTGCTCCGCAAGCAGATCTTGCAGCAGAATTTGGTTTCACAGTAGATGCGATTTTAGCTAAGCTGCTTTCATGAATGATTTGCTCTTAAGAGCGCTTAAATGTGAAACAGTTCCACGGCCGCCTATTTGGCTTCATCGCCAAGCCGGCCGTTTTTTACCTCAGTACCGCGCGATCCGCGCGGAGCATTCTTTCCGGCATCTCGTGGGGACTCCCGAGATTGCTGCTCAAATCACCCAGCTTCCTATTGATCTATTAGGCATGGATGCTGCGATCTTATTTTCCGATATCTTGGTCATCGCCGAAGTTTTTGGGTTTGAGTTTGATTTTTCCGATGGAAAAGGGATCAAATTAAAAGAGCCTGAGAAAGAGATGAGAATAGATGTTTCTAAAACACTCTCGTACGTTGCTGAAACCATCAAGCTCTTGAAAAAGCAGCTAAAAGTACCGCTGATTGGATTTTGCGGAGGACCCTATACCGTCTCTACCTATATGCGAAGAACAACTCC
>CAZBCR010000141.1:0-3521 GCA_964490565.1 uncultured bacterium
GCGTCTTCCCCTACCAGGACAAAATCGGTTTTCTTACTGACTGAGCCTGTGACCTTGCCGCCTCGTTCTTTAATAAGGTCTTCGGCTTGATCGCGTGTGTAGCTTTGAAGAGCGCCTGTTAAAACAAACGTCTTTCCAGAAAACGCATGATCGGTGCGGATGATTTTTTTGGAAGCTTGCGGATTCACGCCATTTTCTAACAGCAGCTCGATCTCTTTGAGGTTGCTGCTCTCTTGAAAATAGGCCACGATGGCTACTGCCATCTTGTCTCCGACTCCATCGATTTTCAAAAGCTCTTCTTCTGTCATCTCTGCAAGCTTATGGATGGAGCCTGACTCTTGAGATAAAATCTCTGCCGTCTCTTCTCCGACATAACGGATGCTCAGCGCCAAGATAAACCGTGCTAGTGTGACATGCCGGGATTTATCAATACTGGTTAAGAGATTGTGGATCGATTTCTCTTTAAAACCCTCTAACCCGGCTAAATCTTCAGCGGTGAGCTTATAAATATCTGAGACATGCTTAACTAATTTCTTGCGGACCAGCTGCTCGACGACTTTTTCTCCCATGTGGTCGATATCCATCGCGTCTTTGCTCGCAAAATACGCAATGCGCCGAATGACTTGTTCTTCACAACCTTTAGAATTCGGACACCGGACAGCGACTTCTCCTTCTGTTCTGACAACATGTGTCCCGCAGACAGGGCAGTGGGTTGGCATTTTCCATGCTTTAGAATGCGAAGTCCGTCTTTTCAAATCGACTTCTAAAACTTGCGGGATGACATCACCGCCTTTAGCAATGACAGCCCAGTCGCCTTCTCGGATGTCTTTGCGGGCCACTTCTTCTTCATTATGAAGTGTGGCTCTGGCAATCGTACTGCCGGCAAGGAAAACAGGTTCTAGTTCAGCAACAGGTGTTAAGACGCCTGTGCGGCCGACTTGCACGGTGATCTCGCGGATTTGAGTGGTCGCTTGCTCAGGAGCAAATTTATAAGCAACAGCCCAGCGAGGGCTTTTGCCGGTAGTACCTAAAAGTGACCAATATTTAATGTGATCGACCTTGATGACGATCCCGTCGATGTCAAACGGCAAGCTGTCCCGTTTTTTTTCGATCTTATGAGCGAACTTCATAATCCCCTCAGTCGTTTCAGAAACGGTGATGTGATCGTCGTCAAAGACCGGCAGGCCGAGTTTCTTCAGATAGTCATGTACATCGTATTGGTTTTGCACTAAAGGGTGGTCGCTTTCAGCAAGGCCGTAAAAAACCGCAGCAAGGCCGCGCTGAGAAACTTCCATTGGATCGAGTAGTTTTAAAGATCCCGCAGCCGCATTGCGGGGATTTGCCCAAAGCTCTTCTCCGGCTTCTTCTTTCCGTTTATTTTGAGCTTGGAAAGCTTTATGCGGCATGAAGACTTCTCCGCGGACTTCTAACACATCCGGGATGTGCGAGCCTGTGAGCTGAAGAGGCACAGAGTGGATCGTCCGCATGTTGGAAGTGATATCGTCGCCTTTTTTCCCATCGCCGCGGGTCAGCGCGCGAGTGAACACGCCTTTTTCATAACGGACTGAGACAGCGATGCCATCCATTTTAAGTTCTGCACAAAGAGGAACTTGATTTTTTTCTAAAAGCTTGTGGACACGCTTGATGAAATCTTCTAACTCTTCTTCACTGTAGGTATTATCCAGAGAGAGCATCGGAACGGCGTGAGCGGCTTGCTTAAACCCTTTGGTAAGCGGATCTTTGACACGTTGTGTGGGCGATGTCTCAGTGATCCATTCAGGATTGTCCGCTTCCATCTTCTCGAGTTTTTTTAAAAGAAGATCGTATTCGTAATCGGAAATGACGGGTTTATTTTCGACATAGTAGAGCCTATCGTGCTTGCGGATCTCAGCTACGAGTTTTTCATACTCACTGTTTGTCATCGAACACAACCTCAAAAATCATTGTCGCTAAGGGAGCAAGCTGGATATGAAAGCCGCCTGGCATCTTTTCAATTTTAGGGTTAATTTTGCCCGATCCGCCAAATTCTTCTCTATCGGTATTCATGACTTCTTTAATAGAACGGATGTGAGAAAGCCGGATGAAATAACTCGAAATATAATTTGGCGTAAAATTGTGGACGCAGACGACGGTTTGCTTAACTCCTTTTCGGAGATAGCTGATCACAGAATTTGCTTCGTCACGAAAGTCGATCCATTCAAAGCCGCTGCTTTCAAAATCTTTTTCCCATAAAGCTGGATGATCGTGATAGCAATGATTAAGCGCCCGGAAAGCCCCTTGGAGCTGCTGATGCCGGTCGTACTGCAGGAGATTCCAAGCGATCTCTCCTTTGCAGTTCCATTCATCCCACTGACCGAGCTCCACTCCCATAAAAACAAGTTTTTTGCCGGGATGGCAAAGCATATAGCTATAAAAAAGCCTGACACTGGCAAATTTCTGCCAATCATCGCCGGGCATTTTAGAGATCAGGTTTGCTTTTCCATGAACGACTTCATCATGCGAAAGAACTAAAATAAACCGTTCAGAAAATGCATAGATCAGTCCAAAGGTCAAATCGTGTTGGTGTTGCTTACGGAAGAACGGATCCCGCTGAAAATACCTCAGAGTGTCATTCATCCAGCCCATGTTCCATTTTAGATCAAAGCCAAGGCCATGCCACTCTAGAGGATGGGAGACTCCTAAAAAAGAGGTCGATTCTTCTGCACACATCAGAGCATGGGGATAAAGATGATGCACGATCGAGTTCATGTGCTTGATAAATTCAATCGCTTCGAGATTTTCTTTTCCGCCAAATTCATTGGGGATCCATTCTCCGGGAGCTCTTCCGTAATCGAGATAGAGCATCGAAGCAACGGCATCAACTCGAAGCCCATCGACATGCATTTTTTCTAGCCAGTAGATGGCGTTTGCCAAAAGGAAATTGGAAACTTCATGCCTTCCGTAATTGAAAATATAGGTGTTCCAATGAGGATGAAATCCTTGCCGTGGATCTTCATGTTCATAAAGCGCTGTCCCATCAAAGCGGGCAAGTGAAAATTCATCGGAAGGAAAGTGAGCAGACACCCAATCGATGATCACACCAATCCCCTCTTGATGGAGATGATTGACAAAGTACTGAAAATCTTCCGGTGTCCCAAAGCGGCTTGTTGGAGCATAGTAGCCGCTGACCTGATAGCCCCATGACTCATCCAAAGGATGTTCGCAAATCGGCATCAGTTCGACATGGCTAAAGCCCATGTTTTTACAATACTCTGCCAATTCATGAGCCAGATGCCGATAACCGAGATCTTTTTTCCAAGACCCCAGATGGACTTCATAAATATTGAGAGGTTTATTTAATCCTCCCCGTTTCTGAATCCACTCTTGATCTGTCCATGCGAAATGATCGATGTCAAAAAGCCGGGAGGCCGTTTTGGGCCGAACTTCACTATAATACGCATACGGATCGGATTTGAGAAGCAGTGTGCCGTCTTGAGTTTGGATTTCAAACTTATAATGCTCTCCCTGCTCTAAGCCAGGAA
>CAZBCR010000142.1:0-3483 GCA_964490565.1 uncultured bacterium
GTCCGGGAAGAACTCGGAGTAGACGGCGACCTCCCCTCCTTAGATCCTACCTATGAAGCCATCTCCCTGGCCAAAAATAAGGCCCAAACCCCTGAAGAAATGAAAGGCGACGACATGTCCAAACAGCTCTTTGGACGCCTCCAAACCGTCATGCGGGCCTATAATGCGGTCGATTTTGACAATCTCCTGTGCCTCACACTGCAGCTTTTTGAAGAACATCCTGATATCCTGGCTAAATACCAGACCCGTTACCGGTACATCATGATCGATGAATACCAAGACACCAACCCGATCCAATACCGCCTGGCCAAGCTCCTGAGCGCTTCCCATAATAACCTTTGCGTTGTCGGAGATGATGATCAGTCAATCTATGGATGGCGCGGCGCTGAAATCAAAAACATCCTCCAATTTGAATCAGAAACCATCATCAAACTCGAACAAAATTATCGGTCTACTCCCACCATATTAACCGCAGCCAACAAAGTCATCCGCCACAATCAAATACGGCACGTCAAAGAACTGTGGAGCTTAAAAGAGCCCGGCGATCTCATTGAAGTTTTTAACGCTCCTAACGATCTTGATGAAGCTTCCGCTGTGGTTCTCCGCATGATCGCCTTTAATAGAGAGCATAAAATCCCTTGGAAAGAGATGGCCGTCCTCTACCGCTCAAATCTCTTAGCCCGCCCTATAGAACTAGCTCTCATGCAAGCTTCTTGGCAAGCTCCGGGTGATAAAGAAACCGAATGGCGCCGCGGCATCCCTTATGAGACCTTTGGTGGAACTGAGTTTACTGAACGCGCCGAAATCAAAGATCTCGCCGCATATCTCCGTGTGATCATCAATCCTCAAGACCAAGAAGCGATCTTAAGAATCATCAATGTCCCTCGCCGGGGAATTTCTGATCAGGCCCTCGACAAAGTGACGCAGAAAAACCGCGATCAGAAAATCCCTCTCTGGAAAGCTCTCCAGGAAGTCAACGAACTCGATGGCCTTTCTGACCGTGCTTTAAAAGGAATCCGTCATTTCATTGAGATCATCGAAAAAGGACGTGAAAAATTTGCTAACCCTCCTTTTGATGAGGCCATTCGCTGGCTCTTAGAAACCATCAACTATAAAAAAGCGATCGAAGAAGAAGTCAAAAGCGATAAAGCCCGCACATATAAAATGGAAAACGTCGAAGCGTTTGTCCAAACCTCAAAAAACTTTACCGATCTGCAGGAATTCCTCGGAACCATGGCTTTAGATGAGCAACAATTTACCCATCGCGATGAAACCCGGGACAATAAAGTCAGCCTCATGACATTCCACAGCGCAAAAGGCCTCGAATTTACCGTCTGTTTCTTAGTGGGTCTAGAAGATCAGATCATGCCGCATGAAAAAAGCATGGCAGAAAATGGCCTTGAAGAAGAGCGCCGACTCATGTACGTCGCTATGACCCGCGCCAAAAAGAACCTAATTCTCTCTATGGCACGTCAAAGAAAGCGATATGGTAAAGACGTCAATATGAACCCCTCTCGCTTTCTCTTTGAAATCCCCACGGAACTGATCAAAGTCACCTCCTGGAAGGGTTAAATCTCTCTCTCTTGTTTAAAATAAACACTTGTTATATCCAGAGGAATAACAGGAGTATTCTATGTCAGTCCCACCCATTAGTTCAAAGCAAGCAGGCATGCCTGACCCAAGTCAGGATGCACAAAATCAAGTAAACCTTATCCAGAACTATCTAGCGCAATTAAATACAATGGCCTTAGAGCAAGCGGAAGGGCAAGACGAAAGTGGCCCAATGAACACAATCTACAACGAACTGCAAGGAGCATCAGCAGCTCTAGCACTGGATGGAAAATCAGGTACCAATTTAAGTGCCGATGCTAAAAATCTGATCAATCTGTTAACGAATCTCCCAACTCTAAATCCAAGTACAGCCTTTGGTGGATTTCTTATGCAATTGAATCAATACGCGGGATATACGAGTGTCTTAAGTGAAACATTAAAACAACCTGCTTCTACACCAGCGACGAATCCTCAATTGCTAGATGCACAAGTTCAAGCCGCCACTCTGACCAATGTGGCAAGTACAATTCAAAATCTAATCAATCTACAACCACCCGCTAGTCAAACCGATTTCCAGGATCAAATCATTTCACTAGGACTAAGCTGCACAAATCAGTTACAACTGGATGAAAGCGCTTTAACATCTAGGCAAAATGGCTTAGTATCCGATATCACACATTTCATGAATAATATGGCATCCTATTGTCAGGATGAGGATTTTAATCCAAATAATCTTAAGGCAGATTCGAACAACCTTGCGCGCGCCACTAGTGAATTACAGTTCCTATTGAGTATAAAAACCTAGCAAGAAAACGATTTCACCATTTAGTATCAGGGTCTCCCTCAACTTCTCAAATGGTAAATCTATGAAAATATTCGTATTACTCACTGCTCTTTTACTGAGTCTCAATTTAAGGGCTGAACTGATCAAGTCATTCGAGACAGACGACTGCTGGATCTCTATTGTAGAAAATTCTGAAGGCAAAAAAAGCATCGTCAAACAAATCAAAGAACCCTCAGCTGATGAACAATTTCTTCTTGTGATCGATGCAGTTGCAAGTTCAATCGCTGAAACACTCAAGATTCCCGTCAATCAAGTCACGCTGATTTCACCTGATGTATCATTTGTAGGAAAAACTTATCCCGACCGTCCTGCTTCACTCCATACTCTTGCACTGGGAGTCGCAGCTGAAGAAAAACTCCCTTGGACTGACTTTACCCTCCACCAAAAGCTGAGAAAAAAAGACTCTTGGAAATGGGATAAGTGGGGACCACTATCTGAAGAAGAAACCGGTCTCACGCCAACTGTCATCCACCATATGTCGCTCCATCCCGATCTTGCTGCAATGGCGGCCTTAGATACTTACTTGGGAAATGCCGACCGCAGCAATCCGAATATCTTCTACGATGAAAAAACAAATTCCTTTTGCGGAATTGACATGGCGGCATCCTTTAACTCTCTCCTAGCAAAAGCAGCTTGTTTTCAGATCGACCGGATCATTAACGGAGAGATTGTCCTTAATAATCTAGAGATTTTTGCACTCAACCGATATCGCCTGACTTTAAATACTCTCATTCAGCAGTATCCTTCTGAGGTCATCTGTGAACTCTTAGACAAGTATGCAAAGCATGCGGGGTTCTACCCAGGATCTGTTCTTTATACACAGGCTGTCCAAGACCGCATCCAGTACCACAAGAAGATGATCCGGCAAAACTATCAAGATAGTCTTTATTTGCTCAATAAGATGAACTCCAGTGAGTTTCTGGACATTTTAGACTCTTTTTAAAAAAATTTATACTCTTACACTATTTTCTACACTTAGGTATCCTATATGGCCATGGATCGCAGAACCGAAATTAAATATCTGTTTCTGATTATTGTTGTGTTCATTGCAGCTTGCATTGAAACCGATATCTATTTGCCTGCTTTCC
>CAZBCR010000143.1:0-3462 GCA_964490565.1 uncultured bacterium
TCCAGCGCTATCAGTCTTTCTAGAACCTTTTGGGCAACTCGTATTCCATCTTGCAATTTGCTGTTTTCTTCTTCCAGAGATGGAACGCGGTCAGCAAGGGCCTCAGCGTCTCTTAATTGACCTAAGAGGTCATCATTTCTTGTAGCAAGAGTGTCGTAAGCAACTTGTCGTTTTTCATTGTTAGCGAGGAGAGCTTCATGTGCTGACTGTAGCTGTGCTAATTCTGATGCAGCTTTTTGAGCGTCGCCTGTAGCAGCTATAGCAGCTTCTAACTTTGATTGAGCGGATTTAAGCTGTGATGCCAATTCATCCGTTTGTGCTGTGAGAGCTGCGATTTGTTCATAGGCTTGTTTAGCTTGTTGTGCCGATTTGGCTTCAAGTTCATTAAGCTCTGTTTCTAGAGATTTTAGTTCCTTGTCATATTGCGCTTGTAGTTTTTCAAGCAGCGCTTTTGAGTCTTTAAGATCTTTTTCAAAACGACCTAAGACTGCATCTCGGTTTCTGATGATTTCTGCTTTTTTCGATATTTGGCTTTTTAGTTCAGTAATTTCTTGGGAAGCAGCCAAAGTTATTTCTGTCTCTTTTTTTTGCAACTTTACGACTTCTGCTTCGAGTGCAGACACATGGCCTTGTAGAAGCTCTTTTGCTCCATTGATGACATAAGTAGCGTCGTCACATACTTGTTCTTTTTCGGCTATTCTTTTTTCAGTTTGAGTGATGAGATCTTCTAATTGTTTGATTCTAGCCTGTTTGCTTTCAATCTCTTCTTTTGCAGCAGCGTTTATTCGGTCAAACTCGGCCTGGCCTTGCATTAAAAATTTGTTGAACGCCGTTTCCTTTGCAGCTAAGGCTTGCTGGAGGCCTGCAACCTGTTGACGAAGAGTCTCTGTTTCAGCATGGTTTTCTGGAGCGTGTCTGCTTAATTCTTCTCTTAAGGTAGCGAGTATTCGTAGAATTTCTTGTTGAACTTGAAGCGATCGTTCCAGAGTTGGGTTTGCTCGGAGTTCTCCTTCTAAGGCTGTGAGCCTTTCTCTGATGGGAGTAAGTTCGTCAACGTTAGCAACAGGGCGAACGGGATTTTCTGGTTGTGCAACGACACCAGCTACTGGGTCTGCTGGAGCGGGAGCAATGGCGGCACTTGCACGACCGATATTGCTTAAGATTTCTGTAACTAGAGTATTGACTTCATCAGCCACAGCTGGGTCTAAGTCTTTGACATGGGCGTTATTTTGGCTCAGTTTCCAGTGCCCGCTTTGGAGGACAAGGGTGCGGGATTCGTTAACATTGCCATTAGTAAGATTGAAGGTAATCTGTTGTTTTGTAAAGTTGGCTTTGAATTCGTCTGTGCCTTGATAGCCAATGTATTTCTGAACGACGGTTCGAACCTTTTGAGAAATGTCATATATAGCACCTCTATTTAGAAATCCGACTTGAATTTCTGATAAAGGATTTAATTGTTGGCCCGCATTAGCGGTATATTCAGATGCTCTGATAGTTGTCATAGTGTTATTAAGTTTTAATTGTTAATTATAGTATATATTATAACAAAAAATTAATTAATATTATATCAAATATTTACATAATCCTAATAATGTGAGATTTTTGTTGAATTGTCAGTGACTTAGAGCGAAAATGTGTTGTTAGAATAAATACAACTAGTTGACTTTAAGATGTTTAAAAAACTCCTCTGGAACACTATTTTTATCATTCTAGGGCTATTCACCCCCTCATTAGGGGCTATGGAGCCTGTTGTCGTCTATCTGACTTGGGTTAAGGACCCTACAACGACCATGGTCGTACAATGGCAGGCTCCCACCGGTAAGATGGCCCCGGAATTGGAATACCAAGTGAAGGGCGATTCCTCCTGGAAATCAGCCAAGGGAGAGTCTCAGTTAGTTGAGGGGTATGATGTGCATCGCATTCATTTAGAGGGACTTGCTGAAAATAGCACCTATCTCTTTAAGGTTCAAGATAGTAAGAGGGAATACTCATTTAGAACGATGCCTCAAAAGCTGACCCGGCCTGTTCGGATGGTCGTCGGTGGAGATGCCTATCATGCCGGGGCATCGGAAATGTTCTATCGCATGAACCGAATGATCTCATTTAATGAACCGGACTTTGTTGTGATTGGAGGGGATTTAGCCTACACCATGGGATCGAAAAATATCCTAAGAGGATCATTATGGGCGCTCACTCGTTGGCAAGCTTTTTTAAGGGATTTGCAAAGAGGCTTGGGTAAAGAGGGTAGGTTAATCCCGATGCTGCCGTTAGTCGGCAATCACGATGTCCACAAGCCTAAAGATAGAACGGACAAACCGGAAATCTTCTATGAGATTTTCACGTTTCCTGAAAAGGGTAAGTCTTATCGATCCTTAGACTTTGGAGATTATTTAAGTTTGGTGATGCTAGACACCGGACATACGTGGCCTGTGGAAGGGGATCAGACAGCATGGCTTGAAAAAACGCTCCAAGCAAAACAATCATTTCCTAACTTGATGGCGATTTATCACATCGCTGCCTATCCTTCTTTTTATTCTTTTTCGGGAAATAACGAAGAAAGGATCAGAAAAAATTGGGTGCCGCTTTTTGAAAAATATCAGGTGCCGTTTGCGTTTGAGCATCACAATCACACGTATAAACGGACGCATCCTCTGAAAGAAGGAAAAATCAATTCCACGGGTGTGACTTATTTAGGGGACGGCTCTTGGGCGGTGGCGTCACGGAAGGTCAAAACTCCAGATGCAACATGGTATTTAGCAAAATCTGCAGCAGTCAATAGCTGCCAATTTGTCACATTGACGGAAGAAAAATGCTTGATCGAAGCGAAAAACTTCCGGGGAGAAGTCTTCGATCAAGTTGAAAAAATTAACGTTTCAAAAGCTTCTCTAGTACCTGCGTCGATCGATTAATAAACGATGTCATGTTGGCTGGCTCGATTTCTTTTTGAGAGAGCATCGAAAGATCATACAAATGGTGAGCGACATCTTGAGCCAGCTCTGGCTGAGACTCACGGAGTTGATACACCGATTCAATCAAAGCGTTGTTCGTATTGACAACGAACGTTTTCTTCGCTTCAAAAGCCGGCATATTATGTCCTGAAAGGGCCATTGCATCGCGCAGACGCCGAGTATTTTCATCAAAGATGATGAATGCAGGAATCGTATCGGATGCGAGGCTTTTAGCTTCGACTTCGAGGTTTGGAAGAACTTTACGGAAAAAGTCAGCGATCTTTCCGCTTTCTGTTTTCCCCTCAGCATCTAAAATATTTTTCTCTCTGGAAGCATCCAGCAGTGAGTCATCGAGAGCTCCATCGACTCGTTGGAATTTCAACGAGAGCTTAGGCTCTAATGAGCTGAAAAGGTGCGTGTCAAGAGGAGATGTCGAAAGAAGCACTTCTTTATCTTTGTAGAGCTCTAAAATAGAAGCGTGGGCATCAGACGTGTAGAACACAGTGCCGGTTTT
>CAZBCR010000144.1:0-3443 GCA_964490565.1 uncultured bacterium
GTTGCAATGACAAGAGCAGAGCTCAAAGCCTGGGTCGACTATGCCAAGCGAGAAAACGCTGTGATCCTTTTAGATAATGCGTATGAGGCTTTTGTGACTTCTCCAGAAGTTCCTCGATCTATCTATGAAATTGAAGGCGCTAAAGAAGTTGCGATTGAGTTTAGAAGCTTTTCCAAGTCATCAGGATTCACAGGCCTTCGCTGTGCTTACGCAGTGGTTCCTAAAGCGATTGCGGGTGGAAAGATGAACACGATGTGGCTCAAACGTCAATCGATCAAATATAATGGCGTCTCTTATCCGATCCAAAGAGCCGCTCAAGCTTCTCTTTCTCCGGAAGGTTTGAAAGAAACAAAAGCCCAAGTCCAGGAATATCTCCAACAAGGAAAGATCCTGAGCACCGGTTTAAGCAAATTAGGTTTTTCTACCGTCGGAGGCCAAGATGCCCCCTATATATGGTGGAAGGTCCCCTCTGGAAAAACCTCCTGGGAATTTTTCGATGAGATCTTAGAAAAATGCCATCTGATTTCGATCCCGGGCAGAGGATTCGGCCATCATGGAGAGGGCTATATTCGTCTCTCGACTTTCACAACAGCAGATCAAGCACAATTAGCACTGGATAGGTTATGCGCTTTAAAGTAACAGGCGATCACAGAAAAGTCTTAGAAAAGCAAAAGTTCATCGAGTTCGAAGATGTCTTTACCTTGGATGAAATCGAAACAGCTTCACAGCATGTCGACCAAGTTTTGGGTAAAAGAGCGAAGCAGTTGATCGATACACAGTCTTGCGTAGAACTTTATCATGAAGGAAGAGATCTTTGGCGCGATGATCCTGTCCTGGAGAATTTTATCTGCAATCGTGGACTCGCTCAACTCACCGCTCAGCTTTTTCAACAAAAGACCTTGTATCTAGCTTTTGATCAAGCCCTCCGCACGACACTCCGTCCAGGATATCCCGGAGCAGACACTGCTACTTTACAGGAAAAAAGCTGCGTCCAACCTCTAGTTGGAGCCATATTAATCCGGTTATCTGGAGAATCGCATCCCCTTTCGATGCTCCCAAAGAAAAGAGAGAATGCGGTTTTACTCGGGCCTAATTTGATCATGCCCTGGGAAATCTTCTTCCAAGAGCCTAATTCCAGTTATCTCATGATTGCTTATGCCCCGGCAAAAGCTCTTTATGTTTGTGAAAAAAAAGATCCTAACCTTCACTTTTTAAAGAAGTTGGGATATGGATTTGGAGACAATTTAAACACTAATTTTCATCCGCTTCTTTACAAATAATTCTTTTCCATTAAACTGATCTGCCTAATTTGGCGAGGTATATATGGATTTAGTTTCTCCGGCGGATGGCCCTTACGTCTCTCATCAAGGCAAAAAATGCCTCGATTTTTCCTCCTGCGATTTCTTAGGGCTCGCTCAACATCCTGAAGTAAAAAAAGCAGCCATTAAATATACCCTTAAATTCGGCGTCGGCATTCCAGCTTCTCCTCTAGGGTCTTCTCCTCAACAACAACTCGAAGGCAAGCTGGCCCAGTTTCTTGGAACAGAAGCAGCTATTTTATTTCCTTCTGTTGATGAAGCTCAGGAAATCTTGAAAAACCTTAAAGCAACAATCATCTCTTCAGAAACGCACGATATCCCTAAAAAGAAACCGACTCTTCTCTGCATCGATGACAGCTTCATGATAGGAATCACTGGAGACAATGGATTTGGAGCTGCGGCTCATCAATCAGGATTTGACCTCATCACAGGATCGCTTTCCAACGGTGCTGGATGCAGCGGAGCCTATATCGCAGGATCTAAAAAACTACTGGGATCCCTAAAAGCATCTCAACCGCTCAGTTTTCCAGTGATCGGTGCGCTCGATAGCGCCTTCAGCTTTATCCCAGAAATGGATCAAGAGCGCGAGACGTTAGCAAAAAATACAAGATGGCTGCAAAAGCTGATGAAGGATCTTCCTGCAACTATGCTGAAATCACCTAAAGCTGTTTTGGAATTTAAATCAGCTAAAGAAGCTGAGCAGGTACGTCGATTCTTAGCAGAAGATCAAATCTACTTGGCCCCTGCTGTAGGAAATACGCTCTACATTGCCATGACAGCGCTCCATACACCTGATGATCTCGATCAGCTGACTGTTTCACTCAAGAAAATGTCAGAGACTGATTTAGCCCTGGCTATGCAGTCGTTGACGCCTACTCCATAAAAATAGTTACCCACGAGCCTCAGCTGTGGGTATTTTTCTTTTCTAACAGCTTCCACGTCATTCAGAATTTTTTCATGTCCGATTTTTAGCTGTGGGAAAACCTTAGGCGCTCTGAGCACTAATGAGACATCGGGATGGTCTTTGATCTTCAGATGATGCTTTACCCCTTTCAAGGCTAAATCTCTAGCTTCTGCATCGGAGAGATTATCTTTTTTCAGCATCACAGTCAGCCGTGTTTCATCTTCAGACCGATTATATTGCGTGAAAGCATTTGAATCGAAAACGACTCCAAGAATATCGTCGTTTTCTTTCGATGAAACCAGATAGCCAAAACCATCTCTATGCAGCACATTTTTGTGATAGCCCAAATGAACAAGCGTTGTCCCATGCAAAGGAATATTGAGAAGCTGCGGAAATAACAATCTTCCGATGATATGAGATGGCAGAGCGCTGAAGATATAATCCGCCTCGTAGGTGCCCTTTGAGGTGATCACCGCGTTGGATTTGATTGCCGTGACTTCTTCTCCATAGTGAAATTGCACTGGCGTCATCTCTTCTAACTTTTTGATGAAGCTCTTCATGCCTCGCTGGAAGCTAAACAATCGAGGCCCTTCAAAACGAGGCATCTTGAAAAGACCTTTGATCACCGATCCATGTTTTTCTTCCATGGCTTTGAAGCTAGGAAAGCCGAGTTTAATCGAGATTTCCTTCATGTTGCCGCCATAGATCCCCGTGACCATCGGATCAAAAACATCTTCAGCCACCTGAGAATTAAACCGCCTGCAGGCAAAATCCCAAACCGATTCATCCTCTACTTTTGGTTTCACATAGAGGTCTCGAATCGCGCCTTTAATTAGCCCCCAAGAAAACATCGGTGCTTTATGGAGCTTTCCCTTGCTCCAGATAAAACGGCTCCGTGCATCGGGATTGCATGGGATCATTTCCTTATCCATGCCGATTTCAGACGAAAGCGAGAGAAACTCTTTTGATTTAGATCCCCGAAAAACCCTAGGACCTTTTTCAAAGAAAAATCCTGTTGAATTATCAGAATCGATCCAACCTCCAGGCTTTTCACTTTTCTCAATGAGCTGGATATCGAAAAGATCTTTTCTTTTGGCTAAATAGTAGGCCAACGACAGCCCTGAAATTCCGCCACCCAAGATTATAATTCGTTTTCTCTGCATAATAACCAAAATTATGAGCCAGAAAGAAGAAATAGTGCAATTCTTAAAAAATCTCCG
>CAZBCR010000145.1:0-3431 GCA_964490565.1 uncultured bacterium
TGATCTCATCATTGGTCGCTAGCTGACCAAATTCACCGACTTGGAACATCATGACATCGGGATTTGCAATAACTTTCCGATAGATGCCTCCCGCTGTCGTTTTAACAAAGAGTCCTGCTTCTTCAGGTTCTGGAATTTCTTTCCCATCGACAAAATAGAAAGCAGGGATCAGCGCGGTTAACACGCTATGATCAAAGTGACTGCCGCACCAGTAAGGATTATCCTGCGCTAAGCTCTCGCTATTTTTTCGATAATAAAGCATGCGGCCCAGCCGTGGGATCCCGTCTAAAGAAATCCCCGTTCTCGGCCCAATCAGCTCCACGGCTTTCATGACAGCTTCTCCCATCTGGGACATCAATAGTCCTAGATCTTGGAAAGACGTTTTCAAATCCATTTCACGGGGCCACTTATTGTCGACATGGTCAGGAACCAAAGCATAGTAAGAGACTTTCAGATCCTCAACAACCCAGCTTCCATCAGGACGCATGAATTTCTCTACGGCTCCTCTTTCATAGCCCAGGAACGTGCTTTCGATTTCATGATTGGGAGCGTACATTTCTTTGATCTCTTCAGGGAGTGCAGAAAATTTGCGGGCGGTTTCGATGTAGTTTTGGACTTTTTCCCGATAACCCGGGATCCCTCGGATACCGACGATCCCTTTTTCATGAAGGGCTTTTTTCAGCACTTGCAGAGCTTCAGGATCTTGGCTGACAAAATCTTCATAGGAAATGACATCTAAATCAAGAATCTCAACTTTTTCTGATGCTTGGCAGATGATTGTTAAAGCTAATGCGAGCAGGCCGATGACGTTCTTCAACAAGTGTTTCACAAAACCCCCATTTAATATTTGAACGCTGGGAGGTTAATGAAATCTAAGCTTTTGAGTCAACTGGCTCCGCTTTCTGTTTTGAGTTTTGCGATCTGATCATCGAGGGACTGCATCATCTTATCATAAATAGGATCATTTTCGTTTCGTTCTATCGCACTGATTTGCAACTCTATTACCTGAAACTTTCTGGAAGTTAAATCGCCCCACTTCAGCAGATAATCTCTATATCTTTCCTTATTTCCGGATAGCTTGAGATTTCTTATTTGATCTATCAGAAGTGTCCGTTTTTGCCATTCTGGGATTAAAACGTTTCTAATGTAATACGGCAGGTTTGCTTCATCAGCAGATGTACGTGCAATAGCACCTCGTTCTTGCAATGCCTCGAATTGTGAAATAACTTCATCGAATTGAATAGAATCGGATCCCCTCATATACTTTAGAGTCCCCGTCATACAAACCAATGTCAGAAGCGGGATGCAGCAAAGAACTGCCAGCTTTCTCTTTTCATGGACCATTGTCAGATAGACGGCATAGCCCAGAATAAAACCGCTGATCATCCCTCCCATATGGGCTGCCATATTGATATTTCCCTGCATCCCGTAGGCGATATTGATTGCGACCATCGTGAGAACTCTTTTCAGATAGGGAACTCTGACTTCATCAGGGAATAACTTCGTTGTTAAAAGTGCAATGAGGACTCCGATAATCCCAAAAACTCCTCCGGAAGCCCCTGCCTCTACTGTATAGATCTCCAAGTGCCAGATCTGACTGATGAGCCCTCCAAAAATCCCCGTTGCAAGATAAACCGTAATAAACCGGACTTTTCCGATGATTCTCTCTAGAGTCGATCCTAGATCGTACAAAGCGTAGAGGTTCATCAAGAGATGAAAGATTCCGAAATGGATGAACATCGCGCTTACAAGACGCCAAGGTTCTCCATGCAAGATGGTCGTACTATTGCAGCCTCCCCATGCGAGAGCGTCGGCTGCGGTAGGAGAAAAAAAGTTGACGCCTGAGAATACCATCAAGAGATAGACGATGATATTAAATGCGATTAACAGAATGGTGACCATAAGCGCCTAAAGTGAATTTTTCAGGACAATATTATAGAAAAATTGCACTGAAAAAGTCATTCCTTTTAGAGGACTGCAAATTACCTTGCGGCTTTATAGCTCATACGTGACCAAAGACGCGTCATGATGCTACGATCACTTGCACCGCTGCTCGCTGATTTCTTCGATTGTCTGAATGGATGCAAGATATTTGCTACTTTCTGACCTGTTCCTGAAAAATTCTGGCCCAGAGTTATCTTTCTTTCATTAAATGTGAATTTTTCTGACGAAGCTGTTGCATCTTTTGCAGTTCTATCTGCTGAATTCGATGCAAAGGCGTTCAAAATCTTTGGAAGTAGAGTAAGAAAAACGACTACGGGTGCGACGACTAAAAAAGCACCTTTTGCGTAAGAAAAATCATTATTAAATGCAACCATACGAATATCTCCAATTTAATTACTTTATAATATCAATTAAACAAGTTAAAACAAATACAACATTTTATTTAAAAAATTAGTTTATTATTTACTGCCTTCAAGGATTTGAATTTGTTGTAACCACTCTCTAGACAATTGCTCAAGTAATGGTTTCTCTGTCTCAATTTCCTCTGGGGACATTTTAGCCACGGCTACCTCCACGCGATCTACAGCTTCTTTTAACAGCCTTAATTGCCTTTCTCGAGGGGGCAGCAACCTTAATTCCCTTTCCCAAGGGAACTCAAGAAATTCAGGTAAATATTTATCAAGTAACCCTGTACCGAGATTTGATGTCATGTGAGCACCAATAGCTGCTATCAAGCCTAGTTTTACACGCACAACTCCAAAGACAAGACCAGCAACGACTCCCATGGCTGATGGAAATGCGCCCCCTTGTTCATAATTAGAATAATGGCACAGCCCAAAGACACCACTCACTACGACAATGGAAAGAAGGGATGCAGTAGAGATGCCCAATAAAACTGGAGCTGAAAGTACTGGAAAAGCAAAGGTTATTCCATAAGCAAGTGCAGGTTGTACCAGGCCTCTAAAAATAGACTCTTCAAGAATCGGCGCTTCAACCACCCCGCGGAAAAATTCTTTATCTAATATTTCAAATGATAAAATCTGCGGGCCGTCACTAGGGTCTAGTTTCGGTTTATTTTCTAATCCCATCACGACCATTCCCACCTTCTGCGCAACACTCTTCCAAATAAATTCAGTTGCGCCACAAGCAATACCCATTCCAAGAGCACCGATTCCCAGCCATTCAATTTGATCAGAAATTACACCCATATCGATCCTACAGTTTTTTGATCGGAGATTTAGAACTTTTTATTAGATAACGCTACATGAGCAGTATTAAATAAAATTGGAAAGAAAATTTGAGACTTGCCCTATTTCAAACAAGGGCGAGAAACCGGTTCGGTCGCAAGCGAACTTCACTTCAAGCCTCGTGCGTTCGCCAACTTCTTGGCTTGCTTTTAGAAAAAAATCTGAGACATGATGGGCTCGAACCATCGACCCCCTCATTAAAAGTGAGGTGCTCTACCACTGAGCTAATGTCTCGGTAAC
>CAZBCR010000146.1:0-3431 GCA_964490565.1 uncultured bacterium
CTTCAGCTTTTTCTGAATAGTCTAAAACATACTCAAAGCCGCTGCATCCGCCAGCTCTATCTGCAAAGCGAAGACCCCAGGTGTCTTTTCCCTCTTCAGCGAGGATCTCTTTGAACTTCTCAGCTGCTTTAGGTGTCATGACAATGGTAGAAGTATCGATCTCTTCAGCTAAGATCGCATTGAGTTTTTTCATGAGTTTTTCTAAATCTTCTTCTTTAAAGCCGTGTCCGAGCATCCCAGCTTCTAAAGTCTCCCAAACAGAAGCTCCGCAGCCTACACAGTTCAGGCCTGCATTTTGCATCTCTTGAGCGAGTCTTTGACCTCTTTGAGGAAACCTTGTGAAGATCTCGTCGATGGTCATATCTTTCGTAATTTGGTTTTGCATGGTTTCCTCTAGAATTTAATTTTTGTGCATCCTCCACGGAGCTTACATTGACAGGCTAATCTTTCATTGCCTTCATCTCCGAGGAAGTCTTTTTCTTCTTGGGTAAAAGGAGAGAGATTATCCATCCCTTCAACAACTTCAATCACACAGGTGCCGCACACGCCTTCCGTGCAAGCAAACGGAACTCCTGCTTCTTCACAGACAGAAGCAATCGGCTCTCCATCGGGAATTTCCTTCTCTTCCCCGCTATGTTCAAAAATCAACTTACCCATAAATATCCTACGATTAAACCCTAAAAACGCCTAAAAAGCAAGAGGACAGACCTTTTAAGGTCTGTCCTCTTGGATAATTGAATGTAGTCGCTTAAGCTTAAAGGACTTGAGATTCGTCTTCGTTAATGTCCAAAGAACTTTCACTTAAAAGCTCTTCGACAGTCTTTTTCAAGGTCTTAATCCCTTCGGGAAATCCGCATTTAAGAAGCAATTGGTCGATATAGCTCAGTTCCGATTCCAATAAATCGACCTGGCTCTCAAGACCTGCAATCTTACTGTTCAATTCTGTTGTATTATTCATATTAACCTCTTTATTACACCTCTATATTAGTAAATTCAAATTAAAGTTTCAATTAAATAATTATTAATATGTAAATAAGATGTTTAAATGTAAGTCTCTAATAATAAGCGTGATGCGATATTCTTTGTTAAGTCGCTGTTGTTAATTGTGTTATGTTAAAATTTTAATTATTAATATACATTAAAGATTTATTTTTATATAATAGTGAAATATTAAATAACTAATAACATAAAAGAGGATATTATTATGTCATACGCGTTACCAGAAAGCCAAAGAACAGGTAGATTACAGTCACTATTACAGCCATTTTATCTTTCACCAGCTAACAGTAGTGATAATGAAGCTGTAGACGCTCTCCTTGATAGTCATAGTGCTCGAAGAAAGTCTGAAAGAGCCGCAAGACCTGTGATCGTTGAAACGACTTTAGAAAAATTACAAGCATCGAAAAAATATGGTATTTCAACCATCCATTATGGTCTCATTCTTCCTCTGAAAAATAAGATTGCCGGACTTACTCCAGATCAAGCCGATAAGCTCAACATTTACAGAAAACACACCGCGCTATGCTCTGGAATCGCTAAAGTTCAAAAAACATTTAAAACTTACGTTGCGGCTCATGAGACTGCAGAGAAAGCTCCTACTGATCCGAAGACTGCAAGAGAAGGCGCTCGTCGTGCAGAAATGACAGCAGCTAAAGCGTTGGTAAGCAGTTATGAAACTTTGATTGCGTTGGCTGTCCAGCAGTCAACTGATCTGCGTCTTAACCAGTCTGATTCTGCTGATAATATTGCTAATCTCCATGACACCCTTGATGAAGACACGCAAGGTCTTATTTTAAAAACAGTTAATGAACTACGCCCTAGAATAAAAATCGAAGATGGTCTACTGGATCGAAGAGAGCGTGTTAGTTTCAAGCTTAGACAGCGCTATCTAGCATTTGTGACTGATTTTGTTGAACAAGTCCAAGCAGTTAGCCGCCAATCTGCCAACGGTGCAGAGTCACTAAATATCATAGATGCCTTTATTAATGGCTTAGCAACGATCCCAGAATTAGGCGAAGGGTTGGATCTGATCGTGTATTATGATGATCTGACAGAAATGCAAAAAGATGTAACAGGTGATCAAGCTGCCGTTATCCAAGAGTTTGTAGCGAAGTTAGAAACCCTCATGAAAGGAGAAGATCCGATCACAGCTGAAGATTTAGAAAAGATCCAATTCAAAGGGATATCTCTTCAGATGATAGCTCCAACTATCAACGTTAATAAAATGAATGCCCTTAGGGATTTAAGAAGACAGCTCCAAACAGTCGAAACACAAATTCGGACGGGTGAGGCTGAATCAAAACGAAAACAGGTGTTACTAGAAGAGGCAGTTCCTTATACCTTGAACGATGTTAATGCATTTTTAATAGAAATGGATGCTTCAAGAGTTGAAAAGGGTCCATTAAGTGGTTTTCCAAAGGATGAAACTCCAATTGGCCGTCTTGCTAAGACTTATGCAGAAAGAAGCACGCAAATTCAGGACTTAACTGCACGTATTGGCAAGTTGGAAGAAGAGAAGAATCAAAAAACTAAAGCGAATGCTGATGAGATCGTTCAATATCAAGCTGCAGTCATTCAGGCAACTGGTGAAATTGCTCGTCTTGATCAGGAGATAGATGAAGATGCTCAGGACTTGACTGCAAAGACAACAAGATTAGAGCGATTTAGAAAAGAAATTGAAAGTGAGACTAAGCTGCTGGTTAAATCAAAGAACAGCGAGGACATGAAAGAGGTAAAAACTTCCATTTTCCAGGCTGCTTGTGATTCTAAGGTTGCAGGTCTGCAAACTGAAATCAGACGCCTAGAAATCAACCTGAAAGCAAATACAGATCAAAGGGCTGCTGCGCAAGATAGATTGGATATGCTTAGCGTAACACTGCCTGCGTTGATAACAGCTGCCGGTGAAAGCGATATTAAACAAGCTCAAGCGTTAAAGTCACTTAACGATGAACTCAATGCGCAAAAAACATCAACATTGCTGAAGCTCACAGGAGAAGAACTTTTAACGATTGAGAAATCTTTAACGGTTATTGCTCGCCCTGAAGCGCCGCAATCTAAAATTGCTGAGAAAGTAAAAGCTTCTGCCGAAGCTGTAACTATAAGAGATGCATTAATGAGAGGAACACTTCCTGGCTTGCAACGTAGAGCGGTTGAACTCACAGAAGAAATGAGACAGCCAAGCAGTAATTTTACGTTGAATGATCGAAATGCCTTCCAGGTCAATAACAATCTAGTTTTTGGTGATATAGAAAAAGGCGAAATTGCAAAGCGTCTTCAGTCTAACTTGGTCATAGCTAAAAAAGTTACTATGGCTGTTGGTAGAAAAAAAGTTGATCAAAATATGCAGAAGATTAAACAAGTAGCTGATCAATATGCAAAGGGACCTCACGGTTTAAAAAGTGCCTTTAACGACGTTGATTCAAAACTTCGCT
>CAZBCR010000147.1:0-3421 GCA_964490565.1 uncultured bacterium
TAGAAAGGAGGGATTTATGATGAAATCCAAAAAAAAGGTTGCAGGAGTTGTCGTCTTGTTAGCAGGCGTGCTTCTGTTTGTTTTTGCTAAATATGAAATGCACCGTGTAGGAAATGCAAAATCGTCATTTGGCAGAGGATCAAGCATGTTCTCTGGCAATGCTGTTGGCAATTCTGTCGGCGGATATGTCCAAGGTGAACTCAGCCAATATGATACACCGCTTAAGCTGTGTGAAATTGGTGGACTTATCCTGATCGTTTTAGGAGCTGGTGTTCTCTATTTTAGCCGTAAAAAGAAATAACAAAGGAAAATTTTGATGTTAACCTGGGCTGTTATTTTTCTGCTTATTGCCATCGTTGGCGCACTGTTCGGATTCAGAGAAGTCTCTAGCGTAGCTACTCAGATCGCTAAAGTGCTTTTCTTCATCTTTTTAGTTCTGTTTATTATCTCTTTAGTGATGCATTACACCTCGCCACCCATGACACCTTAAGACCATTCCCATCCTGAGATCTTTCAGGATGGGCTTTTTCAAGAAAAGTTTACCTCTTTAGTCTGACAAAAAATAACTTTACTTTAGGTTTTTAAGGCTCATTTCTGCTATTATTTGGGAGATTTTGAAGTCTTATCATTTGAACTATGCATTTACTTTTCAATTGATTTCACTTTAAATTGCTAAACAACTTTAAAGAAGAAAAACAAAACATGTCATTCAAAGATTTTATAGATGAACCGGGGATTTTAAAAGCCATTGAAGATTTAGGCTATAACACACCTACCCCGATACAAAAACAAGCCATTCCTCTCATCCTCACTGGATGCGATTTACGTGGCTCCGCACAGACGGGTACTGGTAAAACAGCTGCTTTTATTCTCCCTGCTCTCTGTAAATTAGCTAAACCTTCTAAACTTCCGGGCCGTGGACCTCGCGTTCTAATTTTGGTTCCAACTCGGGAACTCGCGATTCAAGTCGCTGAAGAAGCTTCGAAATACTGCAAATACTTAGACCGTATTAAGACTGTCTGTATTTACGGTGGAGCTCCTTATCCGATCCAAAACCGCCAATTAGCCCGTCCTTATGAAATCCTCGTTGCGACCCCTGGCCGCTTGATGGATCATATGAACCGCGGAAAAATTAACTTCTCACGCGTTGAGATGTTCATTTTAGATGAAGCTGACCGCATGCTCGATATGGGATTCATTGGACCTGTCGAAGAAATCGCAGAAGCCATCCCAGAATCACGCCAAACTCTGATGTTCTCAGCTACCCTCAAAGGCAGCGTAATGAAACTCTCAGAGCGTCTCTTAAAAGACCCGAAAGAGATTTCTGTTGCTCATGATCAAACGACCCATGATAACATCAATCAACGGATGTACCATGTCGACAACATCGAGCACAAATACAAACTTCTCGACCAGCTCCTCAATGGCAAAGATCTAACTCAAGCCATTGTCTTTACCCGGACTAAGCATCATGCCGACACACTCGTCGACAAGCTGATTAAGAAAGGATATAGCGCTGGAGCCCTCCACGGTAACATGAACCAACGTCAACGGACGAAGACCATCATGAGACTCCGTTCAGGAGAGATCCGTATTCTCGTTGCAACAGATGTCGCCGCTCGCGGAATCGACATCCCAGCAATCAGCCACGTCATTAACTTCGACCTGCCTGAAAACGAAGAAGACTACGTTCACCGTATTGGAAGAACAGGCCGCGCCGGCGCAACCGGTATCGCCTTGTCATTTGCAACTTCTAAAGAGATGGGCTTTGTCCGTGCAATTGAGAAGTTCACTCACCAAAAAATGACTCCTCATACTGTGCCTGGCATGGAACCTAGAACAACAACACACTCTTCTTCAGCTCCTGGCTTTGTTTCCCAAGGAAACTACCGGCCTAAGCAGAAGAAAAGCAACTTTAGACGTTTTTCTAGAAGATAATTTTTATTGATCCTAGAGCATCATTGGAGTATTTTTTACTCCTATGATGCTCAATTTTTTTATCTTTTTCTCGTGTTTTTTCTTCACATTGCAAGCTTCCCCTCAACCGCCCCCTCGCAAAACGATCTGTTTAAATATGATCGTCAAAAACGAGAGCAAAGCCATCAAGAGATGTCTCTCTTCCGTGAAAAATGTGATCGATTACTGGATCATCGTCGATACAGGCTCTACTGACGGCACTCAAGCCCTCATCAAAGACTTTATGAAGGACATCCCCGGTGAGCTCCATGAACGGCCCTGGGTTGATTTTGAACACAACCGCAACCAGGTCCTCGCCTTATCCAAAAACAAGGGCGACTATCTCCTCTTTATCGATGCCGATGAAGAGCTTGCCTTTTCCGAAAACTTCAAAATGCCCGTTTTAGACAAAGACTATTACATCGCCAAGGTGCGCGAAGTCACCAATCGCGTCGATTATACACGAACTCTCTTGGTCAATAACCACCTCCGCTGGAGCTGGAAAGGAGTGCGGCACGAACTTATTCAATCTCCTGACGCCAAAAGCCATCAGATTCTTCCTGGTGTCATGAATCTATCCCGTACTGAAGAAGGCTGCCGGTCGCAAGATCCCAACAAATACCTCAATGACGCCATCGCAATTGAAAAAGCCCTCAAAGATGATCCCACTAATAGCCGGTATATGTTTTACCTGGGACAGAGCTATCTCAATGCTAAAGATCACGCCAAAGCTCTAAAAAGTTATGAGAAAAGAGCCGCGATGGGCGGCTATGATGAAGAAGTCTTCATATCGCTCTATCTTGTCGCCTACTTACAAGAGCAATTAAAAATGCCTGCAGAAACAATTACTCAAAGCTATTGGAAAGCTTTCCATTATCGACCCTCCCGCGCTGAGCCCCTCTATCGTTTAGCAGCGCACTATAACCAATCCAAGACTCCGCTTTTGGGATATCTGATCGCAAAATACGGCCTGACCATCCCCTATCCTCAAGACACTCTCTTTGTCGAACCGTGGATTTACGATTGGGGCTTGCACACACAAGTGGGCGAAAGCGCAGCAAATTTAGGTAAAATAGAAGAAGCTTCCGAAGTTTTTCAAAAGCTCCTCTCCAATCAAAATCTTCCCGCAGACATACGGGCTATTGAAGAGAAGAATTTATCAATACTCAAGGCTCTTTAACGTTTCCATCTGCTGAAGATTCCAGGCGTCGGTGCTATAGGGCGTTGTAAACCAAGCCTCAAGAATTTCTTTTAAAACAGCTGGCGAGATCAGCCTAAGACTTAATGCCAGAACATTGGCATGATTCCAGATCCTAGCTCCCTTTGCTGTCTCTGCATCAATGCAAAGCGCTGCGCGGATTCCCGGCACTTTATTGGCGACAATCGAACATCCTGTGCCCGTCCAGCACAGCACAATCCCCTCTTCTGCCTTTCCTTGTTTGATCTCTTCCATCGCCTTCAGCGT
>CAZBCR010000148.1:0-3359 GCA_964490565.1 uncultured bacterium
AAGACGAAGATCCCTTCAGCGATAAAAATCGCTGGCGCCGCGGTGTTCTTGAAGACCCAGATGCCGACAACTGGTGAGATCTCTCTTTATTTCCATATCCCCTTCTGTAGGCGCAAGTGCCCCTACTGCCATTTCTACGTGGTCCCTCACGAGTCGGAAGCAGCTAAGTCGCTCTTAGAGTCTTTCCGTCTCGAGTGGGACCTCAATAAACACCTCATCCAAGAAAAAACTATTGTTTCTGTCTACTTTGGCGGAGGCACTCCCTTTCTTATCGGTCCTGAAGCGATCGCTGAGATCCTCTCCTGGATCCAGCCTCCCTCCAACGCCGAGATCACCCTAGAAGCCAATCCTGAAGATGTCACGCTCCCTGCCATGCAGGCCTTTGCCAAGGCCGGCATCAACCGCGTCAGCCTCGGCGTCCAGTCCCTCGACAATCCCCTCCTCAAGGTCCTAGGCCGTCATCATTCTGCTCAACAAGCCATCTCCGCCATCCAAGACACAAAAGAAGCCGGCATCTCCAACATCACCATCGATCTGATGTATGAACTTCCTCAACAGACACTATTGAGCTGGAAAAACACCCTTACGCAGTTAGAGACCCTCCCGATCACCCATTTATCGCTCTACAACCTCACGATCGAGCCACAGACCGTTTTTTATAAAAAACGTTCAGAGCTGACTCCTCAGCTGCCATCTTCTGAAGAAAGCTTAAATATGCTCAACCTAGCGGTCGCCTCTTTAGAAAAAATCGGTCTGAAAAGATATGAGATCTCTGCATTTGCAAAAGAAGGCTGTATCGCAAAGCACAATACTGGTTATTGGCTCGGCAGGCCGTTTTTAGGATTTGGACCGTCTGCTTTTAGTTACTTCGACGGAAAACGTTACCGCAACTTCTGTGATCTGAAAAAATATTCCTCCGCTCTCAACTCTGGCAACTCCCCTGTTGATTTCACTGAACAGCTCTCTTCTCTTGCGAGCCTCCATGAGAGACTCGCTGTGAAACTCCGGATGTTAGAAGGCGTCGACACAAAAGAATTCCCTGTCGATCAAGCGCTCTATCAAAAGCTTTCAGACAAGGGATGGATCGATCTCGATCAAAATAAAGCCCGGCTCACAGAGCAAGGCCTTCTTTTTTATGATTCCGTCGCTGAAGAAATTATTCTGTAAGCTCAATACCGTTCTATTTTTTAATACTTATAAAATTCAAGTTGGTTGTAAGATATCGCACCAAGATTTTTACAAAGGAGTCACCATGTCAACAACACCACCACTAGTATCTAGTCCACGAGCGAATTCTGTACCACCAGCTTACTTAGCGCCATCCAGTGCTCAAGTCATATCAAACCTGGCAAGAGAGCGCTTAGAAGCGCTAAAATCAAATGCGATAAGAGACTCTTTTGCCACATCTTCAGTAACGCCTTTAAGCACCCCGGCCACTGAAGTGGATATGTATTATATAAAGTTAACGGCCGCGATTATATCATTCAAGACAGGTGAAGAAAGTAAAGTTGATGAAGCGCGTCAAATATTCAGAGAGGCTATCGCAGAACTTCCAAAGACCGATGATCTAGATAACAAGTACGCACATGCTGTGGGTTTGATTAACTTTGCAGCCACCTATGAAGCAGGATCTGAAGAAAGAAATAATAAGGCTCTGCTCGCTCAACCAATCATTTTTGAAATCTATGACAGGGAGACAACCAGTAGCACAACTAACAAAGATAACGCTCATCCTATGCGTGTTTTGTTAAATGAACTGAGCCAAATGCTCACCGATAAAATGTCTTTTACCTATAACGCACTCATGGGAAAAATCGGGACAATGAACGATTTATACGGAGAACTTCCTGCTTCAACTCTACTTGAAGGTTTTCCAAGCAGAGAAGTTTCTCCGGAAGCTTCTCCCCTCCCGTCTCCACGAGTTTCCAAAGATCCAGTCGAAGGATCTGGGAAAGCAACAAGAATCTTTATTGCTTTTGCCATTGCGAGTTTAGTGATCGCTGGTTGTGTTTTTGCACTTTACCAACGTGTCACTAAAATTAACTAGTCTTCACAAAGACCGCTCTCCTAAGGGGAGCGGTTTTTAATTGCCTGCTGTAAGATTTTCACCGAGGAGTCTTCATGTCAACCGCCCCAATCTTTGGTTCTCCCACAACTTCACCTAGACTCTCTCCTACAGAACTATCCAGCGCTTCTACAGCTGATATCACAGCAAGAGATCTCCTAAGAACCTCACCCGCGTCTTCAGCACCACCGTTAACCGGCACTGAACTGTATGATTTTAATGGAAAATATCAAGAAGCCCGCCAGCTTCTTACGGCTAATAATCCACCGGGAGCCAGAGCCTTATTTTTGGAAATTCTGGAAGAGCTCGTCATCGAAGGTGATAATGACCCTGATTTAATCTTCCGCGCGGATTGTAAAATTGGAATTGCTTACGCATATTCCACTAGTGAAGAAAATAGAAATGTCTTTGCACTAGAAGCAAAAAAAGATCTAGATTTAGCTTTTGCCAATTACAAATCCTGGCAAACCGATGATCCAGCATTGATCACCCGTTGCTTTCAATGGCTAGAAGCTTTTTATGGGCAATTTGAACACTTGCTACCCCATGCAGAACCTGCATTTAAGAAAGAAATCCAAGAAAAATTAAAAGAATGCCGAAAAATACTTGGGATCCCCTCACCTTCTCTGTCACCAGAGATTTCTAGATTAAAACCTAGAAGGTTAAGAACCACACCTCCACGAAAACTCTCTAGAACTGTTACACCAGGTCCTGTCGATGACTCTTGGAAGAAAACAAAACTCGTTTTTGCTTTTGCCTTTGCTGGTGTGGTCATCGCTTCTTTTGCTATGTTCATCCGACGTTTGATCATTAGACTCAACTGATCAAGCGGTCTTCTTTTGGTCTAGGATTTAATTTTGTTTAAATTTGTTGTTGGTAGTAATATCTGGCACCGAATTTTTAACTAAGGAGTTCTCATGTCATCCTCACCAGTCACATATGCCACTTTACCCATATCTCCAGTATTCACCTATACTGCGTCATCCCTTGCTGCTACAACAAGTGAGATCGCAAGACGTCGCTTGGCACAGCCCACATCCTCAAGTCCAGTCCCTTTAGAGGGCTTTGAAGATCAACAGTATGATTTTACTGAAAACCTCGCGAAAGCTTATCAACTCCTTCAGTCAGAAGAGTACGAAGAAGCCAATACGCTTTTCGCGGAAATCTATCGTGAATACAACAAAGATGGTGTAGAAAAAAATCCCCTCATTGCAGCCCATTTCTACATAGGACTTGCTTACTCATATCCTGATCAGAAAAACCCATCAACCCCCAGATCTACTGCAATACTTGA
>CAZBCR010000149.1:0-3253 GCA_964490565.1 uncultured bacterium
TATTTCAGGGTAGCATGGAAAATTCTCTGAAAAGGATCCTCTATTTACTGGCATGTCCTGCCATGGTAATGGCCCTTGTTGAAGAGCCTCAAGCCTCATCAGGCGTGACTTTTTCAAATCCCGATCCCAACACTCAACTGATCCGAGCACCCGATAAAGCCGTGATCAACTGTAAAAAGTTTAATGTTGGCAAAGATGAGACCGTTCATTTTATCCAGCCGCATTCGAAAGCAAGAGCTCTTTGCCGTGTCACAGGTAAAGAAGCTTCTGTCATTGAAGGGACTCTTAAAGCTAACGGCCGTCTCTTTCTTGTGAATCCTCAAAGCATTTACTTCCGTGAGACTGCCAAAGTCGATGTCCACTCGCTGATCGCTTCGACTCTCAACATCAAAGATGAAGACTTTGCTAAAGGAAACTACCGATTTTTTCTCGATAGCGATGCCAAAGACAGCGTTATCGTCAACCAGGGCGAAATCAAAGCTGAGCAAGATGTTGTTTTTATGGCTCCTCAAATCTTAAACAGAGCCGCTGTCAAAGCGACAGCTGGACGTGTGGAATTTTTAGGCGGGCAGTTAATCACGCTCAATTTTGAAGGCGACAATCTCATTTCTTTTGCGATCGATGAACCTCTCAAAAAAGGATTCATTCAGCAAGCAGGCGAAATTGAAGCGGGACAGGAAGTTCTGCTCAAATTACGCCTTGCTGATCAGATGATCAAAAGCGTTATCAATGTCGAAGGCATTGAGCCTGCATCTTCCATGAAATTTGAAAATGGGAAAATCTATCTTGTTGCCAAAAGCTCGATTGCAGCACCCCAAATCAAAGTCGAAGGGCCTGTCATTGAAACTGCAGGGGACTTTACAAGAGTTGCCAACCTAAAAATCAATGCTGAAAAAGAGATGCAAGTGTTAGGAGGCAATGCCAAAAGCAGTCTTGGCAAGACTGAAGCTTCACTCACCGTTTCGCAAGGTACGCTGACGTTTGCGGGCCCTTTTAATTACACGAGAGAAATTCTCAAGGATAAAGATGCTTTAAAAACTCTTCGTTTTAAAGCTTCTATCATCGATCAAAATGCTCCCGTTAAAGGAATGGGCCATACCATCTATTCTGCAGATCAGATTCTCTTAAGTGCAAATACAAACGCTCCTAACGACCACATTACTTTTAATGGACCCGTCATAGTGGACGGCGATAGCGTAAAAATTACCAGCGGTCAGAGTAAAGGCGATATCAAATTTAATTCTTCGCTCGATGCCGATAATCCTTCTCGTAGTCTGACAATCTCTAATGGAGCAGGAACAGTCGCTTTTAAAGAACCTATCGGGTCCAAGGGTCCTTTTTCACAGCTTTCTATCGAAACAGGCAAGCTTTCTCTTCCCAATATTGGAGATAGAAATCGTTCAGGCGCTGAAAAACTTATCATTAAAGCCCCGGCTGTTGAATTTACGGGTACCATTGCTCATGCAAAAGAGCAATCGTGGACGGTCCCCAATCTTCATCTTAAAAGCGGAAAACCCACTTTTTTTATCTCGCGCGGCAAAGCTCTTAGTTTCGCTTCTCCCACCCACATTTTCCTAAATCCAGGATCCGATGTTGCTTTTGAAACGCATGGGGGTAAATTGGAGCTTTCGAAGCTCTCTGGCGATCACCATCAAACCATTACAATCAATACAGGCCTTGGAGAATCTAAGACGGGTGAGTTGGTCGGTGGAATTCACGGCAAGTTAGGCAAACTCCATGTCGAAGGCCGCGATATTCATATTACAGGCAAAATCGATGTCGGCAGTATTTTCATGGAAGCTCAAGAAAATATTAGTTACGCGGTAGATTCAGAGGGTAAAATCTTTAAATATGAAGTATGTTCCAAAGAAGATGTCATCCTTAACGCTAAGCGTGGAATGGTCGGGTCTAAAGAGTTACCTATCCAAATGAATTCGGAAGGCAAGCTTTATCTCGGCGCGAAATCTTATGCCTATGTGAAAGGAACTTTTAAGCATGGCTATCCTTCCGTTTATCCAAAAAATCCTCCTCCATGGATGATCTACAATGGCGTTGAGTCTCAATACGTTTTCGATGAAGGGATCTTTACTGACGAAGAAATATTACTGTCGCTAACCCCTGATCTTTTCCATACAATTCCTCACGGGTTTGTCGATGCAAGTAGTTTCACATTTAGGCGCGCTCCGATTTATTGTGCTGAAGATGACAAAAAAATCGGTGCCTCGACCGAGGAAAATGTTCCTCAAGCTTCTGGAACTGAGCTATCTCAGGCAGAGGAATAAATGTTTGATGTTATCGTCATCGGCGGCGGCGCTGCGGGGATCTTTGCAGCTCTAGCTGCTAAAGCAGCCCATCCAGATCTTTCCGTACTCGTTTTAGAAAAAACCGCTGTTTTACTTTCCAAAGTCAAAGTCTCCGGCGGCGGACGCTGCAACGTCACCCATTCCTGTTTTGATCCTCAGATCCTCGTTAAAAATTATCCCCGCGGCGAAAAAGAACTCCTCGGTCCCTTCCACCGATTTCAGCCTCGGGACACCATCGAATGGTTTGAATCCCGCGGCGTCAAACTCAAAACAGAATCCGACGGCCGGATGTTTCCCATTACCGACTCTTCTTCTACCATTATCGAATGCCTTCTTTCCGAAGCCCGCAAGCTCGGCGTTGAAATCCGCCAGCGCCAGCGCGTTGAGAAGATCGACCAAGAAAGTGACAAGAGTTTCACCATCCATCTCAAAGATAATCCCTCGCTAACTTGCAAGCATCTCATCTTAGCCACCGGCAGCAGCCCTGAAGGCTACGCCAGCGCAGAATCCCTCGGTCACACCATTGTCCCACCTGTGCCCTCGCTGTTTACCTTTAACGTGCCGACATCGCCCTTAAAAGAGCTCAGCGGCATCTCTGTGGACGCAGCAACCGTTGAAGTCGGACCGTTTACTCAAACTGGACCGCTGCTCATTACTCATTTTGGATTCAGCGGACCCGCCATTCTCAAGCTCTCAGCGTGGGGTGCTAGATTTTTACATGAAAAAAACTACCGCACGCAGTTTACGATCAATTGGCTCCCAAAACTCTCTCTTGAAGAGCTTTTCCAAAAGCTCCTTCAATTAAAAGAGCAATCTCCTCAAAAGACGCTCCTTGCTCTCAATCCTTTTTATTTTCCAAAGAATCTCTGGAAAGAACTTTTAGCAACCGACAAAACCCTTGCAAATCTCTCAAAAAAAGAACTTCAAGATCTCGCTCAAAAACTCCATGC
>CAZBCR010000150.1:0-1467 GCA_964490565.1 uncultured bacterium
TTGATGATTTTATCTTTGTAGGTGAACTGCATGGCCGACGAGGTAATGGAGATCCCGCGTTCTTGCTCCATGGCCATCCAGTCGGAAGTGGCCGCTTTGCGGCCCTTACGGCCCTTGACCATCCCGGCAGTATGGATCATCCCGGAATAGAGCAGCAGCTTTTCGGTCAGGGTTGTTTTTCCGGCATCAGGATGGCTGATAATGGCAAAGGTGCGTCTTTTAGCCACAGCCTCGCGTATGTCTTGGGTGTCCATAATCTGTCTAGAATATAGGTTTTTTAGATCTAGTGAAAGTCAAAAATTACTTTTATTTTCATGAGCAAGAGCTCATCTTACAGAACGTTTTCACTTGTATCTTTAAGGGATTAAAAAATAACATGTCCGGCCAAATCAACTAGGAGAACCCCATGGCATTTGCAATCTCAAGAGGTCAAGTCCGTGCAGCAATAGCGGCTTCAGAGTGTACTGTTCCAGATTTTACTACACGTGGGAAAACGTCGCTGTTTTGCAGCAAAGTTTATATCTCTATGGAAGTCAACAAGCTCCGTTTTATTGAGCTTAGTTTTTTACAAAGAGTCATCCGGTACATAACTAGGGGTACATGGTACTCGGACACGGTTTTTGCGGACAAAACCACTATGAATAAAGTGAAGAATTTTGTGCATGGAATTCAAACATCTCCTGTCTATTGCCATCCCATTCTCAACTTAATGCCGCTTGCACAAACAAAAGGAGATAGGAGCTGTCTTTGGGCGATGCTAGTAAACTATAGAAACAATCAAGATGGCGTGGAAGATAAGCAAGAAATTCAAGGGTTAATAGACGAGATACAAGCAAGGGATACAGATAGCGAAGGTTTTTCTACTGATTTCCTTTCTGCAGCAATGAGTTTTGCTGCCCAGAACCGCAAGTCCGATCCAAAAGATGCAATGCTGCAATCTATTTTAGATACCATGGATGAGGCTTATTCTCCTGATGAAGCAGCACTCAATAAGAAATTGCTGAATAAAATTTTTGAAGATAATAAAACAGCGCAGCGTCAGCAAGACGTGCTCGAACCGCTGGGAGATAGGCAAGATCGTATTATTCTTCTGAAAGAGTTACCAGTCCCTGTCGAGTTTTTCACTAAAGGCCAAGCGGCTGTGGACACTTTCGAAGGAAAAATTGGATATACAGAGTATCCAAAAACCATCCTAGGTTATGTAGAAGAGTTTGCTAGATTAGATGGTCTCCAGCAAGAATTGAGAAATTTACCCTATGCGTTCATAAGCACTTTCTTAAAAACAGAGGAAGGAAAAGCAGTAGTAGCAAGTCTCCGTCAACAATTGACGGACCAAAAAGCACATCCAGTGCTTATAGCAACGTACCTTGGAAAGTCAAGGTATGTCTATCAGCATTGCTTTCCTCCTAATGTTTATGAAAAGGTGCGTCAAAAATACAATGAATTATCCACAAGCCTGGAAGTCAC
>CAZBCR010000150.1:1567-3253 GCA_964490565.1 uncultured bacterium
CTGTTTGGAGCACCGTTTTAGAAAGAGTAAATTTCTTTTAATAGGTTGTCGATTTTTCGATTATAGAAAAAAGTATGAGTTATATGTAAAACATACAATTTGCGTTTGCAATTGCTCAACTTATTGAACGTTTTCACTTGTGTCTTTAAGGCATTAAAAAATAAACTCTCTGACCAAATTAATAGGAGAACTCATGGCGGCTGCAATCACAAGAACTCAGGTGTATGAAGCAATAAAGGCTTCGAAGTGTCCTGTCCCGGATTTTACAACACGAGTAAAAACAGCCTCCATATGGGATAAAAAAGTCTATATTTCGCTTCAGGGCGATCAAATGAGCTTCGTGGAGTTAAATGGCCTCCAAAACATCCTACGGTGGTTATTTGGATGTTACAGCGATACGATTATTAAAGACCAAGCGACCCTGGAAAAAGTTAAAACTTACGTTAACGGAATTTTGCATGCATCAGAGGTCCTGAGGGATGTTGAGACAAATCTCATGTCATTAGCAACTACTAAGGCCGATTTAGGCTGCCTTTACGCTATTGTAAAAGCTCTAAGAGACGTAGAACAAAACCCCAATAATCAAGCCACCCTCGATGAGAAACTGCAGAGTTTATTTCCGCTGAAGAATGTGGCTGGAGATCTCAATTTTTCTAAAGGCTTTCTTAGAGCGGCTCTTAATTTTGCAAGCAACGCGATAATAGGTGAGATGCTTTACAGGGCTGTGGAAGATGATACTAATCCAGCAAGAGCAGCGTTAAACAATGCACTATTACGACAAATTAGGGGAGTTGGAGGGCTCGAGGATGTGCCTAGCCAAGGTCTGCCGATTTCAGAACAGATAAAAACAGCAATTCGAGATGACGTTAATCGGTTGATGTACTCCAGGGACCATTCTGATGTGATGAAAAATCAGTCTACAAGAAACGACTATCTTCGCTTGGAGGCTTGGAAAGCAACCCCTTGTCTTCCATCTGAGCCATGCCAGCAGTTATATCTTTTAGAGGTAGGAGGAGAGCAGATCAGGACAACTTTGGTTGATAAATTAGTCGCACAAGGGGCAGATCAAGCTTTGGCATCCCTCTATGTCAATGATGCAGCCTCCAGTGGTGCTAGACTGGTTTATCATTCTGAGATGCAAGCTTACCGTGAGCAGGTCATCCAGGAAAAAATAGATGAGATAAAAGGAGCCGTGCTTTTCGAAATTGAACAGCAGTTCACCCCAAAAGTCCCTGCCGATCAAAACAAGGCTGAGACTTTCGCAAGTAGAGGGGCCGGGGCTGAATTTGCAGGCTCATTAGCGGGTGCAGTATTAGACTGGGGATTAAGTAGGGTGGGACTTCCAAATGCAGGCGCAGTAGTGGGCCGTACTATTCAAGGTGCAGGTGAGCTTGCACAGGGAGGCGCTAATCTCGTGAGTAAGGGAATAGAATCCCAGAATTATGATAGAAATATCCAAGAGCTTCTCACAGGTTATTTACCTGTCCTTCAAGATGAGCGTGGGTTGGTTAGCCAGATTGGTTGGAGAGCGCGAGTGGTCCAAGCGATGAAAGACCCAAAATATATACCTTTAATCGAAGCTCGTATCAAGAAAGATACACAGACGCCCGAGAAAGTCGCTGACTATTTCGAATGGATCAAGCAGATGGGCGCGCCGATCGGAATGCCTGAACTTGCGGTCCTTAG
>CAZBCR010000151.1:0-3223 GCA_964490565.1 uncultured bacterium
GCAGCGATGTGCCAAGAGCAGCAAGAAATGTGCGGGATAAGGTCATCGCTGTCGGGCCAGAACTCGATCTTTTCATTCCGCAGATGAACGGACACTTGACGGCAAGGTATGAGTTTGAAGTCAAAGCGATCTCTAGGACTCAAGGGAAACGCATTACAGCACTTGCTCTTTTTGCTTTCTAAGATCTTTTGAATACAGTATTCAAATGGTCAAGGAGCTAATCCATGAACCGTATATTCCAATTTATTTTCATATTCCTATGTGCTTTCAAGGTTGTTGAGGGTTGCACAGCTTTTCAGCTAAAGGCCCAAGATGGTTCTTTGATCTACTGCCGTACGTTGGAATTTGGTTATAAATTTAACTCCGAAATGTTGGTGGTGCCGCAAGGGACGGAATATACCGGGACAGCACTGGGTCATCCGGGGTTGAAATGGAAGACAAAATACGGTTTTGTGGGAATGAACCAGTCGATGGAGCAAACTCTTGTTTCCGATGGAATGAACGAAAAAGGACTGGTCATAGGAGTTCTTTATCTCCCCAGCTTTGCTCAATATGAGGCTCCAAACAATCAAAAGAAAGATCGGACATTGGGATGCTGGGAACTGCCGTCTTTTCTACTTAGCACTTGCATGACAGTTGAAGAAGTTAAAGCAGCTCTTCCTACGGTTCTCGTGGCGCAGCAACCTCCTCCAGGTATGGGGGATTTTATCTTGCCTATCCATTATTACGTTTCAGATAAAAGCGGAGCTGTTGCGATCGTGGAATATGTGGGCGGAGTGCGGCATGTTTATGATAATCCTCTTGGAGTATTGACAAACTCTCCACCTTTTGACTGGCAGCTGAATAATCTAGTCAACTATGTCAATCTCTCTCCTGTGAACGCAGCACCTGTAAAATTTTCTAATTGGTCGGTCCCTAGCATTGGACAGGGGAGCGGCCTGCTGGGTTTGCCAGGAGATTATTCTTCTCCTTCGCGATTTGCCCGTGTGACTTTGTTTTCACAGTGGGCGGCCCCGCAGAAAACTGCATTAGATGCGGTGAATTTGGGCTTTCATCTTCTGAATGCATTTGATATTCCCGATGGGTTAGTCCAAAGCAGACCCGATGAAAAAAATGTCAGCCACACAGAGACAACTGAATGGGTGATCGTGCATGACAAGACCAATCTAAAGACCTACTTTAGAGGGTATAAGAGCCTGAGGATCCAGATGGTTGATTTGAAGAAAATCGACTTTGCAAAAGGGGGATTTAAAACTGTCCCCATCCTGCAAGAGTTTTTAGTTGATGATGTGACAAATCAGCTCAAACCTTTAATGCTACGGCATCAATGAGTTCAATCAGGAGTCAATGGGGGGTAGAGCAATCGTTTTTTTTCGAGCTTCAATCAGGTAAAATTCAAGGTCGGTTGGTGTAATAGATTCAATAACAAAGCCGGATTGATCGATCAGATCTTGAAACTCTTGTAGTGTTCTTTCTCTTCCGCCAGTTGTTAACATGGTATAGACATCCACTAACTTAGAGAGCTCTTTGCGGTTAGGGAATGTAATAATGGGTTCAATAATGATCAGTTTTGCAGTATCTGACATTGCTTGATGGCAGTTTGCTAAAATTTTTAAAGCGGCTTTATCGGTCCAGTTGTGCAAAACTGATTTTAAAATATAAGCATCTCCTGCAACAGGAACAGTTTTGAAAAAATCTCCTGCAAGCAAACTGCATCTTTCAAACTGAACAATAGGTTTCTTAGCCTCGCTAATGACTTCAGGAAGTTCATAGAGAACTCCATTCATAAAAGGGTATTTTTTCAAGAGAGCGATTAAAAAGTGACCTGTTCCGCCCCCAATGTCATAGACTGATTTAAATCGGCCAAAATCAAAAGCCTTCAAACAAGCAAAAATCACGGTTTTAGCTTTTTCGTTTTTTGCAGTTTTCCATTGTTCGGCTGTTTTGGGATTGTCCTCGAAATAGTTTAATTTTGTTTTGCCATGGGTGAGTTCAAAAGCAGTTTTGCCCTCACGAACGCAATCCGTTAACTTATTCCAGTTCGAAATGATTTCATTTTTATTGAATAACACTAAAGAGCGCAGGCTGTCAGATTGACTTTTCGTTAACAGAGCGCTGGCTGGAGTATTGCAAAAAACTCGAGGTTTGCTTTCTCGAAAAACATCTTCGCTCGCTAACATGCGTAAAAGTCGATATAAGCTTTCCTCATGGCATTGCGTCAATTTTGCTAATTCTTGGACATTTTTAGGCCCTTCCGTGAGATAGTCGGCGATATTGAGCTCAATGGCAGTGTAAATGCTTTTTGTTAACCATTCTCCTGCAACTATAGACATGATTTTTCCTCGGGGCGATTGCTCACTGACTTTTTTGATTTTAGGGGGAGCGGCAGCGCCTAAAAGAATAAAGGAGCAAAGTATGAATAATAACCTGGAAAAATAGAGCATAGATCACCTCAATCTATTAAATTATAGAGAGAAAGATGAAATCTTCGAAATGATTATTTTTTCTGGCTTTCGGGGCCAATTTTAGAGAAAAATTTTGCGAATTTGGTAGGGTTATTCCGTGTCTTTCAACTGGAATTTGTGCATGAACCGGTGAAAAACCGGAGCGATAATGACTGCGATCACAATGAGGAAGATAATTCCGCTAAAGAGGGCGTAGGTTCCTGCAAATAATTTGCCCCCTTCCGTATTCAAAATATCGACAGGCCCCATCCCGGATAAAATCATCGAGGCATTGATATAGGCATCGACCCAGTTCATTTGCTCAAAGTGGCTGTAGCCGAGCATTCCTAAGCCGAGGGAAAACAACATGATAGCAAATCCGATGACCAGGTTGCGGAGGAAGCGCCGGACAAATACGTGGACGGGCGCAATCCGTTGAAGCTTTTTACGCCGCATGAGTTACTTTTTTTTATGTTTTCTGCTTAGGAAGATCAAGCCAGCACCTACGATAACAAGAGCGACCCCAGTGTAAAGGCCGACTTGGACTTGCGTATCGTATGCACCTGCTCTAGCTTGCATATCAGTGGTGATCATTTTACCGACATAGTTTCCAGACATCTGATTCGACATGTTTTTAACTTGGCTCTTGGCATGAGAAATGACGCTCATAGAATGGACGGCATAAATAATTAGAGCTATCCCCGCTAATGAAGACATAAAACCTACAATTCTCTTATAACCCATATTCCCTCACTATTTAATTCTTATCTAAACAACTG
>CAZBCR010000152.1:0-3170 GCA_964490565.1 uncultured bacterium
TTGAGTTTGTCTTCAGGACCTGACATGGTGACTGCAGGAGACCAGGCTTGGTTTTGTGCCTTTTTTGCAAATTGATAATACTCCAATTCATCGCCTTCATCATTTTCTTTCTCGATTGTCCAGTAAGCAAATTGATTGCCTTGATCATCGATGAATTGATCACAAAAATCGAGATAATCAACAGGCTCTGAAAGTGCGGATGTAGACCATTTTTTTTCTCCGTCTCTCGTTGCCGCAAATAACGTTTTTTCCTTGTTCTCAGGGTTCTTAGAGATCCAAAGCGTCATCGCTTCTCCCTCTTCATTGATGGTAACTTTCCGAGGTGACACATGCCGTCCAGGTTCTGACAGAGTAACAGGTGTCGAACAAGTTAGTGCCCATGCTTGACCAATTAGCAGACTCATGCAAATCGCGATCTTTTTCATTGTCTTCCTCCTTTGAAGAAGCCAAAATTATAGATCGGCAGCTCTTTGCAGCCCAACAAAATTTATTGAAGATTATTTTGACGTCGCAGCAACGACAGTGTCGTCGTCGTCGTCATCTGGCTTCTTAGAATCCCAAAGATCATCTCTCCAGGAAAGAGGTGGCGTAGCGGTTAAACCCCAAGCTTGACCCAGTAGTAGACATAGACAAATTGCTATTTTCTTCATTACCGTTCCTCCTGAACCGGGATTATTGATGAGCAAAATTTAGCCGTCGAGCAAAATTTACATCTTTTTCGCTTTGCTTATTATTTCGCTACGATTTACATACAAAATTAGAAAACAAAAAGGAGAATTTCATGGCCAAGAAAAGAAAAGCTGCTAGAAAGACCGCTAAAAGAAAAACCAGCCCTAAAGCGAAAATCAAATGCCCTCTATGCAAGTGCACCGGATTGGTATCGATGCCAAAAACAACCTGCAAAACTTCCTGCAAATGCCCTCACTGCAAAGGCACTATCAAATCAAAAAAATGCTGTCTCCTTTGTGATTATGGCAAAAAATCTTGCTGTGGATGCAAATAGATCTCTATTTGAGTTCGAAAGTGAAGATAAAATCTCGCTTATAGCCCAGCTGCTGAAGCATCAACTTACCAACTTCTAGCTGGACATCAGCTAGAAGTTTTTCTGGTTCGGCTGATTTTAATGAAGGTAGTTCTGCAACAAGTTCGATTCTTTGATCTCTATGCAGAACCACATCGGTTTTGAGCTTGTCATCAGGATAACGCTCTTTCCAATATGCTTCTAATAGAGTCCTTAAAAGAGCTTTTTCAACATGAATTGCAGGACTCATCCGGACTTGGAAGTAGGCCTTTCTCTGCATAAAATAAAATCCCACCCCTAAAATCACAGCAACCCCCAGAAGAAGTCCCCCTAGAGGCATAAAAAGATCGTCCCTTTCTGCTAAAAAAGCCGCGCAGGTGAACCTGACATGAGGCGCCCAAGGAAGTGCAATAAAAAAAAGCCCTGTGCAGCCCACAACAAGAACTAAAAAGAACTGGACGGCCGAAAACAGCAGATTTTCTTTACGCATTAGAACTCTTCGGAGTAACTGGCAGCTTTAGGATCGTTAGATATGACCTCCATCAGTTCTGTTCTGGTGATCAGATTCTTGAAGACCACGTGCACGAGGCTGACATGAAGTCCGGTCAAATGGCAAAGCTCTTGAGTCACCCTGCTCTGGATCTCATCGGCTTTTTCAGGGATGCAGATACCATAGGCGACATTGACTTCGAGCTTAACGCTGATGGAATGCGTTTTAGGATCTTGCTCCACAGAAATACCGGTGATCCTTTCAGCGGGCTCTCTGCCGAAAAGATTATCGATTAAGTTGCCTTCTACCAAGGCAATCCCCTCTATTCTAAGGAGGCATTGCACGACGATCGATTGGAAAACCTTCGTCTCGATGTCTCGTACATAAGTGGTGTCTGGAAGTTCAACTTCCTTCGTATCGATCTGCTTTAATGGATCATGCATATGAGTACCCTCGCTCTTGGTATTCTAACGAAGAAGAGATATTTCTACAAAGAAAGGGAATAAAAAAAGACCAAGAACCTGAAGTTCTTGGTCTTTGGAAATTGCTTAGAAAAAAACTACCAGCTGGCCTTAATGATACCAGGAATGAGAGCTTGGTTAGCCATTTCACGGAAGCAGAGACGGGACATCTTAAACTTACGGAGATATCCACGAGCACGGCCTGTAAATTGGCAACGGTTGCGCAATCTTGTAGGGGAAGAGTTTTTAGGGAGTTTATTCAGAGAGATCTGAGCTGCGAGCCGATCTTCATCAGTTTTATTGAGATCTTTGACGATTTTTTTCAGTTCTTGTCTGCGATCCCACTTCAATTTAACGAGGCGCTCGCGTCTTTTTTGTTTTGCTACCAAACTCTTTCTTGCCATTATTTCTTTCTCCCAGGACCTTTTTGACGTTGTTTTCTGTTAGGGTCTGTCTTATTTATCACGTATACACGGCCTCTGCGACGGACGATCTTGTCGCCCTTCGAAGGATCTGCCTTAATTGATGCTCTGACTTTCATAGACCATAATCCTTAATCTAAATTTGTAGCAACTATTGTAATGATGATAGATATTTCTATGCAACAAGAACCTATCTTCACTTTCAGAACGGTCGGTTCAACTTTTACTTGAGGGATTTAACCAGTTCGAGTAACATATCCCTTTCGAGAAAAGATTATGAAAAGAACATACCAACCTAGCAAAAGAAAACGTTCAAAGACATGCGGCTTTCGGAAACGAATGAAAACCGCCAAGGGACGTCAAATTGTCAATCGTCGACGAAGATCCGGACGCAAGAAATTAACAGCGTAAAGCTGCAATTTCCCAAATCCAGAAGACTCCGCACGCGTGATGAGTTCCGGCGTATCAAAAAATACGGTAAAAGAATTACCGGGCGTAGTGTCGTTTTTGATGTTTTGACTGAAAAATTTCCTTACCGTTTATTAGGGATTACGGTCTCTAAACGGTTTGGCAATGCCGTGGCAAGAAACCGCTTTAAGCGACTGATCCGCGAGGCTTTCCGCATAGAGCAATATCTTCTACCCCCTGGCCTCATCATCCATGTCTTGCCCCGTACTAACGGCTCTATGCCTACGTTTCAAGAAATTTTAGAAGACTTCCACTTACTTTATGTTAAATGATCAGCAAAGAAAAGCGATCCATACGACTGAAGGGCG
>CAZBCR010000153.1:0-3155 GCA_964490565.1 uncultured bacterium
TAAATGGCATCATGCAAACGTGCTTCTATCGCGCTCCTGAAGTCATTCTGGGAGGCCCGGTTGATCCTTCAGTGGACCTTTGGAGTTTAGCCTGCGTTTTATATGAGCAGTTCACTGGAACGACCTTTATTAGCGGCGTGGAGAATCCAGATGACCTAAAGGACTGCGACAATTACTTGATTCAACAAATCGCTTTTCAAATCGGCATGCCTTCGGTACAATTTCTCATGAAATGTGAAGGGTGCGCTCGTTATTTCAATGAGGAGTTAGAATTTAAGACTCATCTTAATTTCGAAGAGATGTATTGGAGAGTTGCGATAGCTCAGAAAGGAGAAGAGAGAAATCTTGATGCAGATCAGATCGCCGAATTCACTCAGTTACTTGAGAAGATGTTGCAGTATGACAATAGACCCCCTCCTGAAGTGCTATTGAAATTACCGATTTTCAAAAAGGATATTTCGATTCGTATTACCGGTTTAGGCTCTAACTCAGAAGCTGTTATTTATCGTGCTGAAGATGTCGATGCTTTTCTGACATTCAATACTACTGTAAAGCCCACTCCAATTCTTGAGCTGAAGCCAAGTATGGCAAAACGACATACTTGTCACCACTTGCCAGCTTCAGGGGAGTATATTTTTTGCAATAAAGCCACACCTTTGTCCCAAGGGATGAGAAGAGTAAGATTGTTGGAAGACTCAACCATCGACGCATCTCTGTTTCAAGATACTATTTTTCTGTGGCCAGAGCCGCTCCAATCTCTGCCAGGGGACAATTGCCCGTCTGAACTCTTCGGTGGAATTGCTGAGTTTTTCTGAAAGTCTCGATTAGAAATTCTCTCGAACCTGGCTTTCGCTGCAATGCCGAACGATGCCATCGACGACTTCATCTAAGTCGTCTGTGATGGTAATCAATTTGAAATCTTCTGGGTTAATATATCTATCCTTAAGCGGGGAGGTTTTCATCCACTCAATAAGACCTGACCAGAAAGCTTTCCCTACCATGAAGACAGGAAAGTAGGCGATTTTTTTCGTTTTGATCAGAGTGAGAGCTTCAAAAAGTTCATCGAGAGTTCCAAAGCCTCCAGGAAAGACCACGAAAGCTTGCGCGTAACGGACGAACATCACTTTCCGGACAAAGAAGTACCGGAACTTAAATAGATATTTCTGATCGATGAAAGGATTAGGATTTTCTTCCGTTGGAAGGTCAATGCACAATCCGCAAGACTTTCCACCGACAGCTTGGGCGCCTTCATTGGCAGCTTCCATCATGCCAGGCCCGCCGCCTGTAATAATTCCAAATCCTTTTTTAGCGATCTTAGAAGCTAAAACTGCCGCTTGTTGATAGTGGGGATTATCACCCGGGGCTTGTGAGCCTCCGAAGATCGCCACAGAGGGCCCTAGCGACAGCATATTCTCAAAGCCATCCACAAATTCAGATAAGATCCTGAAAAGCCTCCAGGCATCCCACTCGTGCGAATGTATGATTTGATTAGGCATGGTGGAAGGGGGGTCTGTATTTTTTCTTATAGGGGAGGTGGGCTTGCTTGCCGTAGACGACTTCATGGAGATTTTCAATCGCCATGAATGCCATCGGATCTTCCCTGAGAACAATTTCTTTAAGTTCAGCTAAGTCCAAACGTTCAATGATAATATAGAGAATTTCCCGGCTATCACCTGAAAATCCGCCTTTGCCATGCATGATTGTAAGGCCAAGACCGAGTTCATCCATGATGACAGTCGCCATCTCTTTAGGTTTAGACGAAATGATCAAGACCGATTTGAGCTCATCAATACCCATGATGACGAGGTCGATCATTTTGAAAGCAACGATGTAAGTGATCAGCGATTGAAGAGCAAAATGCCAGTTGTTGAAGATCCAGCCGTAAGCTCCGAAAATGAAGATGTTGATGAACAAGACGACTTGTCCGACAGTAAATCCCTTTTTTCGGTTGATTAAGATCGCTAAAATTTCAGTCCCATCTAAGCAGCCGCCGTGACGGATAATGAGGCCTACGCCAACGCCGAGCAGCGCACCGCCGACAACGATCACTTCAATCGGATCTCCAAGAAAGACAGGAAAATGAGAAGTGACAATCAGGAATCCAGCAAACAGGACGACAGCAAGCGACATGTAGATCACAAAACTCTGCCGGATATGCCGGAAGGCTAAGTAAACAAAGGGGAGGTTTAAGACGACCAAAAGGTAAGGTAAATAAGACTCTCCAAACAGCTTAGAGAAAATCAAAGCAATACCGACAATCCCTCCGTCAATTAGGGAGTTCGGCAGCAGGAAGACTTCGATGGAGAACGCTGCTAAAAAGGCTCCTATGGTAATCCATAGGTACATGGAAATGTGTTGTCTGGCTGTTTTACGTATCGCGGGCATAAATCCTATCTATTTTGTATTTGTATCTACTGGTAAGCCTTCACTATTCCAAAGTTTTAATTGTTCGACAAGAGGTTCTGTGCAAGGTTGTTCAGATTGTCTATTTTTACAACAGTCAAGACCGTTTCTTTCTAGCTGATCGATATAGGGGTTTAACCTGCGGAAAGTCTGAATTTTTTGGAACAATCCCGGCACCGTATCTGCAACTATTTTTTCGACTAAGTCTCTTAAATCTTTTGTTACTTTTCTAACTCGCTGGCGGCAGTCATAAGCAGAAATTTGTTCTTTTTCAAGTTCTGATGGAGTCGACGGTTTTTGTTCTTCTTCTTCTTCTTTGCAAGACGAGCAAGAGAGCTCTTTGAGATGCTCATTTGCTAGTTCATGTTTTCCTAAAGCAACTTCGCAAATCACTTCTCCAAACAAAGCCGCACGATTTCCAGATATGGCGGCATGATGAAAATGCTGGGAGGCTTGGACATAGTCTTTTTGATGGATCGATTCGATCCCGTCTTCAAATGCATCTCCCTGAAGCGATGACAAAAGAAATAGGAAACAAATAAAATATTTCATTTCCTAGATTTAACGTGTAGGGGAATAAAAATCAAAGAATCTCGCGGGAGACGGGGCTCGAACCCGCAACCTCTGCCGTGACAGGGCAGCGCTCTAACCAATTGAACTACTCCCGCGTAGGAGTTTGGGCGCAACAGGACTCGAACCTATGACCACCTGTGTGTAAGACAGGCGCTCTACCAACTGAGCTATGCGCCCTT
>CAZBCR010000154.1:0-3152 GCA_964490565.1 uncultured bacterium
CATCGGCAAATCCTTCCATTGATCCCACCATGAGGCCTGCAAATATACACGACCAAATCACGCGTTTATTACTAAGGACTGCTTTAATATCTGAGATGACAGTGGTCTGCGCTGGATTTTTCGCATGCGGAACAATCCAATAGGTAATGCCCGCTAATGCAATACCCATTACTGCCAATATCTGAACAACGGTTTGATAGCCACACACCTCACGCATATAGCTCACCGGTCCCCCTCCGTAAATAGCGCCGATCAAACCGATCGTCACTGAATAGCTGAGCATGCGGGGAAATCTTTTTTCGCTAAAGGTCATCCGGATGATCTTGAAAACTCCTAAGATCGCTCCAGAAGAGCCCATGCCGATCAAGACCCTGCCGACAATCGGATAAGCCCAGTGGTGTGCAAAAATCAAAGGCATTAGCCCTAGCACGGTCAATAAAATACAACCCGTCATGGTCTTTCTAGGACCAAAACGGTCTAGCATAATGCCGATCGGCAAGTGCATCAGCGAATAGCCGATGTAGTATACTCCCGAGAATTGCCCGAAAGTCGCAGCGTTGATACTAAATTGCTGCATGATGTCATCCAACATGATGTTAGGCATGACTCTTAAAATATACTGATAGGCGTAGAACACAGAGGCGACTACCCATACCACCCACGCAATTGCGCGCGGTTTTGAAATTGATGAATGCATAATTTTTCCTTCTTAAAGATTTATTCTTTGTTTAGCTAAAAATGGATGTAAGAATTAAATGTTTTATTGTGCCTGGGAGCACAGAAGGAAAAGAGAAAGGAGTGCAGTCTTGTTCAGCCTGCAGTGAGATGGAGCAGAATGTATAGATTCATTCTTGATATTCACGGGATGAATTATGCCAGCTCAGCTTAAAGAAATAAATGATAGAAATTAATTTAATATAGAGTCTGCAAAGAGATCTGTCGCTGTTGCCAATGCAGGAGCAATACCGGGATCAGCAGCAGAATGCCCTGTCTTTGGGATCAACCAAAGAGCGCTGTTTTTCCATTTTTTATGTAATGCAACAGCCATGGCAGGAGGATTTACCCCATCCAGCTCTCCTTGAATGATAATCCCAGGAAGATGAGCAATTTTCTTCAGATCAGCTAGCACCTGGTTGGGCTTAAGAAAAAAATCATGCCTAGAATAATGAATAAGGACTTTTGCACAGCTTTCCACGATCTTTTCTTTTTTCATCAAGCTCTTTAACGCTGGAGAATTCGGATCGGGTGGTGTAATCCAGCAGCTGCCCATAAAGGTCAGCAGTGCCAAGCCTGCAGGTCCATGGATAGCAGGATCAGGATCCATGATCCTCTTGTAGTAAGCCGTTATTAAATCCTTTCTCTCTTTTTTTGGAATATGATCAATATATGGCTTGTAAACCTTAGGAAAGCGTTTTCCCATTTCGTAGAAGAAATAGAGATAATCTTGCTTCCTCGCTAGAAAAATTCCTCTGACGATAAATCCAAGACATCTGTTGGGATGGGCCTCTCCATACAATACGCTCAAGGTGCTCCCCCATGAGCCGCCAAAGACCAGCCATTTCTTGATCCCGAGATGTTTTCGAATCTGCTCGATATCTTTGATCGAATGTTGAGGAGTATTTTCTTCCATACAGCCAAAAGGCTTCGAACGCATCGATCCTCGCTGATCGAACATGATGACATTCCAACGCTTAAGATCAAAAGAGCTCGTATACATATCATCGGAGCCAGCGCCTGGCCCTCCATGGAGAACGATGACGGGAATCCCATTGGGATTTCCATATTGGGCCACATAAAGAGAATGTAGACCTGAGACTTTTAAGTACCCCTCTTCCCTGGGCTTAGTCACAGGATAGAGAGAATGACGGTATCTCTTACGAGAAGACTGTAAAAAATCACTCTTTTTATTCACGGTACCAATTATGTAACCAAAGCCGAAATAAAGAAAAGCACTAGTTCATAGATAAGATTCTGCAGTGCTCTGGAGGAATGATTTTAAATTTCTCGATTTCCGCTAAAAGATGAGGAGCCCGCTGTAAACGAAACTCTAAGAGATTGGAATAATCTTTCTTAACTGAAGTCATTGTCCATTTATCATAGTCGCATAAGGTGATAATGTGCCCACCCCTGGGAAGAAAATAGCTTTGCGACTCTATGGTGTACTTTAAGTAGTCATAAACCGAGATACGCTTCCCCTGAAAGCAATCTTCTAGTTTGAGCGGCTGTGTTAGGATATTAATATCTTTGATATCTTCAGGTTCAATTCCATATGCATTTAGCAAAGCTTCTGTCGCAACACGCTGCACTTCAATCGCTGCCTCTTCAATCACCGAAAGGCCTCGCTGTTTAAGGGCCTTTAGATCGCCTTCTTTCCGGGGCATACAATAAACATAGGCCCAACGCCGTTTCTTTTGATTAACACGTGGAGGATGAACAAATCCCCCATGCTTATTGTCCAGATCCAAATAGGCGCCCGTCCTTACCGCTATCTTTCCTAAAAGAACTGTTTTTGTTAAATGGATAGAGACTTGATTTTCCCATATAGCTCGAACCGCATCTAGCACTTCGAAAGGAGGAAAAGAATCCGTTATTTTAAGAACTTTTGAAGACTCTTGCGTGGTGTTAAGGTCTTCAACAGAAAACACCATGCTGGAAGTTTCACTGATACAGCGCCCTACTAGTTCGCCTCTGATAAAACATCCCGACAAAGTCTCATTGGTCATTGTGATAATAGACTCTACAAACCATTCTTCTTCAGGTTTGTAATGCTTAGTTGCTCCTTCAGACTCTTCTGTCTGCGATAACACTCTTTTCCGCTGCGGTCCTTCGGAATAGGCTGTGTCTGTAGAATCGTTTACTTCAGAAGAGTACGAATCTCGAGGCAGGTATTCATATAGATCAATTGTATAAAAAGAACTTACTGGTGTCATATTAAATACGATTATAAACGATAATTAATATGAATTATATTTAATAAATTTATAACATAAATAAATTATTTAATAATAATATCAAACGGAAATAACCTTTATTATTTAATTTGCTTTTTTCGTAGGGAAAGCTGAGAATGAATGCAATTTTTGGTGCTTTATGTCTGACTTCATCACCTTTCTACAAAACGCTCTCTCAAAAGACACTTTTTATTGGTTCTG
>CAZBCR010000155.1:0-1244 GCA_964490565.1 uncultured bacterium
ACAAAGTCGTAGCCAAGATCTTGAGCTACTGGGACATTCGTAACCTTTCCCTTATAGAGGTTGAGCCCCTCCATAAAACCGGGATCTTCTTTCAAGGCAATTTTATACCCTTTATTGGCTAGCTTCAGCGCATAGATCATCGTGGCATTCGTTAGAGCAATCGTCGCCGTTCTTGCGCAAGCTCCCGGCATATTAGCCACACAATAGTGAACAACCCCATCAACTTGGTAGATCGGATTGGAATGTGTTGTTGGCTTAGACGTCTCGCAACATCCGCCCTGATCAATCGCAACATCGACAATCACGGAGCCTTTCATCATTTTAGATACCATATTCTTGGTGATCAGCCGTGGAGCTAATTTCCCAGGGACTAGTACAGCTCCGATCACGAGATCAGCATGTATGACGCTTTTTTCGATATTGCCTGGAGATGCAAAGAGCGTTTTGAGCCGAGGACCATAGATCGCATCAAGTTCGCGGAGCCTTGTCAGATTATTATCCAGAATCGTTACATCAGCGCCAAGGCCGATCGCCATCCGAGCCGATTGAGTACCGACAACACCTCCGCCAATCACAACAACATTTGCTGGAGAAACCCCAGGCACTCCGCCAAGAAGCATTCCCCGTCCTCCATACGCCATCTGAAGAGCTGTGGCTCCTGCTTGAATTGCAATCCGTCCTGCGATCTCGCTCATCGGAACTAATAGAGGAAGCCGCCCCTGTCTATCTGTCACCGTCTCATACGCAACTGCAATGACTTTCCGATCTAAAAGGTTTTTTGTTTGAACAGGATCGGGAGCTAAATGAAAATAACAGAAAAGGATCTGTCCTTCATGGAGAAGTGGAAATTCAGCCTCTTGAGGCTCTTTGACTTTGATGATCATTTCGGCTTTGTAGACTTCCGCAGGACCTTTGACGATCTTGGCGCCCGCTGCCGTATACATCGGATCTGAAAAACCAATCGCCTCGCCCGCTTGCGACTCTACTAGGACTTGATGCCCGCATTGAGAAAGCGCTTGCACCATGTCGGGAGTTGCTCCGACCCGAAATTCATTATCTTTGATCTCTTTAGGAATACCAATGATCATAACTCCCTCCTAAATGGAAAAGAGCCGTAAGTCAATCATTTTCTAATAGGAAATCGATCCATGGAAGACAAACGTCGCGCGTCCTCTTAACAGGACGGCCTTAGGCAACACCTCGACAAAGAGCTCTTCGCGGGATGCCGGCACAATGCAAATCGG
>CAZBCR010000155.1:1344-3102 GCA_964490565.1 uncultured bacterium
AGATCCACCGTGATCTGGTCTCCTTCCCAAGAACACTCAACAATCCTTTCATGTGTTTCAATTGTCAGATTTGGCGACGGATGTCCCATCTGCCGGATGAAATCGACTAAACATCGCAGGCCATTTCCGCACTGAGCCGCTTCTTTTCCATCGGCATTAAAAATTCTCATCCGGAAATCGGCTTTTTCTGAAGGCTGCAATAACACAACGCCATCTGCTCCGACACCTAATCGATGCTCGCAGAGATGTTCGATGAATTTTTCATCCTGCATGGGAAATCTCATCCTCCTGTCATCGAAGATGACGAAGTCATTTCCTGCGCCGTGGTACTTGGCAAAGTTAAATTGCATACCCATATCGTAGCAATCCGGATCTTTAATTCTCTATGGTATACTGTACCGTTCGTCTATTCGCTGCTCTCGTCTTCGTCATCAGGCGGTGCCAAATTGATGTTCACAACCACGGGGACCTGGACGGTTGGAAAAGTAGGATTGAGCAAAACGTAGCCAGTGGCAATACTTGCAACGTACCATCCTCCGACTCGCCATTCGGGCGCGAATACGAAGCCAGGGCCGAATCCCCAATAAACGCCGCCGAACCAGAACGGTGAGACCCAAGGCGCCCCGAACCAAAAGCCTGGTCCACCCCACAAAATAGGATATCCAGGGCCAAAATGAGAATTGAAATAGCCATGATCAAAACGTCCGTTATGATAGTGACCGCGAGCATTTCGGTGACTGTGGGAGCGGTGGCCATGCCCATGACCCCCATGATGCCCATGATGTCCATGACCACCATGTCCATGCCCCCCGCCGCCGTGATGGGCTGATATCTCTGGTTTTGACGACGATTCTGATTTCGTATTCTCTTCAGCAAATCCCGGAATAGTGAAGGTAAAGACGGAAAGCGCAAAAATTAAAACAACGTTCTTCACTTTTCTCTCCTGTAAGTTGAGTTGCATTTAAACTCCTGTCAAGGTCTGTATAACGGTTCCTCTAGAAAGCTGCAAATTAATCTATTGCGATTTAGATAAACTTAAGTTTAGAATCTCTGCTCAAAACCTTTGCGAGGAACAATTTATGGCAGCAATTACCTATCTTAACGCACCCGTGAAAGCTGAAAGAAATGCAACAAGCGACAAACCAGATGTTACACTCTGGCTAGCTTCGACTGTTGCGCTGGGCGCCCTTACCTATTACGCCCCCAAAACTTTTCTGGTCGCTTGCGCGGGAATCGTAGGTTATCAAGTCTATCGCTTCAATCAACTTGTCAGTACAGCGGATATTACCCAGCACCAGCAAATCCGCACCTGGACCCTCAATGCCTGCGTCGTGATGTCGGCCATAGGATCCGTTTTTCTTTTAAAATCTTTGCCTTGTGCATGGGATGCTTTAAAAGACATCCGACATTTACACGTTATCAGAAGCATAGGCCATCTGGTTCAGGCCATCGTCTTTATAGGCATCGGCACCTGCTTTGATAATTTTAGCGATAGCGCTAAAACACTTGCAAGCCAGCGCAGATGGGTCGCAATGGAAGATTACGTAGAAAACTATCCTCAAGACATTAAACAAGACGTTTTATCTACCCCTTGGAAACAACTAGGCTTTTATATCTCTGCGGTCATCCCCCAGACATTGCTTGCAGGTGTGCTCTCGGCCCGTAATTTTGTAAACATTCAATTCAGTTCTATTGAACGAAAAGAAAGTTTTGTTTTGAGATATTTTGGCAGCGCTACTCAGGAAAATTGGGCGCTTG
>CAZBCR010000156.1:0-3079 GCA_964490565.1 uncultured bacterium
GCAAAAGCTCTTTTTTCAATTTCAAAGCTATACATATTGTCGCGGTAGTGATCCCAATGTCCCGATGTCTGCCAGAGTTCTTGGCCGCAGAGTAGCGGTGTTTTAATCTCGATGTAGCCCGATTTTTGAAGCATGCCGCGTAAGAAATCAACCAACCTGTTCCAGATGACCATCCCTTTAGGATGGATGAATGGAATTCCGGGCGCTTCTTCTTTCAAAGAAAAAAGATCGAGTTTAGGGCCTAAGATTTTATGATCCCGTTTTTTTGCTTCTTCTAAGAAGTGAAGATAGTCTTTTAAAAGTTTTCTATCGGGAAAAGAAGTCGCATAGACGCGAGTGATCATTTCACGGCTAGGGTCTCCCTTCCAATAAGCTCCGGATGTTTTCAAAACTTTGAAGGCTTTGATTTTACCGAGGTTATTTAAATGGGGGCCGCGGCAGAGATCAAAAAATTCGCCTTGCTCGTAGCCGGTGATCGGTCCTTCTTCAAAACCTTCGATCAGCTCGACCTTATAAGGATTTGATTTGAAACGCTCGATGGCCTCTTGCTTATTTTTGAATAAATGCCGTTTAACCTGGTAGTTCTCATCGATGATCTTGCGGACTTCTTCTTCGATTTTTGCAAAGTCTTCTTCGGTGATTGTGACATTGGCAAAGTCGTAATAAAAGCCGTTTTCAATCGGAGGTCCAATCGTTGGCTTTGCGTTGGGGAATAGTCTTAAAATTGCCTGGGCAAGAACGTGGGCAGAGGTGTGCCAGAAAACTTCTTTCCCTTTAGGTTCATCAAAAGAGATAAATCTAATTTTATCCCCATCCTTCACTGGGTGTTGAAGATCGTAAAGGGTACCGTCTATCTCGACTGCGAGGGCCTCATGGGGGCCTCTTAGATTCATTTTATCAGCGAGTTCTTTTGCAGAGCAGGCTTCAGCGAGCTCCATCCATTGATCATTGACTTGTATTTTCATAATTTTACGTGTTAAATAGAGGTTAGTATAATCCAATGTCAGAAAAAACCGAAGAAATTCCGCTCGATCCCATGTGGCTCTCCCTTGCTTCCCATGCAATGGACCGTTCAGGAATTCAAGATTCTTATTGTTTTCGGGCGGTCAGTTTAGCGCGGGACTTAGCGAATATTCTTGTGGATGGAAAGGGTCAGCTCCAGCCATTTTCTAGAAAATTGTCTCGTTTTTATTATCCTGCAGGAACATCCGATGGATCGATCTGGCAGCATCAATCAAAATTTTTACACAGATGGGATTCAGATCCAGAATTTGTAAAAAAGTTTCGCAAATTCTCTCTTCCTCTTTTCCATAAAAAAGCTGAAGAGATGGTCCGGGCGACTCTTTTGCTCTCCCCCACTTTGCCTCTTTCCGATGTCCATATTCGGCGTGCGGTGATTTGCGCATGTTTGACTCCTCTAAGACAAAGCGTGGGCTCTTGCTTTGCAACCGCGCCTGCGATTTTAGTACAGGGACACTATCTCGATCTTTTTATCGATGATCTCTATGAGCTTCTCACAGCTGGAAGGCTAAGGCGCGTGGTAGACGGTGTGCAGTACACCGTTCCTTTGAGTTTAACTTTTGGGATAGGAGATTTAAGAAAATCGATCGATCCTTCTTGGGAGTTTTGGATCTCTCCGGGATTAATTGCAGCTCTCGAAGCTGGACAGCTCATTCCTATTCAAGCCCCCTTCCAACAAAAAATCCAAAGAGCAAGAGATGCACTTTTGCCCCACTACCGTCCCTCCATGACGGTGGAGCAGCTATTAAAAAAAGCAATCTCTCCTTCTAAGATTGAAGAGGCGTGTCTTGTTTTTAAAAGCATTCCTGAAAATGCGCTTTTAAAGGCCTGGGAATTTACGCTAGCTTCCTTTTCCGATGTTAAAATGGAGTTTTCAGGATGGAACTTGAATTGGAGCGTGGGGCTAAATCCTGATGAAAAAGGGGGAATTGGAGCGGCGCTCTACGAAGCTTTAGATGCAAAACTTCAAGAGGCCAATGAGAAAATCGAAGAATACCACATCGCAGCTCAAGAAGCTCTCGATCAGCTGCGGATAACCGAAAGTATGCTAAAACAAGCTTCAACAGAGGCTGAGATCCGCAGATTAAAGGTTGAAGGCCAGGTACGAGCGCATCATCTGAGAGTCTGTGAAGAGTTGAGAGATGAATTTCAGCTTAAAGCAAAAGTCTACGCCGAATTTTTTTCTTTTTTAATCCGTCAATATTCCACGAAATTTCAGGAGTATTTTCAAGAGATCTACGACGCAGAAATGCCTGAGATCTTCAAAGGCCCTTATGAAGACCGGATGGCAGGATTTAGGCTAGTTTTTAAACATGGAAGAAGCGATAGCTCGCTTTGGACATGGATCCACGATCAATCGGAGTTTGTCAAGGCGCTCGTCGAGTTTTTTACGTTGATCGAACATCCGTTAACACATGCCTGCCAGACGCCTGTGGAGAAAAAAATCGTTGAGGAGATGACAACGGTTGTCATTCAGCATGTCCGATCCGATCAGTTTATCCAGGCGGTGATGGCGAAGGCCAAAAAAGCTAACCGGCTTCCCTGGGCATATCTTTCAGGTGGATCGATCAGCCAGCTAGTTCCCCTTTATTTTCGGACGGCCACTTTGAAAAAAGAATCCCGGGAAATCCAAGATGAGCTTGATCTGTTTGTATTTTTGTTAGAAACGATGAAAAGTCTTCTTCCAAAAGACTCAAAAAGGTTTTTAAACGATCCCTCTGAGAAGCTTTTGATAGAATCTCCGACCCATGTTTTTTCTCTCTTACCGGGATTAGATCTGTTTAAAGAAGGATGGATCGACGAAGGGTTTACCTATACATGGATCCGCGACCAGTTTGTTTTTTCGGGAAAAGAATTCTACAGCTCCATCAGACTCTCTCCTGCTGAACAGCAAGAACTGATGAGGCGGCTTTCTGTAGAAGGAGATGCAACATCAACTGCTACTATCGAGATGTTTTGTTCGAAGTGCCGTCAGATTCCCGAAAAAGAGCTTGCTGCATTTCTCTATCGAACCCTGCCTCTTATCCCAGTCGATCAATGTAAAGCTGTTTTACAAAAA
>CAZBCR010000157.1:0-3049 GCA_964490565.1 uncultured bacterium
CCTGAGTCCATATCGCTAAATTGACGCTTCAAATTTCTACCTGTCTCAAGGCCAATGCAATAACTTACTTTTTCACGTGTCGATTTCATAAAACACTCCTATTTTAGGAAATATATAACTCAGGTTTGAAAACCGTTCAAGCTCATAATCAAGAAATATGGTAGAATATTGCCTATGAAATCGAAAATTGAAGAAAAGACTTCCCTTTTGGCCGCTCTACAACAGTTGAGCCCGGATAGTTCAAAAAATACTTTGAAAACATGGATTGATCAAGGCCGTGTTTCGGTCGATGAAACCCGTGTTTCATCCGTCCGTGCTATACTCCTTCCAGGCCAAGAACTCAAAGTCGGACCTAAAGTCGCCTACACCGAACACGGCATCAAGATCCTCTACGAAGACGAACACCTCGTGGTCTTAGATAAGCCAGATAAACTCCTCACCGTCGCTACCGCTGCTGAAAATGAAAAGACCGTCCACGCCATCTTAAAAAGACGCCTCCGCCGCATGGTCTATCCAGTTCACCGTCTTGACCGTGATACTTCCGGTGTGATGCTTTTTGCTTATACCACAGAAGCCCGTGACATCTTAAAAGAGCAGTTTGCCGAGCATAAGATCGACAGGATCTACATTGCGATTGTTGAAGGAACACCGACACCCTTAAAAGGAACCTGGAAAAGCACCTTAGTTGAAGACGATTTCTTCTTTGTGAAAAGCGTCCCTACACCAGAAGAATCTCCCGTGAAAGTCTATAAACCAGCTAAGCCTGTGAATGCTTTCCGCGCTAGAGAAGCTGCCCGCTACGAGCAAAGAAAAGCCTTCATCGAACAAAAAGTCAAAAGCGAATCAACTGGAAAACTCGCCATTACGCACTATGAAGTTTTAAAACAAAGAAAGCACTCAGCTCTTGTGAAATTCGTCCTGGAAACAGGCCGTAAGAATCAAATCCGTGTTCACGCTTCAGAAGCAGGCTTTCCGATCTTAGGCGATACGAAATATGGCGGCCAGACCAACCGCCGAAGACTTTGCCTGCATGCACATATCTTAGGATTTCTGCATCCATTCCGGAACAAGAAGATGAAGTTCGTCTCTCCCCTTCCGGAATACTTCGCTAGTATCTAGTCTCTTTCTTTTCCATGCTTAAAGAAATAAGCTATTTCTTCTTTTGTCTTCTTGCCTTTCGCTACTTCCACGACTAAATCTTCATAAAGTTCATCTGTAAATCGAATAGGCACTTTATTTACTTTCAAAAACAGATAAGCTGCAAGAAAACCTGTTCTTTTGTTCGCATCGTTAAATGGGTGATTGTTGACGATATGAAAAAGATATACAGCTGCTTTGTCGTATATTGTTGGGTACAAATCATCTCCAAACATTGCAGCTTTAGGTGCCTCAACAGCAGAAATTAAAAGATTTATGTCTCTAGTACCATGCAACCCTCCAAATTTTTCAATAAGGGCTTCATGCATTGCTAAAACTTCTTCAATAGTCAGATACTTGATCATTTTTTAGACAATCTTTTTAATACTGGGGCCTTTTCATTGAGCAAATCTTCAAGGAGGTCATCAAATTCATCTTTTGGAAGATCTTTACCCTTTTTCTTGCCTTTTTTCTTTTGCAAAGTAGGCAAATGTTCGATAACAAATTGCCGCAATGTCACGCCTTCCTTGGTTGCTAACATTTTGATATACGTGTGTTGAGCAACTGGAACATCTATTGTTAATCTAACTGTGTCGCTTTTGCTAGCCATAATTCACACCCCTTTTTGAGTTTAATATTGCCGTATCGCCGTAAATACGTCAATACGGCATATTAACTCATTAATTTTCAATAAATTACAGCGCGTTATCCATCAAAGCCTTCAGAGGCTGGATGTAGAGCAAGTAGATCACTGCACCCACGGCTGCTCCCACAAGCGGCCCAAAGACCGGAATCCAAGAATACCCCCAATCAGCAGACCCTTTCCCTTTCACAGGCAAGATTGCATACATAATCCGTGGGCCTAAATCACGCGCAGGATTGATCGCATAGCCGGTAGGTCCACCCAGTGAAAGTCCGATCGAGAAGATCAAGATCCCGACAGCATAGGGCCCCATGCCATTACTGATGCCGTTATGAAAATCGAAAATCCCTAATACTCCTAAAAGCAAGACCATCGTTCCGACAGCTTCACAAACAAAGTTCCATTTGTAGCTGCGGATCGCTGGATGTGTGCAAAAACTCATGAGTTTCATTTGCGGATCGGGAGTTTTCTGCCAGTGCGGGAAATAGGAGAGCCAGACAAGTGTTTGTCCAATAAAAGCCCCAATGAACTGACCGGTTAGATAAAGAGGAACGAGACCCCACGCTGTTTTGTTTGCGATACAAAACCCCAGCGTCACAGCAGGATTAAAATGTCCGCCGCTAGCCCATCCGGTGATATAAACCGCCATCGCAACGCCAAATCCCCAGCCTGCACTGATCACAATCCATCCGCTGCTGTGGCCTTTGGTTTTGCCAAGTAAAACGTTAGCAACCACGCCATTGCCTAGTAAAACTAAAAGCATGGTACCGATTAATTCACCCCAAAAAATGCTCATTGTATTTCTCCTATTGAAAATTAAAGTGTAAAGCTTCACTTTGAAAAAATGAAGTACATCTTAGCGCTCGACCAGGGAACCACGAGTTCCAGGGCCGTTTTAATCTCGCACGAAGGAAATATTCACGCTACCGCACAAAAAGAATTTAAGCAAATATTTCCATCACCCGGCTGGGTTGAACACGATCCGCAAGAAATCTGGTCTTCTCAAGCTTCTTGCATGAGTGAAGTTTTGGCAAGCGGCCAGATTACCCCTGATCAAATTGCCGGCATCGGAATCACCAACCAACGAGAAACAACGATTGTCTGGGATCGAAAAACCGGTAAACCTTTAGCCAATGCGATCGTCTGGCAAGACAGAAGAACAACAGAAATCTGCCAAGACTTAAAAGGAAAAGGACTCGAGCCTCTCTTCCGACAAAAAACAGGCCTCCTCTTAGATCCTTATTTTTCCGGCACGAAACTTTTTTGGAT
>CAZBCR010000158.1:0-3031 GCA_964490565.1 uncultured bacterium
AGCAATGAAGATCGCTTGGAAATTTCTGGTGTCGTAAAGAAATTGCCGGAGCTCCTTCATTTTTGAGCTGTTGATCTCTGCATAGAACTCATCGCGAGTATTCCAAGGAGATGCTTCTGCGGTCTGGAGCCACGCAGGGATATTGACTTTTTGATTTTTTAGAAAAGTGAGAAGAGGAGGGAAGCCTTCGACAAAGCGGTCTCTTTTCCCTACAGGATACCAGATGAAGTGGCCGATCCCTAAAGAGGGGAAATTTTCATTTTTGCCCCAATGGGTCAAATTTTCTAATTTCCCGCCGCATTCGTTTTTCCAGATCTTGACCCCGACCTGCTCAGCGACTTGAGGAGAGACGGAAACAGCAAAAGTATTTCCTACTAAGAGTGCAAATAATAGTAATTTTTTCATTAAAACCTTTTGCGGCCAAGAGGATTTGAACCTCCACCGAGTTGCCCCGACTAGAACCTGAATCTAGCGCGTCTGCCAATTCCGCCATGGCCGCAAGACCATCTAGTATAGGGTGATCTTGCTTTTTCTGGAATCACTTGTTACAATGGCATCTTTGAGGTCAAAATGAGCAATCTAAAGCAAGTTACTGAAGAGACATTTGAAGCAGAGATCAAACAAGGTATCGTCCTCGTCGACTTTTATGCCGACTGGTGCGGTCCCTGCAGGATGATCGCTCCACACCTAGAGGCTCTTTCTAAAGAGCTCCAAGGACAGGCCTCTATCGTCAAATTAGATGTTGATCATGCCCAAAAGATTGCATCTACTTATGAAGTCACTTCTATCCCTACGCTGATTCTTTTCAAAAATGGGAAAGAAACTGGACGTATCGTCGGAGTCCGTGACGCTAAGGCGCTGAAAGAATTTATTTTATCTGCTAAATAATAGATTATTAATTATCAGTCCAGCCGAGGACATCACGGATGATCGACCATCGTCTAGGCTGGGGAGTTTCATTTTCTGTTTTACCCAGGATCCAAAGATCATACTGGTGCTGGGTAAAACGTTCGTTTTTCTTCAGAGATAACCATTGATTGAGATAGCAAAGCATCTGATCGGAGCCCAGAGCAACGGCATATCCGAGGCTGTCTTGGGCAATATCTTTCTTAGGTGCAACGACGGTAAAGTTCGGATAATTCAAACTCCAAGCAATGGATTGGGGCTCTCCCCGGAGTAAGACATCATTGGGATAATTGATGACGTATTCTTCATAGTTATCGATCACGGCTATTTGATCAGCCGGGACAAGCGAGCGAGCCAGCACCTCATAAGAAGAGCCTTTGCGGACGACGAGTTTCACCTGAGGATTTTTGATGATATCAGCAATCGAGGTATAGTCATGACTGAACTTCTTTCGCATGACAAATACCATACGGCAGTCAAGATACGGCTGAGTAAAACACATCTTTTTCAGCCGGTGCTCCGTGATGGAAACACCTGTCATCGCAACGTCATAAAGCCCAGTATCGAGCTCTTCTGCAAGCTTGCTAAAATGGAGAGGGACTAATTCTAAATCGCATTGAAGATCATGAGCCAGCATGTAAGCAAATGACATGTCGTAGCCGATCATCTTTCTGTTCGAGCCCTGGAAGCTGAAAGGGATCATTTCAGGATTGTAACCCACACGGATGACTTTAGATTCAAGGACGCGTTTAAATGTTTCGCCTGTTCGTAGAGGTGGAGGAGTCTCATGCTCACTATAGACTTTAACTTTGATGGGAGTATTAATTTGAAGATCGCAAATGCTTTTTGTCGGGTTGGAGATTGACGGCAGCATGATCCAAGATTTAAAGGCAAAAAAGAAAACGACAACGGGAATCAAAGTCATCGCTGTTTTTCTGGCAACGTTACGCCAATCCCAGTGGATCACTCCATGACAAGCTAGAGCAATGAGCAAGCCAAGGCTGGAGATTTCCATGACAGAGACCAACGATTGAAATCCTGCAGTGAAGGGAAGCGTTGTCAGATATGTCTCGATGGCATTGAGAGGCAGGCCCAGAGAGTCGAGAAGGAAGTTAAGGGAGTTGATCCAAGAGCCGAGGCCGACAGCTCCTAAGCTGGTTAAGAATGTCGTGACAAAGAGCTGGACCTGAGACATGAAAGAAAGCGGCATATGGTAGAAAATGGAAATGAAAAAGACAAAGACTGTAATGAATAGAGAGCCTAAGGGGAGATTAAAAATAATCGAAACAATCCCTTGGACCTGGTCTTCGACCACCGGGTCTTTTTTGTAGAGTTTTTCTGATTCTCGCTTGATGAGCTCAATGATGAAGGGAAGCGTAACAATAACGACATTAGTGGTAAATGCTAGCACCATAATCGGGGTGAGGTCTTTGATCCACTTTGTAGCGGAAAGGCCTGTCAGCATGGAAACGATGCGGGGGATTATCCAAAAAACAAGCAGGCAAATGCAAAGGATATAGAGAATCAAGTAGGTGCTGATTTGTTTAACGGTCGCGAGTTGGATCATTCCTACGCGGTCAGCAATAATCAAGAAAGTGCCTAGCGGTGTAATCCTGCTGATCCATCCCGTCATCCGTGTGAAGGCTTCAACTAAGGCATCTAAAAATGAGAGGACAGTTTGTTTTTCTCGGAGGTGCATGAGTGCAATTCCTAGCAGCAATCCAAACATCACGACAGCGGGAACTAAGTTGTTCGAGAGAGCATAGAAAACATTGTCAGGGATCAGCAGTTCGGCAAAGTTAATGGTGCTGGGAGCTAGCGTGCTATAAGAAGCGTGAACAGCTCCATGCGAGTGGGGGAATAAAAAAACAGTCATGTAGATCATGAGGATATTAAGAACCCAAATGCCTGCAATAAAAAGGAGCCCTTTTTGCAAGATTTTTTTTGCAGCTCCTGTAGCAAGCCGCCCTATCCCGTGAATGACTGCACAAATTAAATACGGAATCGTTGTGATCTTCAGGATCATGATGTAGGCATTTTCCCATGGAGCAAAAACGTGGCACATGTCACCAAGGAAAAGACCGACGAAGATCCCTAGAAGGGTCGCGATGATCATTTGGAAGGT
>CAZBCR010000159.1:0-3017 GCA_964490565.1 uncultured bacterium
CCTATGACCACCTGTGTGTAAGACAGGCGCTCTACCAACTGAGCTATGCGCCCTTAAAACAAGCATTAAAAGTTATCTCAAACAGGGATAATAGGCAAAGGTTTTTCGAGGTCCCTGTTTTCCTTTTCTAAAAGTTCCTTGCTTGCAAAGGTAACAATTGTGCCAAGGCCTAGTTTGTCTAAGAGCTCTTTTTTGACAGCTAAGCGGATTTCTTGCGGTGTCAGGGCAAGGAGCATATCTCTATAGTGCTGTCTTTGTTTAGGCGTCTTGCCTTCGCGCATCCAGGCATAAGCTGTCGCTCCGCGGTTTCCAGGGGAGACGGGGACGTCCATATGCTGGATGGTCTCTAGCTTGGCTTCTTCGAGGTCTGCGTCGTGGAAATGGCCTTCTGCGATGGTTTCAACAGCTTCTCTAAATATTTTTAATGTCGAAGCAATCTTAGGATCCCGGTACGAATAAAGCGTGAAATGACCCGTCATCGGAGAATAGGTCGCTCCACATCCATAAGCTCCGCCTTGTTCCCGGATCTTAGGATGTAAAATTTTATTATCTAGAATATGAGAGGCCACTGTTAGTCCAGGAGCATGTGGATTTAAGTAAGAAGCGACAGGGAAGGCCTCGCAGGTGAATGCCACTGGCGTCGACATCGATCTGCCTTGTGAGACGACTGGATAGAGCTCGTAGTTGCCTTTCCAAGGATTAAAAGGTTTCTTAGGCAGGTCTAAGACTCCATAATGGTTTTCTAATTCGAGTCTTTGATGCATTGCCTCATCGCAGGTCACAATGAGCTGGGCGTTATGCAAAGAAAACAGCTCATTTTTAAGTTTTTCAAGCCTTTGCATAACTTTAGGTAAATTTTTCTTCAGATCGCTCGCAATTTCTTGGATCCATTTGGTGTAGCTGAGGCCATACCAGATCTCAGAGATCTTCGAGGGGGCTGAGAGTCCGCTTAAGGATAGCTGAGAAGCATACCGGAGGCTATTTTTTTGCAGCCGGTTTTGTAATCCTGTGTGGATTTGCAAAATCAGCTCTTCGATCCGTTTTTTTTCATCGACACGAGGATTGAGTGAGAGATCTTTGAAAATTGAAAACATCTCTTTAGCATTTCTTTCTAAGGCTTTTCCTCGGATGGTAAACGCAGGTCTCATCTGATGAGGGTTGTCACTCTGGACATAGAGAGAAAGCGATGTTCCAAGACCTCCGACATGCGATTGGAGGTATTCCAAATTCTGAATGTAGTTTCTCTTGCCCATGCCCAATTCCGTGATAATCGAAGAGAGCAGTTGGACATATGGGAGATCTTCTTCTTCAAAGTGAGGCAGATCAAAGACTAAATCAGCATAGACGATATGGTTCGTGAAGCAAGAATGAGAAAAGACTTCATTTTTTTCTTTCACCAAAAAATGTCTAGATAAAACTGGGACATCATCTAGTGTAACTTTTGGTAAGCAATCGATATTTTGTTCGACCAATTTTTTCTGATAATGATCTAAATGCTGCGTCTGCAGAAGGATCTTTTCTTTCTCTTCCTTAGGCAATTCCAGCTCCAGAACTTTCAGCCGCTCTTTTTCTTCTTCAGCTTCTTTTTCTGCCAGCTTGCTATCAGGATGGTAGGCCAGGCGCACACGGTGAGGATTTTTCAGTAAATAGGTCTTCAAAAGCCCTGGCAAGTAAGAAGGATCTTCCAGTTTTTTTCTAAGCTTTTCAAATAAACTATGGATCAGGAGGGAATTTTCAGGAGGGCATCCATGCTGCTTAGCTAAGGCCGAGCGCATAAACAGAGTCAGTCCAAAAGGAGCATGATCTCCCGTGATTTCCATCCTTGCAAATTCTAACTGATGCAAGGCCGCTTCGATCATATGTGAAGGAATCCCTTTATCGTAGACATCCTGGAGCGATCTCAGAAGCAGGTCATCAAGCGCTTGGATATTTTCTGGGCTGCAGCCTTTGCAGACGATCATATAGGGCATTTCCGACATATCGGTGTCGAGATAAGCATCGGCAGAAGTGCAGAGTCCTGATTGAAGCAGGGGAAGTTTCACTAATGAGGCATCGGTCTCCATCAGCACTGCATCTAAGAGGGTGAGTGCTAGTAGCGTCTCTTGATCCTGCATCGGAACCGTGAGCCAAGCCCATGAGAGCATTGTCTTATCTTCGTTGTCTTCGTCGGTGGTCGTAGGGTAGTACTCTTCTCTTTCGATCGGGGCAGTAAATCTCGGCTGCCTTGGGATCTTAGGCATGGGTGGGAGTTTATAAGTAGACTTCAGGATTCTTTCCAATAGAAAATCGAGGTGTTTTTTCAGAGGAAGATTTCCATAGAAGAAGTAGAGGCACCGGGAGGCATGGTAATACGTCTCATGGAACCGGATCAGCTCTTCATAGGTCAGCGATGGGATAACCTTTGGATCGCCCCCGGAAATATGGGAATAAGTCAAATTAGGCACCAAAAGGTGCATCATCGCGTGCCAAAGTCTTGTATCGGCAGAAGCTAACGCTCCTTTCATTTCGTTATAGACAATCCCTTTCCACTCCAGATTGGAGAGTTTCTCGGGATTGGCAAATTCTAAGCGGTGGCCTTCTTGTAAAAAGCTCTCATGTTTGAGCTGAGGATGGAAGACTGCATCGATATAGACATCGAGGAGGTTATAAAAGTCTTTTTCAACCTGAGTGGAAGCAGGATAGCAGGTAAAATCTGAACCTGTCAGGGCGTTCATGAAGGTGTTTAAACTCCGGCGCGTCATCGCAAAAAATGGATCTTTGACAGGGAACTTTCTGGATCCGCAGAGAACTGTATGCTCTAAAATATGCGCAACGCCATTGGAATTGTAGGGAAGTGTTTCGAAAGAAAGGCAGAAGAGATTTTCAGGATCGTCATTTTCGATGTGCATGACTTGAGCGCCCGATGGTAGATGCTCGAGTTCAATCAAGGTCGCTTTAAGTTCACCCAAAGGCATCACTTTTTTAACGACAAAATCCTTATACGTCTCTTTTTCTTTCCACATAGGGGCTAAGTATAG
>CAZBCR010000160.1:0-2960 GCA_964490565.1 uncultured bacterium
TTTCTTACGGTATCTTTCTTGGAGCATCGGCTGCCATTTTAAAATCTTTTGGAGCTCTTTCTGGATATGGCTAGTCCGTTTTTCGATGTCATGAACTAAGGCCTTGCCTTCTTTTTCCTTCATGGTGATCCAATGCTGCGAAGCTGTTTCCCAGGCTTTTAGGAGGTCGGCCTTTAATACTTTCTCTTCAACAGGAACTTGAGCCGGGTCGAGTCTATCGACTAAGAATTTTAGATCGATGGAAGAAGCTGGATATCCGAGGGCTTTGGCGATCTTTTCCCATTTCTTCTGATGATCTTTTAAAGCATGGAGCGATTCTTCGAGCTCGAGGCATTCAAAAGAAATGCGAACAGAAACTTGGCCTCGATCGGCAATAGTACTGACCCATTTACGGATGTCGCCGTCTAAGAACAGGAGGGTATGCGGGAGCGCAATATTTAAATCGAGGCCCTTGCGATTAACAGAGTGGATGTCCACTGTCCAGCGGCCTAGTTTCGAATGGTGTTGTGCTCGGCCATAGGCCGTCATACTGCGTCGCATTTATTCTAGACTCTTTTTTCTATAGATTTCCGGTATAGCTGCTTCAATTTCGCGTTTAATAATCTCTTTAACGTCTACAGGTTTTGGCAAAACTTGCTCCATCCCGGCATCAAAACAATCTGCAATTTCTGTTTCGTCTTTAGTAGACGTACATCCGACGATATGAGCGTGGGGGTCAAGGGCTCGAATCTTACGCGTTGTTTCTCCACCATTCATGCCAGGCATATTGTAGTCCATGAAGATCTTATCGTATTTATTATTGGTGCAAAGCTCAATGGCCTCATGACCGCTTGCAGCACATTCGCACACACTAGGACATTCGGCAGCTTCAGTAGTCATTACAACCTGCCTTTCGAGCAGTCTACGATTCACTTCCATATCATCAACAACTAAAACTCTAAAAGAGGCTTCTACAGGTGGTGTTGTCATTTATTTTTCAGCCATTTTTACGGGTTCATAAGTTTTTCGGTGAAGAGGGCAAGGGCCCAATTCCCTTAACTTCTCCAGGTGTTTTTCGGTTCCGTACCCTTTGTGGTCTTTAAATCCATAATCAGGCCAAGTCTTGTCGTGCTCAAGCATGATTTTATCTCTTGTCACTTTGGCTAAAATCCCTGCTGCCATGATCGACTGGGAAAGAGAATCTCCCTTGACAATCCCTTCGCAAGACAATTCTAATTGCAGGCTCTTAGGAATCTGATTGCCATCGATCAAGATGTAGTCGGGCTTTTGTTGCAGTTGGAGAACGGCAGCGACCATCGCTTGAAAGGTCGCCTGCAGAATATTGATCTGATCGATGATCAGCGCTTCAACAATCCCAACTCCTGATAAAATCTCAGGATTTTCCTTGATCATTTGGTAGAGCCTTTCTCGCTCTTCAGCGGTGAGCTTCTTGCTGTCATTGATCCCGGGAAGATAACAATTTTCGGGAAGAATGCAAGCAGCAGCCACAACGGGTCCAGCTAAAGGACCACGGCCAGCTTCATCGACGCCCGCAATGGACTTATATCCTTGGCTGCGGGCTCGCTCTTCGTAAGCTGTCAATTTCTTTAAACGGGCAGTCTCAAGTCGCTGCTGTTTCGGAAGTAACTGTTTCTTCATGATGGGCAGCTCCTCCGATTTGCTCTTTAACTTTAGAAGCCTTACCTGAAGTGCCTCTTAAGTGATAGAGCTTAGCTTTACGTACTTTTCCGCTCTTGGTCACTTCGACTTTTGCAACGCGTGGGCTATGGACGAGGAATACTCTTTCCATACCAGCGCCGTAAGAAACGCGATAGAGTGCAACAGTCTCAGAAAGTCCGCTTCCACGGCGCGCGATCACAGTGCCTGTAAACATCTGGATACGTTCTTTTTCACCTTCAACAATCCGTGTATGGATAGTGATGGTATCGCCTACGTGGAAAGTAGGAAGGTCTTTCTTAAGAAAGCTTCCTTCGATCTCTTGCATAATTTTATTCTGTTTCATCTTGATTCTCCTTTAAATAAATTAAATCGGGCCGTACTCGCTTAGTTTTGGCTAGGCCCTCTTTCCGGCGCCATTTGGCGATCTCGGCATGGTTGCCCATCTTCAAAACTTCCGGTATAGCTACTTCTTCAAACACTTCAGGGCGCGTATAGTGAGGCGCATCAAAAATCCCTTCCTGAAACGAATCTTGTCCTGCAGCCTCATCATGTCCGAGGACTCCAGGGATAAATCTTGCCACTCCATCGACTAAAACAATCGCGGCTAGGCATCCATTTGTCAGCACATAATCGCCAATGCTGATCTCTTCATCGACCTCTTTCAGAGCCCTCTCATCGACTCCCTCGTAGTGTCCGCAGAGTAGAACTAAGTGTTCTTTCTGAGAGAGTTCTTGGCATTTAGCCGCTGTCAATTTCTGTCCTTGCGGAGAGAGGTAGACAACGTGGCTCTTTTCCGTTTTCACACTGCGGATGGCCTCGCAGACCGGTTCAGGCATTAGCACCATTCCTGGTCCTCCGCCGTAAGGCCGATCATCGACCTTCGCATAATTCCCCTTTCTTGCTGCAAAGTCCCGAATGTCCACTAAACGGATGTCCAGGAGTTTGCTTTCTCTAGCCCTTTTTAAAATACTGACATCGAAGGGGCCAGAGAAGTACTCGGGAAAAAGTGAAAGGATATCAACTCTCATCCTTTTTCTTCGCCGGCGCGCGACGTTTTTTTGGCTCTTCTGCCTTTGTAACAGGGGCAGCAGGAGCAGCTTCTTTTTTCACTGCTTTTTTAGCAACTGGAGCTGCTTTTTTATCAGCTTTTTTCAAGCGGCGTCTTTGAGCGGCTTGTTTAACGCGCGATGCGTTTTTCTGGCCTTTCAGAGATTTGATCACTTCAGGAGCAACTTTACCAACGAGCTTTTCTGCGCTAGGGCTGAGTTCTGCGCCTTTGCTGAGCCAGTAGTTCAATCTTT
>CAZBCR010000161.1:0-2951 GCA_964490565.1 uncultured bacterium
TGAAAACAACCCATTATCCCATGCCTAAAGTCATTGGAATGCTTTTAACCAGAAGTCCATAGAGGTCATTTATGTCAGTACAAAAATCCGCTTTAACGATCCATCAAGCTGTCACCATTTTAGAAACCCTCTCTCTTTTGAACACTGCGCAACATAAAGATTCCAAGCTCGTGATTTATGATACCAAGATCGAGTTGGAGCCTGATGCATCAGTAGCGCGTACGGTCAGTTCAGCTACGGCGTACGCGTCATCTACTCTCTGGTACTATGCAGGATATCCTGCAGATGCGGGAATTCGGGATGTAGCAGAAATAGTCCCTCTCATGGAAAGGGTCCACTCTGCTTTCGTGGATCAAGACTTTTCTCCTAATGATGTTAGAGAAACCCACCACAGGTTTGAGATCGCACAAAATGCTGAAAAAGGATTGACTGCTCTCGTGGGGCGCAAGTACCTCACAGATACTGTGAAAGCAGGGCATCTCGAAACAGCCCAGGCAACGATTAGAAAAATCGTGACTTATTATAAGGACTTAGGCGGAGGAGACGAGGCAAAATTAACCACTGAACAATTACTCCAAAGACAGCTCCAAACTCTAGGAAGAACGAATTCTGAACAAACCCGGGAGATCACTACTCTCGGCCTAAGAGTAGCCGACAAGCAACAAACCATCGATCTCCAAACGCGAGAAATTGAAGAGTTGAAACTTGAATGCAATCGTTTGAAAGGAGTCGTTGTTCAAGAGGCTCTCGGAGCCCCGATAGATCCGGCAACGATCTCTTCAGATGTCCTTGTTGGAAGAATTAGCGCATTATTTGAGGTGCTTTCAAAAAGACAACATAAATAATGAGGTTATTATGTCAGCCATTCAACCCAAAAGCCCTTTAAGCGTAGAGCAGGCCCAAGGGATTTTAGAGACCCTCTCTCTTTTGAATACCGAGCAACACAAAGCATCTAAACTCGTTTTTTACGACACGAAGATTGTGTTAGAAGCCGATTCCTCTACATGGCGCACTGCGAACTCTTGGACATCGCCTGTGACATCTACAGTATGGTATTATGCCGGCTACCCAACAGAAACGGGGTCTCGCAAATTAGACACCCTGCCTTCACTGATGGAAAGAGTCCATGCTGCGATGACTAGGCAAGCTCACGTTATCGTCGATTATAGAGCCGCCAAACTCCAACAAGAAATGATTGAAAAAGCCGAAACAGGCTTGTCTGCCCTCAAGACCACTAAATACCAAGGCAAGGAAGAGAAAACTCAGCTCATTGAGACAGCTTTAGCCACTGTAAGACAATTAAAAGAAAGCTGCAAAACCAAATCGCAAGAGTTGTTTGACAGAAGCGTCGCAGACATTAAAAGCAAAGGAAGGCAAGATCAAGAAGCAAAAGAGAGGCTGCTAGCTGAACAAAATCAAGAGCTCGAGAGGCTCCGAAAACGAAACGCTGAATTGGAAACGATCGTTGCACAAGAACAAAAAACAGTTCAAGCCTGGTTCCAGTTGATTGAGCAGAAATTAGCTGAAAAAGATCGTCTTTTGGCAAGTGTAGTGATGAGCAATACCGTCGACTTAGAGAAGGTTCCTACAATAACTATTTTAGCCATGCAGCGTGTATTACTCGATATTCTTGCTGCAAGAGAGCCTAAAAAATAAAACCCACCCATTTAAGGGTGGGTTAATTCTAATACCTCTTATGCGCCCTTATGCACCCCTTATGCGCCTTGGGGCTGCGTAGGTGTCTCAGAAGAAGGAATATTGACATCGCGCACAGAAGTCGCAACTGGTGATTTACGGCTGAGTTCTTCTTCCACTTTTAGGCGAGCGCGCTTAGCTTCGATGTTCCATGTGCCGTTCATCATCTCTTCGACATCTTTCTTATCGAGTGTTTCAAACTCCATGAGCATTTCAGTCATAAGCTCGACTTTGGCACGTTCAGTTTGAACGATATCAAGAGCACGTTTATGGCCTTCACTGATTAAGCGATAGACTTCTGCGTCGATCTTCTTAGCTGTCTCATCAGAATAGGTCTTAGCAGAGACATTAGGCATTCCGAGATAACCATTACCTTCTCTTTCATCGAAGGCAATTGTTCCAAGCTCACTCATCCCCCATTCACAGACCATGCTGCGGGCAAGGCGTGTGGCTTGGGTGATGTCCATCTGAGCGCCGCTCGACATATCATGGACAAAAACCTCTTCAGCAGCACGGCCTCCCATGAGGACAGCGAGCTGGTCGACGAGTTCTTTTCTCCAGTAGCTTAAGCGGTTTTTCTTCGGCATAAAGTGTGTCGCTCCTAGCGACATGCCTCTAGGAATGATCGTGACTTTATCGACAGGATCAGCACTTTTCACAATCAGGGCAACAATCGCATGGCCTGATTCGTGATAAGCTGTTGTCTTCTTTTCATTGTCATCGATCTCTAAGCTGCGGCGTTCTTTACCGTATTTGACTTTATCAACAGCTTCACGGGCTTCTTGAGCCGTTACAGCTGAACGGTTACGTCTAGCGGCAAGCAGAGCAGCTTCGTTGAGGATATTAGCCAGATCAGCACCGGAAGCTCCAGGAGTTCCACGAGCAATGTCCATTAGGTCGACATTCGGATCGAGCTTGATTTTACGAGCATGGACTTTCAGAATCTCAAAGCGGCCTTTAATATCAGGCAGGTCGATGATGACACGTCTATCAAAACGGCCTGGTCGCAAGAGAGCTTTATCCAAAACGTCAGGACGGTTAGTCGCTGCGATCAAGATGATTCCTTCAGTCGGATCGAATCCATCCATCTCAACGAGAAGTTGGTTTAGGGTTTGCTCGCGCTCATCATGGCCTCCGCCGATACCAGCACCGCGATGGCGGCCGACAGCGTCAATTTCATCCATGAAGATGATGCAAGGAGCAAATTTTCTCGCTTCGTTGAACATGTCGCGGATACGGCTAGCGCCGACACCGAC
>CAZBCR010000162.1:0-2855 GCA_964490565.1 uncultured bacterium
CAATGCTGTCTTTGATGCCATTGCCTTAAATCGCTTTATGCATTTGATCCAAAACGGCGACCTCTTTGTTACAACGCCTTCTGGACAATAACAAACCCCTCTTTCCCGAAGAACAAGAGGGGTTAAAGCAGCTTTTAAGCTTTGACGTAAATCAGGCCAATTGTTGACGTGCTATCAGGAACTGCTCCATTCTCATCTTTCCATTTTTTGAGCACATCGTGCTCAATATAGCCATTGACGGGTCGAAAGCGAACTTTATAAAATCCTGGCTCGCTTGGAGCAATTAACGTGAATGCCGCCTCATTTTCTTGATCTAAGAAAAACCCTCTGCCCATATCGACAACGGTCTCAGCCTGTTCTCGTCCTTTGAATCCGATGAGCACGCTGTGATATCTGAGATCTCTGATCTGGTCTTTATTGAAGCTGCATTTGAACTGACCATCGATACGCTCACCCGGTTTTACAATAGTCGCCATGTGGTGGCCATTGAAAGTCACATCCGACACCGTGGTGGGATCAACTGTCACCTGTTCATGGAATTTTTTACGAAAATAGGTCTGAAGATCTTCAACTTTCTCTCCAAACTTTTTGATACCTTTTTTGACACCCGTTTTTGCATCATCGAATGTTTCTCCGGTTTTATCCACCCCTTTCTTCAAGGCATCAGCGGTGGTATCGATACCACCTTTAATCTTATCGCCTGCACTCTTAGCAAATGCTGGAGAAGTAGAACCGAGAGATACTAAAATCATTGTTAGAAACACAAGACGCTGTTTAGTTGTCCATATGTAGTTTTTCATAAAAACCTCCATTCTTCTTATATCATTCATTCGCCGTCTAACGGCTTCCTGTTATCTACGTGGCTCTCATAGCCACATGCCTCACGATTTTAAACCTCTCCTATGTTTTTGGCAAACCCCCTCAACGAATATTCATCCGAGATTCGAGTTTTTCTACCATGGTTTTAGCGGGTTTAGGCTTCAGAGTTTTCCACATCATCTCTGTTTGAGGAGCGATCATGAGCCTTTTTTCACATTCGACATTGATCATGTCATGGATTTGCTTTCCCTTTTCCGTGAGCTCGATTTGTAAAAAACCATCGACATGCTTAGCGATAATCAGCCCTTTTTCGACAAATACTTGAACATTAGCTAAACGAGCTCCCCTCTCCATGCTTTGAAAATCCCGAAAAACAAAATTTGCAAAAGCTAGAATTTCATCTGCGGTTAACTCTTTTATCCCAAAAGTCTCTGTCGATTCTTGAGGAAGCTGAGCAGGAACTTTTTGCACCCATTTCAGCCTTCCGCTGAACGCTAAATACCCTAGTCCTATAAGAACTAAAAGCATAACAGAGGAAATCAGAATAATAAACTCAACTACGTTCATTGATATCCTCTAATAAAGATTCCTCGGTAATAGCAGCTTGTGCTCCCTGCTTTTTCATTCGTGAGACCAGTTTTTTTTCCATGCTCTTGATCGACTTTTTCTCTGCAGCTTTCCATGTAATCTCCGTTTCAGGAGTGATCATAAGCCTTTTTTCACACTCAGCAATAATGGTAGAGTGGATTTTTCGACCCTTTTCCGTGAGCGCAATTTGTAAAATATTGTCTTCGAATTGAGCTATGAGCAAGTCTTTTTCTATAAACAGTAATATATAGGCTAAACGAGCTCCTCGCTCCATACTCTGAGTGTCACGGTATACGAAGCTCTCAAAGGCGAGAATTTCATCAGCGGTTAAATCTTTGATTCCTAAACTCTCTGTAACTTCGAGGCCAATTTTTCCTACTATAGAATCATAGTGCAGCCATTTGAGCCTTCCACTCAAGACCAAATACCCCACTAAACATAAGGCAAAGACAGCAATCAAAATCCATGAAATCCCTACGATAAATTCATATGTATTCATAGCTTGTCCCTCCTTCAATCTTCTTGTAACAATGATGGATCATCTGTTAATAAAAGAAAATGGCCTCTAATCATAAGTTTGATCTTGGAAAAAGTCGTGCAAAACGGATCTGCAAAGGCGGCAATCGCATCATGGGCAGTTCTGCTTCTTTTCCTTTCATGCACAACATGGCGCTCGCTACCATCACGTTAAAAAAAGGCGGCGTTAGAGAGCCTCACTGGCATCCCAATGCTGATGAACTGACTTACTGCGTTTCTGGGAAAGCCTTAATTACGATGTTCAGTCCCGGCAACAAACAAGACACGTTCACTTTAAGTGCTGGAGAAGTCGTCTACTTTCCCAAGGGTTACATTCACCACATCGAAAATATCCATCCAGGTGAAAGCCGTTTTATTTTAGCTTACGACCATCACAGTCCTGAAGATCTCGATCTATCACAGTCGATCGGATCGATGTCAGCACATGTCCTAGCCAGCACTTTTGGAACCCCTAAAGACGTTTTTAAAGCTCTGAAAAAAACAGACACTTTCATTTCACTGAGAAAAACAATTGCGAAGGCATCTTCCACTCGTAATCAAAACAAGTTCAACTTGGAAAAGATCAATCCCCAAATCAAGAGCCGCGGAGGATCTGCTAAAACCGCAACTCAAGAAAACTTCCCCGCTCTGAAACATCTCGCTCTGTTTAGTTTAAGGATTGCAAAAAATGGCGTACGAGAACCCCACTGGCATCCTCATGCGACTGAACTCAATTATGTGATAGAAGGAAAAGCCAAGCTCACCATATTAAGCCCCAGCGGAGAGATCGATACGTTTGATCTGACTCCTAATCAAGGAAGCATCATCCCCGCAGGATATTTTCATCATATTGAAAATATCGGACCCAAAGAGCTCCACATGACTGTCTTTTTTAATAACGCTCTACCCGATGATATCGGGCTCTCTGGAGC
>CAZBCR010000163.1:0-2855 GCA_964490565.1 uncultured bacterium
CTAATAAAAGACGATTCTCGATATCTCTACGATAGTTATAATCAGAAAGTGTAATCTTATTTTTCTTTACTGCAGTTAATTCTATCATAGTTTTGATGGTCTTGACCTATAATTTAGGCTCCCGCTCGCTAGTGTAGTTGATTTTTCATTTTGAAGCAATTACCATTATACTGTATTTTTTCTGGATGACTAATTACGATCACCAAAGAATTGAGCAGAAATGGCAGCATATCTGGGAAGAGCGTCAAACCTTCCAGGTTGAGGCTGATCCTTCAAAACCTAAATATTACATACTAGATATGTTTCCCTATCCATCCGGCGCTGGCCTCCACGTCGGCCATGTGACAGGGTATACAGCAACAGACATCCTTTCCCGCTATATGCGAAACAAAGGCTACAATGTCCTCCATCCGATGGGCTGGGACAGCTTTGGCCTGCCTGCTGAACAATACGCCATCCGCACCGGCACCCATCCTTCTGTGACAACTGAACAAAACATCAACACCTACCGCCGCCAGCTCAAATCGCTCGGTTTTAGCTATGATTGGAGCCGCGAGATCGCCACCAGCGATGCAACCTATTATAAATGGACTCAGTGGATCTTCACTAAACTCTACGAAAAAGGACTTGCTTACGAAGCCGAAGTCAACGTTAACTACTGTCCTACACTCGGGACCGTTTTGGCCAATGAAGAAGTCGAAAACGGTCATTCTAAAGACGGCGGTTATCCCGTTGAAAGAAGACCGCTCCGTCAGTGGATCCTTAAGATCACAGCCTATGCCGATCAACTCATCGAAGATCTAAAACTCGTCGACTGGCCAGAATCGTTAAAAAGACTCCAAGTTAATTGGATCGGCCGCAGCGAAGGCGTGAAAATCCATTTCAAAGAAGAAAAAACCGGGGAGATGATCACTGTCTTTACCACAAGGCATGACACTTCCTTTGGTGTAACTTTCTTAGTTCTTTCTCCTGAACATCCGCTTGTTGCTGAAATCACCACGCCTGATCAGAAAAAACAAGTTCAGGCATACCAAAAAGAAGTCGCCTCCAAAAACGACATGCAGCGGACCGATCTAGCCAAAGAAAAAACCGGCGTTTGGACTGGCGCCTATGCCATCAATCCTTTTAACAATGAAAAGATCCCGATCTGGATTGCAGACTACGTTCTGATGACCTACGGAACCGGCGCAGTGATGGGTGTACCCGGCCACGATGAGAGAGACTTTGAATTTGTTACAAAGTACGATCTCGATATCATTCCTGTGATCGAGCCTCAAGATCCAGAAGCCAAAGAAGCTCTTATTGCTAAAAAGCTCTGCTACTCGACAGAGATGCAAACAGATAAAGACCGTATTTTCAACAGCGGCTTTTTAAATGGCCTCTCAATTGAAGAAGCTAAGAAAAAAGCAACCGAGTGGCTTGTTGCAAATGGAGCAGGGGAGAAGACGGTTAATTATAAGCTCCGCGACTGGCTGTTTTCCCGCCAGCGTTATTGGGGTGAACCTTTCCCTATCCTACATTTTGCCGACGGAACCAAGCGCATCTTGGAGTTAGATGAACTCCCGCTTTGTCCCCCTGAGCTCAAAGACTTCAAACCCTCTGGCAATGGCGAAAGCCCTCTCGCTAAGGTCAAGGACTGGGTCGAGATCACCGATCCCAAAACCGGTAAAAAGGCTAGACGCGAAACCAACACCATGCCGCAATGGGCAGGCTCTTGCTGGTACTATTTAAGATTTTGCGATCCGCACAATGATAAAGCTGCGTGGGATCCTAAAAAAGAAAAATACTGGATGTCTGTCGACCTTTACGTCGGGGGAGTCGAACATGCGGTTCTTCACCTGCTGTATGCTCGTTTTTGGCATAAAGTCTTGTATGACTCTGGACTCGTCTCGACTCCTGAGCCGTTCCAAAAGCTCCGTAACCAGGGACTCCTCACTTCCCGTTCTTATCAGCTGCCTTCCGGAGTTTATATCACTGCTGAAGAAGTTGTTGAAAAAGATGGCAAGTACTACCAAATGGGCACGAATACAGAGCTCAAGACCCAAATCGAAAAGATGTCCAAATCCAAACTCAATGGCATCACACCTGATGAGATGATCGAAGAGTTTGGGGCAGATAGCTTAAGGCTCTATGAGATGTTCATGGGACCTTTTGATCAAGAAAAACTCTGGAATACCGATGCTGTCCAAGGATGCCACCGGTTCTTAACTCGTTTTTACAATCTTGTGACATCTGACAAAATCACTGATGAAACCACGGAAGAAGCTCTAAAACTCGGCTATCGGGTGACTTTCGATGTTGAAAAAGACATCCAGACCATGTCGTTCAATACAGCGATTGCCAAGATGATGGAGTTTATGAACAACTTCTCTCCGCTGCCGAAATATCCTAAAGCGGTCTTGAAGATGCTAACCCAAGCTCTCTATGCTTTTGCCCCGCATATTGCTGAAGAAGCATGGGAGCTTCTCGGTGAGACGCAAAGTCTGACCTATGCGCCTTATCCACTCATTGATCCGACCTATTTGATCGATACGACAACTCTTTATGTGATCCAGATCAATGGAAAGGTCCGAGGCAAGTGGGAGCTTCCAAAAGATAAGACAGAGGAAGAGATCTTGGCCTTTGTTAAATCGCAGCCACAAATTGCTAAACACCTAGAAGGAACCATTGAAAAAGTGATCTTTGTCCCAAATAAATTACTCAGTTTGGTAATCCATGCTTAGGTTCATCTACGATTTAGTTTTGATGCTCTATACGATAGTCTCTCTTCCGAAATTTATTTGGGAAGCGATCCACTTGCGTAAACACCGGAAGTCGTTTTTAGAAAAACTCGGGTTTAACATGCCGGTTTTTAC
>CAZBCR010000164.1:0-2838 GCA_964490565.1 uncultured bacterium
GATGAAGCAAAGATAACAGGAATAACGCCGGCATAGTTAATTTTTAAAGGAATATATGCGTTGTTTCCTTGGGTCTCTTGCTTTCCGACGGTACGTCTAGCGTATTGTAAGGAAATTCTTCGTTGGCCCTGGATCACAAGGATGGTGCCGACGATGATCATGACAAATACAACACCGAGGACGACGAGAGAAGAAAATGTAAGTTGTCCAGGCTCTTGCGAATCGAGGTTCAGCTGGCGGATGATCGATCCGATGGTGCTAGGAAGAGAAGAGAGGATCCCGATGGTGATGATCAAGCTGATGCCGTTGCCGATGCCTTTTTCAGAGATCTGCTCGCCAATCCACATGAGAAGCATGGTGCCGGCTGTCATGGTGAACATGACGATCATATAAAAGAGCCAAGGGAGGCCAAAGAGTTGAAAATCCATGAGTTCTGGAACGATAATACCGGGAGTTCCAGCATTTAGCTGTACGGCGTATTTAGCGAAGAGACCTGCTTGGAAAAACGCAAGTCCGACGGTAAAGAGCCGGATCCATTTCCCCATTTTGCGGCGGCCTTGATCAGGGCTTTCCTTGATCTCTCGTTGGAGAGATGGAACCAGGGCCATGAGGAGCTGCATAATGATAGAAGCGGAGATATAGGGCATGACGCCGAGAGCAATGATGGTCATGTGCGCAAAGGCACCGCCTGAAAAAACGTCCATTAACTGGAAGAGATTTTGGCTGCCGCCCGTGGCATGGTGGAACATTTTAACGGCTAGATCACCGTTAATTCCGGGCACGGGAATATGCGCCCCAATCCTGCAGACCATGAGGAGCATGAGTGTAAAGACAATTTTTGTCTTTAACTCTGGGATTGAGAAGATGCGCTTGATTCCCTCTATCATTTATCTAGGAGTCTTGTTTTGCGAGAACTTTAAAAGATATCTTTGCTTTTTCAAGTTTTTCTAAGGCACCTTTGGAGAAAGAGTGCGCTTCAATAGTGATCTTCTTTTTCAGATCGCCTTGAGCCAAAATTTTGAGACCGCCTTTAGGATCGCGTGGAGCATAACCGCGAGCTCTCAGAGTTTTGAGATTGACGACATCGCCATCTTTAAACAACTGATTGAGGCGTCCCAGGTTGATTGCATGGACGTCATTTTTAAACATGCCATTGACAAAACCTTTCGTTGGGAGCTTACGATAAAGAGGAAGCTGTCCTCCTTCATGGCCGCCACGGCTTTTGTATCCGCGTCTGGCTTTATCGCCCTTAACGCCGCGTGTACAAGTTTTTCCACGTTTAGATCCGAGACCTCGGCCTACGCGTTGAACGCGTTTGCGGGGACGGTGTGTATCAGAGAGAGATCCGAGTGTAATCATGCTAAGCCTCGCGCTTGAAGTGCTTGTTGTCGGTTTTGGAGAAGCATCAGGGCTTTGAGTGTTGCGCGGACTTGGTTAAGTGGATTGTTAGATCCGTAAATTTTCGCAATGATATCTCGAATGCCACCGAGTTCTAGTACGGAACGAACTTTCGATCCGGCAATCACGCCTGTTCCTTCAACTGCAGGTTTTAAGAAAACGGTAGAACCGTCCCAGCTCACGGTAATCTCGTGAGGGATGGTAGCTCCTTCCCTTTCAAATGTCATAATGTTTTTTCTCGCTGCTTCGCCGCCTTTGCGGATCGCATCGGAAACTTCATTAGCTTTGGCAAAGCCAAAACCGATATGACCTTCGCCATCTCCGACGATAACGAGAGCAGAAAAGCTAAACTTACGGCCCCCTTTAACGACTTTAGAAGAGCGGTTGATATAGAGAACCTTCTCTTCGAAATGGGTGTTGAAATCTTCTTGACGTGAACGCTTGGATTTGTTTTTCATCATTATTCCTTAAAATTGTAATCCTGCTTCTCGAGCTGCGTTAGCAAGCTCAGCAATGACGCCATGATATTTATAAAATCCGCGGTCGAAAACTACCGTCGTGATTTGTTTGCCTTTAGCAAGCTCGCCGAGCTCTGTTCCAATGACACGTGCAGCTTCTTTGTTGCTGGTCAATTTTTTAGAGCGGAACTTTTTCATCAGCGTGCTAGCCGAAGCTAAGGTGATGCCTTTTTCGTCGTCGATCAGCTGAACTGCGATATGACGATTAGACTTCAGTACGGTTAGCCGTGGTTTTTCAGCAGTGCCGCGGAGATTTTGGCGTACGCGATAAGCACGCTTTAAACGCTTCCGATTTCTGTTAATGAGTGAACTTTCCATAATTTTATCCTGTTTTATTATCCGGCAGCGGTTTTGGCTTTAGCAGCTTTTCCTGCTTTTTTGCGGACGTATTCGTTTTCATAACGAATCCCTTTGCCTTTGTAAGGCTCCGGGGGTTTCACAGCACGCACGGTCGCAGCAAACTGCCCAACGACTTGCTTGTCAATGCCGGTAATGACAATCGTGATGCTCTTGTCAACAGTCACTTTGACGCCTTCCGGAATCTTGATTTGTGTAGGGTGAGAAAGGCCGACTTGTAAGTCGACATTCTGGCCTTGAACAGCAGCGCGGTATCCGACGCCAACCATTCCGAGCTTGATCTCATATCCTTTTGAAACACCTTCGACCATCGTGTTGAGCATAGCGCGGTGCAGTCCGTGGACAGGCTTTGGTAGATCGACTTTTTCGTTCTGTTCAACAATAGCCATTCCATCAGCGACTTTAACGGTGATCCCATCGGTCAAAGGAAAGCTGAGAGTTCCTTTAGGTCCTTTAACGTGGATTTTCTTACCTTCGGTCTTGATTTCAACACCAGCAGGGATTTTTATTGGCAATTTTCCTAAACGTGACATAACTAATTCCTCACCATATGTAACATAAGAGT
>CAZBCR010000165.1:0-2832 GCA_964490565.1 uncultured bacterium
TTGTTAGAGCAAAAAATGCTTCTAGCTATCAAAACGATTGTCCCGGAAGGTGCATCTCAATTGATTTTCTTTAAAGCTCAAGGGAACGATTTTGTATTTCAAGAAGCGCCTGAGCTGATAAGAGCACCCTATGTAGGTATTTTTCAGGCGGTAGTCCCCTCGGGAAAAGCGCTAGTCGCTAAGATCCAAGAGATCGGTTTCATCGAGCTCATCTTGCGGTATTCAGCGCAAGAAACTCCTTTTGAGCACGCCTCGAGCCTCAGCGATGTGAAAGACCCAGAAGCGCGCTGTCTAATCGAAGAGTACAGAAAAAAAGCAGCAGAGTCAGGATGCGATGAAAAACTCATGCACATCCACCATCTCTATTTGAGTACGATTCAAGAAGAGGTCAAATAGCGGAGACCGGATTCGTCAACCTGGATTTGAAATGAACTGCCGCTTCGATAAGAAGCGGCTAGTTCTTCATCATGGCAAATCACCAAAGCCGTCAGTTGAAATTCATCGATGAGCTCACGCAAGAATTGAAAAACCATGTGGGCATTGGTTGAATCTAGTGTTGCCGTCGGCTCGTCTAAAAAAAGAATCGATGGTTGCTTTTGCAGTGACATTAAAAGAGCTAAAACCTGTCTTTGGCCTCCTGAAAGAAGACGAACAGGCTTGTCATAATCAATCCCGAACCTCTCAATGAAAGGCGGAAGGAAGGGCTTTTTTTGAAAACCCTTCCAAATAGAAGGTCTACTCTGGAGTTTGGCAAATTCCAAATTTTGTAAAAAACTGAACTGATCGGCAATCATCTCATCGAAACGCTGGGAGATAAGCGCGATCTTTTCTCTTAATGTTTCTCTATTGGAAATGGAATGAGACTTTCCCGCAATCTCCACCGTTCCTTCCATCTGAGCTGCACTGTCGCCTCGTAGTGCGGTCAGCAGCGTCGATTTGCCTGAGCCATTTTTCCCCGAGAGCGTATGAAGCCCTCCTTTCTCGAGTTCAAAAGAGAGATTCTGAAAAAACGGATCCTTTCCAAACTTCAGTGAGAATTCTTTGATCTTCATGTTAAACCCCCAAATGATCTGTTGCAAAACGGACTTTGGCCCGCTGAGAAAAAACCCAGATCGCTAAGATCATCACCGCTTGAAAGGCATTGAAATATCTAAGAGGAAAACCGCACTTAATCAAGGCATGCTGCAAAACAAAGAACAGAACTATCCCTATGAAAGGCGCGACTAAATTCGGCTGCTGCCTGTCTAGAAAAACTTTACCTAACATGAGAGAGGTAATACCGAGCAAAACAATCCCATAGTTCATCGTCACATCGACAAAACCATTGGCTGTAGCAAAAAGATAACCGGAAAGCCCGGCAGCGGCTCCCCCCAGGACCGTCCCAAAAATCACCACGTATTTTGTCGAAACATGATGTCTTTTGAAAAAGAGAGGGTTATTCCCATAGATTGCAAAAGCGTAGCCCAACTGACTCCGCAAAAGGAAATAAGAAAAACCAACCAGCCCCACCGTGACAACAATCAGCACCGTCCATTCATCTCCAAACGACGGCTTGATACTCAGGAGTGCGCCTTTCAAAGCGAATTGAACAATCCCATGAAAGAGTCCGTTGACCACAATGGCGGCCAAAAGAAAGGGTAAACGGCAGATTTGATTGAGCACCCCGGTCAGCGCTCCAACAACGGCTCCCCCACCAATCGCAAAAACATATGAAACAACTCCTTCCGAGGCTGTCAGACCTCCCAAGACAGCGCCAAACAAATAGGCGCTTTCCAAACTCAAATCAGGCACTTTCATCAGAGAGATGCACAGATAGGCTCCCAAGATCAGAGGAAAAAAAAGAAAAATCTGATGAAAGATTGATTCAATCATGCTGCGGCTCCATGAGAAAACCAATCTCTTTCAGCCGCTTTTCGTTGATCTTAAAAACAAACGCCTCAGAGGGCGGCGCTGTGATAGGGATGTCTTTTGGAAGCTTGTAGTCGTCCAAGATCAAAAGGGCTTTTTTGGCTGCTTCTTCTCCATAGATCAGCTCGCTGACCCCGTAAGCATAAGGAACTCCTCGATCGGGTGAATCAAGATCGCTTGCGATAAGCAGCTTGTTTTTTTGGTCGCAGAGTTTGACAAGCGCGTCGAGCCCTGAGATGACAGTATTATCCTTGATCACCAAAACAGCATCGGCCTCTTCCATAAAAGGTGCCGTTTTCAAGAGAATTTCATTCGTCTTGAAAATCTCCACCGTTTTGAGTCCAATTCCCATGCCATTTAAGATCTTTTCAATCTCTTCTTTATTGGAAGTTAGGCTGGGTGAAGAGGGGTCGTAGACAAGCAGCACTGTTTTGGCCTGATTTCTTAAAATTTCCAGCTCTTTAGCAAAATCAGTCGTCTCTTTGACCCCCGTCAGCTGATTGCCCGAAGATTCTTCGGAGGCAACCAGATCCATCTCGATGGGGAATGAAACCGCTGAAAAAACAATCGGTGTTGAGAGCTTTTTCTTCTCGAACACCTCTTTCATTGTACGGGTAGCTTGGGTGGCAATCGTAAATACAAGGTCGTAGTCCCCCAAAGCAATCTCTTCGGCTTCACTGCGCATCAAACTCTTATTACCGAGTGCGTTATACGTTTTTATCGTGAACTTTTGCCGGCAATGCTTTTCCATTGTCTCGACAAATCCCTTTTCAATTTGCTCTAGGCTCGGATGCGTGGTAGGGGTCAGAATGGCAATTTTGCATTCTTCTCCCCTGAAAGTAAGTAGACCGACAGTTGCTAGACAAATAAGAACAAAAACAAGAATGAAATACTTCATAAAATCTCTCCAAAATTTTGTTAAAT
>CAZBCR010000166.1:0-2802 GCA_964490565.1 uncultured bacterium
TGAAGATCTTTGCGATGGAGTCGTTTTCTTTTAAGAAATACAAAGAGCAAAACGACCGGATGGCTGTCCTTGAGAGCAAAGCCGCTAAATACGGTCTTTTAACACGTCCCATTTTGCACATGATGACAACGCTTTGCTTAGCTAGCGTGGTTCTCTATGGGCTTTTGACTTTGAAGCTCAGTGTGTCTGAACTGATCGTCTTCTGCGGACTTTTACAGCTCTCTTACGAAGCGATCAAAAAATTCGCTGATGAAAATGCCAACATCCAACGCGGCGTTGTTGCTGCAGAGAGGATGTTCGATGTTCTCAATTTAAGACCTGAAATCGAAGACAAAAAAAATGCGATTCAGCTCTCTAGCTTTAAAGAAAAAATCGAATTCGATCACGTTTGGTTCCGCTACCAAGATGAGTGGATTCTTAAAGATGTCAGCTTCACGATCCTGAAAGGGGAGACCGTTGCTATCGTTGGACCGACAGGCTCTGGTAAATCGACTATTGTTCAGTTGCTTCCTCGTCTTTATGAAGTTCAGCAAGGTGAAATTAGGATCGATGGGAAACCGGTTAACGCCTACACCCAAAGGTCGCTCCGTGACCAGATCGCCTTTGTCTCACAAAAACCTTTCCTTTTCTGCGATACCATCGCAGCGAACATCGCCTTTGGACGTAACTTCTCACGCAAAGATGTCCAAGCAGCAGCTAAAAAGGCCCATGCTGATGAATTTATCATCCGCCAGCCTCAGAAATACGACTCGATGCTTGCAGAAGCCGGACAAAATCTCTCCGGCGGCCAGCAGCAGCGCCTAGCGATTGCCCGCGCTCTTGTGAAAAACGCTCCGATCCTTGTTCTTGATGAGGCGACTTCATCTTTAGATGCGATCAGTGAAAACAAGATCCATACGGCGATTGCGGAGCTTCATGGACAAGTCACTCAGGTGATCATTGCTCACCGGCTTGGCACTATTGAAAATGCCGATCGGATTATCTACATCGATCGCGGTGAGAAGATCGCTGAAGGCTCTAAAGCCGAGCTTCTCCAAAGCTGCGATCCATTCCGTCAGATGTGGGAAATGCTCTACAGAACAGAAAAAGAACCTGCTGAAGCTTCAGTAACATGACCGTTCAGTTTCTCAATTCACCGCCAGTCAAAAATGGGATAAAAAATCTCATGGGCTGCATCTCTTTTACCGGAGCTGCCGTTACTCTCTATCAAATGGTTTCCACTAGGGAAACCACCGATAAAACGACTCTTTTTCTACAGACTTCTGCAATACTCAGTGGAATTGCAAGCCGTCCAGGACTTGCGATTTGTGAATGGAGTTTGCACCAAATTGCCACTCCAGAAACTCTCACAAAGATCTTTGGCCAAAATACGATCTTTGAGATCAATCCTTGGCATCCCCGTCATCTTTTCAATGTGACAGTCAATATCATTGCGGCTGTCGCTCTTATCCATGTGATCTATCATCGGAAAGCTTCAAAGCCCGTTGCCGGTCTTACAACGTTTAATTTCTTATCCGGCAGGTCTACTTTGCATCTTGCCAATGATGCTTGGCATCTAGCATTAGCTATGAAACGTGGATGAATTTAAGGGCGTTATTGCCGTTTTTTTAGAATTAACTTAATATGTGTGGATTTGGATCGGGGGTTCCCGATCGGCGATGCCTCGGCAATAGCTGGGGCTTTCGTTTTTTAGAGGAAAATAGATTTAGCGTAAAAACTCAAAACTTCATCTTTATTTCAAAACGCCGAGTTTTAAGATGGCGTCTTTGAGATCTTTATTGTCAGATTTGTCTAGAGCGCCGCTGTTTTTAAGCCAGACGAAATAATCCGGAGGGACTTCAGAGAGCATCCGTCCTTGGAATTTACCAAACGGCATCCGATTGGCATCGTTTTGTTGAGACAGAAGTGCAAAGACCGTTTCCATAGGAAGATCGTCGATCATCATGGAAAAGATCTTGTAGAGCATCATCACGTCATCAAGAGCTCGGTGAGCTTGGTTGGCTTCAAAGCCGTAGACTTCACGTAGTGATTGGAGAGCGTGGCTGGGAAGATCTGTGCGGTATTTGCGCGACCATTTTAAAGTGTCGAGATATCTCCAAGTCGGGAAAACGAAATTGTTGCGGGAAGCTTCTGCTTCGAGGAAGGGCTTATCGAAACGTTCGTTATTATGAGCGATTAAGATTGCATCAGGTCCACAAAACTCCATGAAATTTTTGCCGACAACTTCGAAATTGGGAGCCAGCGAAACCATCTCATCGGTGATTCCAGTAATCGCAGTCGATTCTGCAGGAATCGGACAGCCTGGATTGACAAATTCCACAAACGACATATCCCGGTCAGGATCATAAGCCGCGATTTCAATAATCCGGTCTTTGTCAGGTCTTACACCTGTGGTTTCAGTATCGTAATAAATGGTACGTGATGGCATAGTTTGTCCCATATTACGCTATATCTATGGTAATCTTTCAACTGCTATTTTTTCTCGTCAGCTTGGCTGGCGCTCCTCTATGGGGGTCAGCGGTCACATCTCATGCTACGGTTTACTTTTCTCCGGAAGACCAGCTGGATGAAAGATTGATCGAACAAATCGATAAAGAAACCCAAAGCATCCATGTCTGTGTCTACACTTTTACACATCGGGCAATAGCTGATGCATTAGTCGAAGCGAAGAAAAGGGGAGTGGAAGTCGAGGTGATTGTCGATAGGTTTGCTGTAAAAGCCAAAGCGTCTTTGCAAAGGCTTGTCGATGCAGGGATTCCAGTGCATGTTTGGGATCCGGATCGATTAAAAAGAAAAGTTGCC
>CAZBCR010000167.1:0-2782 GCA_964490565.1 uncultured bacterium
GTTATCCCTTGCAATTTTTTTACATTAAAAAATAATATGGCTGCCCAATTCAACATAGGGTAACCCATGGCAACTGCAATCATAAGAAGTCAAGTCGTTCTAGCAATGGACTCTACGCCATGTTCTGTTCCAGATTTCATAACAAGAAAAAAAGCAACACTTGTCTGGAGCAAAGCCTATGTCTCTATGCAAGGCGATCGGATCGGTTTTGTAGAGCTCAATCTTCTCGAAAGAATTGTCCGGTATATTACCCGCGGTTATTGGTATGGAGATACGATTATTATCGATAAAGATGTTTTGCGCCGGATCAAGATCATGGTGGCTAATATCAAGTCTTCTCCAATCTATGCAGATCCGGTGCTTAGATTGATCCCCAAAGCAAAGCATCTTGAAGATTACGACTGCCTTGTTGCAATGCTGAGGTATTGTATCAGTTTGCCTCAGTCAAATCACGATTCACAAGTGAGAGCAGATCTTGATCGACACATCCGAGTTATAGAAAGCAAATATGGTACCCAGGACCTTCGAATGAAGCCTAGGGATTTTTCTCAGGAGTTTTTGACTGCAGCAGTCGCTCTTGTCAGAGAAAAGCGTAAGAAAGACCCCAAGGATCCTCTATGGAAAACGATTTCAGATTGTTTTCTTTCTAACCCATTAAACGAAAGAGTTCTAAAAGAGATCGTGGGGATTGCTCCAGATCGCGATCATACACGCGATATTGTAGTGCCAAGCGAGGCTCAGGCTGCTTTCGAAGAGAGCCTAACATCGATTCAAGACGATCTAACTAAATTAAGAGCCATGGGATCCCTTGAGGAAAATTTAAAAACATATGGTGAGTTGGAACAATTCACTGTACGACTCGACAGTGTGAAACAGGTGTTAGCGCCATTCTTAGAAAAACCAGAAGGGAAAGCGATGATTCAGACCCTGTATGGTAAACTCATCCAAGTGAATCCTGTCTTGGTTGGAGCCTATCTTGATGGAAATGAGATGAAGGCCCGTCGACTCTTTGATCGTGCTGCTTTCTCAGATCAAAGCTGCTATCAATGGCAGAGAATATCCGAATTTGTAACTGGAATGAAAAACAGATGCGGAGAGGTAATCCTACAAACAGTGAACTCTTTTACAGAGAATCGCGTTGATCAGCATGGAGATACTTTTTCTGAAAGCTGTAACCAATGCGTCAAGAGAAGTGATGGAAGGTCTTGGAGAGAGGTCATTGCGGAGGAACTAGCGCACCCTGAATATCGAAAACCTTTTTATCAACACCATATTAAAGACCGCCTCGAGAATGATCCCGCATTGTCTGGATGGACGAAGGCAGATTATTGCCAAAAAATTAACGAACCTCATGCGCCGATTGGATATCCAGAATGGGTTGCTTTTAGCCTTTTGGTGCAGGCCCCTGTTGTCGTGGTTACCACAGATGGAAAATGGAAACTTGAGCATGTCATTAATCCCGCAATTAGAAAGCCTGCTTATATGTTCAGGTATTGGGGAGGGCTTTGGCACTCTATGTCAAGGGATAAGAAGACTGATTCAACTGAGTAGGGGTTTAATAAATTGGGCGGATAAGCATAGAACATTACGCTTGTTTTATTAAGGAATTTAAAAATAAAATGCTTTTCCAATTCAACACAGGATAACCCATGACAACTGCAATCATAAGAAGTCAGGTCCGACAAGCGATCATGAGCTCAACGATTGATGTTCCCGATTTTATGACGCGGGAAAAAGCGACGCTAGTTTGGAGTAAAGTCTATATTGCAAAAGAAGGCGATAAATTTCGCTTTGTTGAACTTAATTTACTCCAAAGGATTATCCGCTATTTCGTCGGTTGTACTTGGTATAAAGAGACTGTTTTTTTTCAAGACAAAGCGACTTTAAGAGAGGTCAAGGAATACATCCACGAAATTAAAGATTCTCCCTCCTTGCATGATTCGATTGGGATGAATTTATTACCGCTTGTAAAAACATCAACGGATAAAGAATGTTACCTAAACCTGTTACATGAGTGCCTTAACTTACCGGATGTTGACAGACAGGCCCAGCAAGATATTCAGATTTTGCATGTTGTTTCAGGGGCAATAGCAGCCCCTTCAAGGGATGATAATTTTTCAGATAGTTTTCTTTTTGAGGCCCTTGAATTAGCAAAACAACATGGTCAGAATAAAGAACTTATAATGGCAGTCTTTGGAACCCGCTTCCGTGTATATGCTAATGGAGAGCTGAATTCTACGTTGATGCGCGAGGTAGTGGGACTTTCTAGGAAGAACACAGAGTTACCTCTTCGTCCTCAAAGAATCCCAACACCTGATGAGGCCATTGCTCTATTTACAGCGGCCGTTGATTCAGCAGGGAGAGAATTTTTTGAACGTGCAGCAGATCCGGCATCACTACAAGATTGGTTAAAAGCTCTGGGTAGATTAGAAAAGTTAAAACAAGGACTGATTGATCTCCCTCAAGAAATGATAAGCCACATTTTTGAAAAGCCCGAAGGGCAAAAAATGATAGCAACATTGCGAGAAAGACTGACCGATCTGGGAGCACATCCGGTACTTATCGATGCTTATCTGGGAGATACAGACAAAATTGCTGAGAGACTTGCTTATCATGCTCATATTGACGGTAGGATTTATGAAAGCTGCAGACAAACATGCGAAAACCTCCAAGGAAAAATAGAGCGGTATCAAATGAGAGTAGCACGAGCTTTAGAGACAGAATACAGAGTTCTTTCAGTCCAGTTTACGGGTCTTTCTTTCCTACCAGAATGCCCCCCTCT
>CAZBCR010000168.1:0-2777 GCA_964490565.1 uncultured bacterium
TGTTGGCAATATTAGCATAAAGTTCTGTTACATGGAAAAAATCAAGTCCGAGCGAGACCGTTTCCAGCACAAGGAGAATCAAAACGTAGATCACGACAAAACGAACGATAGTCGGATTGAGAGGATATCCTTCCCACGGAGCAATTTTTTGCCGCATCCAAATAAAACCGACCATTCCCATCACGATACCGGAATATCCCAAAAACTCAGGTCCGCTCATAATATATTGGGCAACGTTGGCAATAATCCCCACGATCACCGAAAGAATCAGATACCGAAACATCCCGATGCGCTGTTCAATCTGCCTTCCTAGTAACCACAGCCATGCCATATTAAAAAGGATGTGCAGCCAGTTGCCATGGAGTAAGACAGGTGTATATAGACGCCAGACTTCTCCCTGGCGGATCTTTCCAAACAGAGTACCTGCAGGAAGCTCTTCGTAATCTTTCCAGCTCCGTTTAACAAAAAGCTCCGTCAGTCCTTTCCAAGTCGGTGCATCTTTAGCTTTTTGAAAAGCAGCTTGGCCCTCGGCAGAAAGAGTCTTGATCTCTGCCATCGTACGAACCGAATAGTCAGTTAGAAATTTCTCCAGATTTGCAAAATAGACGGGATAATCAAAAATAAGTTTTTTTTCTAACGGAGTAAAAGTGAGCTGAAAAGCAGCTTCCCCTTTTTCTTTAATTCTTCCTTCTTGGATGCCATTTAAAATGAAAAGAAGGCCGCAGAGTAAAATGATGAAATTGTTCAGAGAAAAAGAGGTCGCCTGCTTTCTGACCATGCTCACTTTCCATTTAGGCGGGACGGTTTTTGCAGCTGCAGGCTCAACTTTTTCTTGTTTTGGCTCGAAGCGGACATCGTGAGGATTTTTTTCCCATTCTTGATAAAAGCCCCAGGCTTTATCGAAATCGTCTTCTTCGACGATCCAAAGACGAAAAGTGGTTAAACCTGCAGTATCCTTCGTGGAATCGTAAAGACTTTGGATGCCTTCTTTTTTCAAGAATGCTTGAAACCCAAACGACTGCCTCTCGTCTTTAAATTCACCTATTAGGCGCATGTATCGACTATTTTTTTAATCAAAGTAGAAGTCGAAAGACCAGGAATCAGCTCCACAATGTGGATCCGTCCTCCATGGGATTTAACAACATCGGACTCGATGCAATTCGCTCCGTATTCAGCGCCGTTGACATGGACATGCGGCTTGATTTTAGAAAGCAAAACGCGAGGATCTGTCTCTTCGAATGTTGTCACATAGTCGACAAACTCGAGTGCTGCGATCATTCTTAAGCGATAATCTAAAGTCACAATCGGTCTTAAAGGACTCTTGTATTTTTGAATCGAACTGTCAGAGTTTAGCGCTATCACAAGGAGATCAGCCTGGAGCGATGCTTCGTAAATCATGTGGAGATGGCCTGCATGGAGCAGGTCAAAAGAGCCATTGAGAGTGGCAATTGTCTTGCCACTCTTTTTTAGATTTTCGACAGTCTCTTCCAGTTTCGACGGATCGATCCACTTTTGAGAAAAATATTCCTCAAAGTTTTTGGGAGAACGCGACATTAAAGACCTCATCGTAGTTATCCACAAAATGTACAACCAATCCTTTTCTAACATAGGGTGGAAGTTCATCAAAATCCCGTTTATTTTCTTTCGGGAAAATCAGCACTTTGACGCCGGAGCGCCTTGCTGCAATCACTTTTTCTTTCACTCCGCCAATCGGAAGCACTTTGCCTGTCAGTGTCAGCTCGCCTGTCATCCCGAGATCTTGCAAAATCGGTTGATTGCGCAGCAGCGACACTAAAGACGTCATCATCGTCACCCCAGCAGACGGTCCATCTTTTGGAGTGGCTCCTTCTGGAATGTGAATATGAACCTGGCTCTTTTCAAAGAAAGCTTTCCCAGGAGCAAATTTCTCAAAGGTGCTCTGCAGATAACTCCATGCGATCTGAGAAGATTCTTTCATCACATCGCCGGCTTGTCCGGTGAGCTTCATCTCTGTTTTTTCTGCTGGAAATCTTACCGCTTCAACATAAAGAGTTGCACCGCCCATCGAAGTCCATGCTAAGCCCATGCAGACTCCTATTGGAGTGCGCGGGTAGTATCTGTCGCTCGTGAAAATCGGCTTGCCGAGATATTTCTCCAAGCTCTTATTTGTCAGATTGTGCTCTTCGTGTTTAGGTTTCTTCTTTTTCTTGGCTGCGCTTTCTTCTTCACGGACAACCTTAACAGCGACTTTACGCATGATCTTTTTAACAGTGTTCTCAAGACTGCGGACTCCCGCTTCTCTTGCATAACCGTTGATCATCTCTTTGAGAGCGCTGATAGAGAAATTGAGATCTTGTGATTTCAATCCCATCTGTTTCCGATTTCTCGGAATCAAATATTTCTGAGCGATCTTGATCTTCTCTTCCATGATGTAGCCAGAAAGTCGGAGGATATCCATCCGGTCTTTCAAAGGCTCAGGAATTGAATCAAGAACGTTAGCGGTCACAATAAATAAAATATTCGATAGGTTGCAGCGAACATCAAGATAATGATCCAAGAAATCTTTGTTTTGTTCCGGATCTAGAACCTCTAAAAGCGCAGACGCAGGATCGCCCTGGTAGCTATTTCCCAGCTTATCAACTTCGTCGAGCATGATCACAGGATTCATCGTCTGTGTGAATTTCAGCGCTTGGATCATTTTACCCGGCATCGCACCTATATAAGTACGGCGGTGTCCTTTGATCTCAGCCTCATCGCGCATCCCGCCGACAGAAAACCGGTAGAATTGACGATTAAGA
>CAZBCR010000169.1:0-2772 GCA_964490565.1 uncultured bacterium
GATCTCTGGCTAAAGGCTTGGAATCCTTATCTTCAGGAGGTTGTCGATGAACTCCTTTGATATTTTATCCAAAGCAGCCCCTTTGCAGAATCGGTTATTTTTAGAAGCGTCGGCAGGAACTGGAAAAACATTTACGATCGAACATCTTGTCGTCCGTCTTCTCCTGGAGACTGATTACACCCTCGATCAAATCCTTGTCGTGACGTTCACACGAGCAGCAACGCGCGAGCTTAAAGTCAGGATCCGTGCTAATTTAGAACAGTCTAAAGACCAATCATTTGACTATCTGAGTGATTTAACAGATGAGCAGAAAGAGAAAATCAGAACATCGCTGCTCACTTTTGACAAATCACAGATTTTTACGATCCATGGCTTTTGCCACCGACTATTACAAGAGTTTGCTTTTGAAGCTTTTGTCGGTCTAGAACTGCAAGAATGGGATGAGAAAGAAGAAAAATGGGCTGTCTTAGAGTTTTTGCGCGCAAACGATGTGCTTTTCCCTGCGCAGTTAAAACGACTCCTCGGCTCTGTCCGCAGCGACATCGATAAACTCGTCGATAAGCTTTTATCCTCTTCTGAAAGCGAAGCTCATGTTTTATCTTCCTCTGAACTCTTGAGCCAGGCTAATAAAAATCTTTCTAGCCTTGTTTCCTTTTCAGTTGCCGAAGCCTTTGATGTTGCACGGCCTCACTATAAAGGAATGACCTCGCCAGAGTTTGATAAACAAGCGACTCTTCTCGACCAAGCCCTACAAAGAGGCCAGATACTTCCAGAAGAATGGGATCGATTAATCTCAGAAGAAGATCTCTTTTTAGAAGGGATAGAACCTAGCAATCTCAAAGCACGCACAAAATTCACAGGACATGCTCCTTTAGAAAATTTGAGAAAAGCAGTGCTGCCTTCTTTAGAGAGCGCAAGAAATCCTCGTCACATATTTCAAACGTTAAGCCATGCTTGGCACATAGAGAGAAAAAAACTCTCCCGTCTCCTAGAAAAAGTTTCACCTGATGATCTTTTAAAAATGGTTCAAGAAAAACTGACTGAGAAATCTTTTGTCGAGCAGATCCGAAAAAAATATCAGGCCGTGATTGTCGACGAATTTCAAGATACAGATCCTGTTCAGTGGAACATTTTTGAAACGCTCTTTTTCACCGACCCCACAAAATCAGTCTATCTTGTCGGCGATCCCAAACAATCGATTTATGCTTTTAGAAGCGCTGATATCTACACCTTCTTAGATGCTGCCAAAGGATTTAACATCGAGCAGAAGGCAGCGCTAACGACCAATTATCGATCGACGCAGGGACTTTTAGATGGACTGAACAAGCTTTTCTGTGGAAAACCTTGGATGGATCTTCCCAAACTCGGACTCCAACTTTCAGTTCCTCCTTCCAAAGCCGCTAAGCAAGGCGCTGGCGAGCTTTGCTTTATGATTGCAGAAGGTGAGCTTGGAATGGCTAGACGCTGGCCGACACCCGATGTTGAACAGCAGTTCTTCTCCTATATTATTCACGAGATCCACCGGCACAAGTTAATGCCTAGTGAAATTGCCATCCTAGTCAAAGACCGCTATCAAGCTCTCCGTGTAAAAAACTCCTTAGGAAAATGCCAAATCCCTTGTGTCATTTCCCGCGGAGCCAGTCTGGGAGATTCGATCATGGTCGATCTTCTTTTAGAACTCATTGAAGCTTGCCATGGCGCTGATCCTCTTTCATCCGTGAAGAAAGTTTTGCTGGGCCCGTTTGTCAGGCTTCCTATTGAAGAGCTCACAGATGAAGCTGTTTTTCAAGCTAAAGCTGTCTTTGCAGAACTCTCTTCTGTCTGGCTAGAGAGTGGATTTTCAGCTTTTTTAGCTCAGTTTCTACAAACAAAGCTTTGGAAAGTCGCCGTCTTCCAAACACTGTGTTCAACCGAAGTTTTATACGATGATCTGATGCAGATCGTCGAAAAAATTCTCTACATCCGCGATCCGCATCAAATGAGTAAATCTCTCCAGCTGTTAAAGATCGAAGAAGTCGATGAAAGAATTTCTGCCCATCCGCATGGAGTCCAAATCATGACCGTCCATGCGAGTAAAGGGTTTGAGTTTGAAACTGTGTTTGCTCTAGGGCTTGCTTCTCGCACTCCTGCAGATGAAAAACCAGAAGAAGAATTGAAAGAGCTTGATGCTGAAAAAATGCGCCAGTTTTATGTGGCTTTAACACGTGCAAAAACACGGCTTTACATTCCTGTTGCCCGTGAACTTAGCGGTAAAACAGTTAACCTTGGAGAAGCTTCACCTGTTGAACTCTTTTTACAAAGAGCATCTCCTGAGCTTGAGTCGTTCACCCATGTTTACCTGAATCAAATTCAGTTCAATCTGGCCCCCTATGAACAGTCAACTTCCGCCCCGTTGGTGCCTCCGTTTTCAAACCGGCAGTTTTTCAAACCGTTTTTCCTTCAATCCTTCACATCGCTTGCACAAACCTCAGGAGAAAGAAAATCGGTCCAAGATCAGTCGTTACCTTCGAGTGCAGAGACGGGGATCATCATTCACCGCATTTTAGAGCGGTTTTTTGATCAATCGATTTCGCTGCCCGACCTGATTACTCAAGAGATCAAAGGCTCTCATCTTGAAAGTTATGGAGCTGTCATCGAAACCATGATCGAAAAAGTTTTAACACTTCCACTCGATGGATTTTGCCTAAACGATCTCGATAGATCCCGTGTGATGCCGGAATTAGAATTTCTTTTCCCCACAGAGGGGACTGCCCTTAAAGGATTTATTGATTT
>CAZBCR010000170.1:0-2758 GCA_964490565.1 uncultured bacterium
ATATGTCATTTCCAAATATGGGCGCAGAAGGCGGAGTTCAAGGCTCTTCACCTATTCCATTTGTCGAGCAAGAAGCCAAAGTGGAAAATCCAAACTGGGAATTAATTGAGGCTGCGAGAGATGGCAATAGAGCTAAGGTAGAAGCCCTCTTGTTAAAATACCCCATTTCATCTTCTTTCCTGCATTCAGCGACTGGTGAGGCTGTAAAAAGAGGGCATTTAGAGCTTGCTATTGACATTTCTCAATTTGCTGCTGACTATTCTAATATGTTAGAACCTGAGCGATCTCCAGGCAAGGGACAGAAAGCAAATATAAGAGTTTCACCTGAGCAGCCTGTAGTTGAGGCTCCTAAATTTTTTGCAAATAAGTATGTTCGTCAAATCGCTGAATCTCCCATTACAGGAGTAGCGATTGGAGTCATCGGCGTCTATATCGTCGGTCTATTGATGTAGTCACTGATCAGCAGCGATGCTGATCAGTCCTGAACTTCCCACAACAAGACATTTTCATTCTGTTCAAGATTAGATAATTCGACTCTAATCTCTACACGGTTCTTTTCACGTTACAAATTTTGAAGGGTTAAGTTATTCTCTTTTCAAAATTTTTAACGGAGTATCGACATGACACTGATTCAAAGCTATTTGTGCCTAGAAAATAAAACATCGGTGGCACTGCAATCGGCGACCCCCTTCGTAACGGCGGTAGGGGCTTTAGTCCTCACTTCTAGTCTTAAATCTGTAACAGCCGTTCCTATTCTTGGGGCTGCAGCGTTCTTGTCGGCATGGCTCTTCCGGACGTTGGTGACTCAAACACAGACGTTGGCGGCGCATGATAAGGTGAAAAGAGATTTAGAAGGTAAGTGTACGACTTTAGAAGGTCAAATTCCGGATAAAGATGCAAAAGCCCGCGTTGATGCAGAAGTACAAAAACAACAAGAGCTAAAACAGCAGTTAACTAAAGATAACCAAGCCTTACTTCAACAAGTCCAGGCAGCCGAAACGAAATTACAAGAGGCTGCAAAAAAAAGAGTGGTCCAATCATCTGCCTTACCACCAGCTAGGGCACTTCCGGAATTGTCTCCTCAGCCCAGCAGCCTAACTGCTCCAGAGCTCTTGTTCTGGGTCAGGTTTAAAATTGCAAAAGAGGGAGATAATCCAGCCCTTGAAGAAAAATTATCACAATGGGCTGCAGCGGAAGCCGCGCTCAAAGGTGCTTCCGAGGGGCCAATTCCGTCTACCATTGTTGTTCCTTTTAAAGACTTGCCCTTGGCTTACAAAGTTGCTTGCGACAATCAATTGAAAACACTAGCCGATCGTTTTGCCTCTGAGCTGGTTGAAGGGGTATGTAAACAACTTCAAGCTGGATATGTAGAAGCGACTAGAGATGTGGCTTCCTGGGAGGCGTCCAAGGAATCTTTTGCGTTGAACCATGTTCCCAGAGAGTTTTTGCGACAAATTGTAGAGAAAGTAAATGAACCTCTTATGCTCATCGGACTGCTGAGAGATAATGAGGAGTATTTTAAAACAGAAGAAGGTGCAGCAGTCAGAAACGATATGTGGAAGAAGCTCTGTCTGAAAGATCGATGCAGCAATGACCAATCTTGCCTAGCGCGATTAGTGGCCCAAGTTGGAACCGACGCCTCCTGGGAAGATCTGTACTTTTATGACGTAAGTTATTCCGCCAATAATAACAAAATTGATATTCTTTTGTCGCTCCGTGGAAGTCAAGTACGGAGATTAAGTTTTAGCATTAAAGACTCGGAAAAGCTGACTCTTGCTCTTCAGCGGTGTCCAAGTTTGGAGCGGGTCACTTTAAGTCATCATGAGCTTGAGCCATCGGTGGAAAATTGGGAAGCTCTTGCTGCTATAAGCACCTTGGAAAAATTGGAATTCTATCATGAGATGAAAGGATTAGTCCAAGGTTTAAAAAAGTTTAATACCCTCCCAATGCTAATTTTTATTAACCAGATCAATCTTCAGCAATTTGCAGAGCAAGGCATTGTTCTGAAGAAACTTGGTATTTCCCTCGATCGCATTAAAGATCCCGCTTTAAGCCCGTTATTAGCTGAAATTACAGATTTAGATTGCGGTCGAGTTGATCTATCTCTTTCCACCGAATTAATAAAAGCTCTTGCTTGCCTTAAAAAACTCAAGAGACTCTATATAAATTTTCGTGATCATAGCCGCTGGAAAACTGGTGAACACCAGGATTTAGAAAAATTCTTCCTAGATAGAGGGATTAAACTTGAATGGGGTCCAAGTCGAGAGTGGTAGACAAAAGGCTATTCATCAGCAGCGATGCTGGTCAGTCCTGAACTTCCCACTACAAGCCAATAAGAGTTTTGATTCGGCTCAAGATCCGCCGTGATCAAAGGTAGATAGGTCGACTCTAAAGTCGCACTTTTAACGCCGGGGATTTGCCACTGGCCGTGGTAGAGCTTTGTCCAAAGGCCTTTGAGGGCAGGAAATGAGAAGGGAAGAGCCGAAGCAAGGTGAGGGAAGAGATTGTGCCGGCTAGGGGTTCTATAGCCATTATAAAGGGTCTCTAGATGGCAGAGGTTTGAAAATCCCAGTAAGTGAAAAGGCCAGTGGATGGTCAGCACTTCAGCTCTAAGCCCTACGAGATCTCCATAGAGATATTCCCGGGAGAGTTCTTTCCCTTTGATATCTTGAACAACCACTTCATAACTTTTAAGCCAGGCGCCTTCAAGATCTGTCTTGGGGTTTTTCCAGGAGACCCACTCGGATTGGGTATTGCC
>CAZBCR010000171.1:0-2734 GCA_964490565.1 uncultured bacterium
AAACGCCATTTCTTAGGAAGGCACACCGGGTCTCTTTAGATTCAACATTGATAAGAATTTCTTCGTTCATATTTTTAACTCTTTGGATAAAGATCCGTTGGTTTGTCAAAATTGTCCCCAATTTTAACAGGCCAAGCGACCCCTACCAGTGCCTGATACGAAATTGCATTTTACAACGGTTTGCCCTTAAATACCAGCCTTGAAGTTTTCTCAGGTATTCTAAAAATAATTATTACGTTTTACATGTATTATATATTTAAATATATAAATAAAATAGTTAGTATTTATTTATAATTTAATAAAATGTATAATCATTTGTATTAACAATGGGGTTCTATGTCAATTAACTCAAGTTCGCCTTCACAACAAAAAACCAGTTTTCAGTGTCCGCATTACGCGCAAAGTGAAATATTTACTACAGCAGGAATGGAATTCGACAATCGTGTAAGCAATTTTGTTAGAACAAACTTTGCCATCGCAAAACAGGCAGTTAGTGAACGCGCGAATGTTGTTAAAGCAAAAATGCCTGCCTACCAGCAGACTGCGAAAGAGGCATTAGTTAACATAAAACAGAAAGCTTGCGATCTGAGAACTAGTGTGAGAACAAGCTTTGCTGATGCAAAACAAGCAGCTAGTGAACGTGCGAATGTTGTTAAAGCACAAATGCCTGCCTACCAGCAGACTGCGAAAGATGCATTAGCCGACATAAAACAGAAAGCTTGCGATCTGAGAACTATTGCGAGAGAAAAATTGCCTCTTTATCAAGAGAAAGTTCAAAAGCAAGCTCGTCAAATCTGGGATAAAATACCTGCTCCTAAACAAAGATATGCCAAATTGGTCTTTTCGAGGGATGCTGGAGAAGTTGCAGGTATTAAGTATAAACCAAATGTATTGGAAGAACTCGGGAACTGGATCCTATATCCTTCTGTTGACCTTCCGAAAAAACTCCCTACTTACAAGGATAATCCTATTGTAGTGGGTCTGGTTTCAACAAAAGTAGCGATGTTTACTCTGAAGTTGCTTGCCTATCCTAAAAAGACAGTCGTAAACATGATTGGCAACATCCGTTACCTGCCCCGTCTGACTTATCTCTTTGCGCAGCTTAGCCTTATTGGCCTAGGATGCAGAAGCGTGGGACGTATGATCAATCAAGATCTGATGGAAGCATTTAATGCCCCAGAAATAAAACAGGGGGTAAAACAAGAAGTAAAACAAGAGCAGAAAGCTGACGACTCTCTTCTGAGACCCTTGGAACCAGTGAAGGCTCAGTCCAAAGAGGACTTTTCTCGTTATGTCAACTGCGATATCACTCCCCAAGAAAATCCTCGTTATAGAAGGATGCAATAGTCATTTTCTCTTCAAAGGATCCCTTTTCGGGATCCTTTTTTACTAGGAAGATAGGAGATTTAGCTAAGCTGGTTTTTGATCTTTTCTAAGAAGCCATGTTCGACAAGGCGTAAAGCGCCTTTGATTCCATGGATAAACGTTTCAGGAGAGGAATCTCCATGACATTTCACCACCACTCCATTCACACCGCATAAGATGGCAGCTCAGATTCATAGAGTGTTGTCTCGGAGGAAGTTTTGGATGTGCTCTAAAACATTCCACTTCGGATCGAGCGCATTATGCTCCATTCCTTCCACACGCAGATAGGTGACATTTTGATTTTTTTGACGAGCTTTTTCGATTAGCCGGTCTGTAGCAGCACATTCGATGTCTTTGCTGCCTGTCACAACAAAGGCTGGGCACTTCAGATCCAAAAATTCGTGATAGGAGGATTGATCAAGGGCATCGCTCCAATAGAGATAAGTTTGACCAAACCATATTTTTTGAGGATCGGGGTCGTTTTTCATTATTTCGACTTGGGCCTCATAGGCTGCACGATCTGAGGGGAGTTCAGCATCAGGATCTGTATTTAGTGTCTGGATCGTAGTCCAAATATACTCTTTGAATGTCAGGTCATCGCATCCTACAAGCACAACGCATGCCGAGGGATTGACTTGATGAGAGAGCTTAATCGTAATAGGTCCTCCTTCGCTACCTCCCAGGATAACAAGTTTACCATTCCAATTGGGCGGAGGGTTCTCCCGAAGATGGTTTACGAGTTGAAGATGATCTTTCAGGCGTTGAGAAGGGGTGTTAAAAAGGTGAAAGCTGGCGGGATCAACTTTTGTTCCGTCAATTCCCCGACGCTCCATTGTGAGAAGGGCAAAACCTGCATTCACAAACACATCGGATAGTTTATTCTGCAGCCGAAGAACACTTTGAGGACCAACTTCATCCACATAAGAACCTTCTACGGCGATTATGAGGGGATATGTGCCTTCGGATGGAACTTCGAGATAATATATAAGAGTTTCATCGGAGACGATTTCATGACGTGCTGGATCTCCAAATAACGAGCAGGAAAAGAGGAGTAATAAGAGGAATTTCATCATGTGCTTAATTGAGTTTTGATCTTTTCTAAGAAGCCATGTTCGACGAGGCGTAGAGCGCCTTTGATTCCATGGATAAACGTTTCAGGAGAGGAATCTCCATGACATTTCACCACCACTCCATTCACACCGCATAAGATAGCGCCTGGATATTCCGCATAATGCATCCGAGAGCGCAAGGCGGCAAGTTCATGCGTCAGGTGAGAAAAAGAGCCTTCACGAGAGCTCTTTTCAAGTTGTTCCAAGATAAAAGCAGCAATGCCTTCCGCAGTCTTTAGAAAAACATTCCCTGTAAATCC
>CAZBCR010000172.1:0-2649 GCA_964490565.1 uncultured bacterium
CCTCCCAGAATGACTTCAGGAGCGCGATAGAAGCACGTTTGCATGATGCCATTTAAATAGACAGGCTGTTTGACTTGAATACCGCATCCCCAATCTAAAATGGTCAGGCGACGGGTTAGAAGAGAATAAGCCATATTTTCTGGTTTAAGATCTGCATGGATAACTCCTATCAAACGAAGCTGGGCTAAAGCTTCTAGAGACTGCTTGCCTATCGAAATAATATGATCCAAGCTTAAAAGCCCGCTGGGTGCGTTAGGAGCTAAATGGCTCTTGTAAAGATCCTGTACGTCGACGTAATCGGTCACAATAATATGTTCTTCGTTTGCAGGAACATCCCAAGACGCACGTAGAGAGAGACAATGAGGAATTCCTTGTACGACTTTTAACATAGCGCTTTCACATTGAGCATGGATTGCTTCTTTCATACGCAACCGTTTTTTTATAGCAACGGGCGATCCACTCACTCCGTCGACCCCCATCAAAACGGACGCATGCGCACCTGTTCCAAGGATCGTCTTTCCCTCGACATATGTACGGACAGCTTCTGCCTTAACGGCAAGTGCCACTTGAGCTGGCTTTTGATTTAGGAGGTCGGCTTCATGCAAGGGGTGTAAATTCGTTGCACTACCGATGCGAGCATGCTTTTGATCCTCAGGGGCAGGAGTACGCGCTCTATTTTCAGTTAATTTTGCCTTCCGATTAATGATAAAGCTCGGTGAAGTTTCAGGCGTGCATTGTTTAATTCCAACTTTATTTGCCATAGTGAAATATTATAATTAAAAAGATGTTAAAACTTAATAACAGCAATTAATTTAAATTAAACAAAAGACTAACTAACAATTAAACATTAAAATAATTTTATGAAAAAAAGCGATATGACTTAAATAATGATTTTAGAGACTAAAGGCGCTCTTCATGCAGAGCTTCTGCAGATAGTGGCCATACTCACTGACGGAGGCCTCTTGAGCCAGTCTTTCGAGCTGTTCAAAAGAAATAAACCCTTGTTGATACGCTATCTCTTCGAGACAGGCAATCTTAATGCCTTGCCGCTCTTGGATCGTTTGGACATAGCTGGATGCTTTTTGAAGAGCATCATGAGTTCCGGTGTCGAGCCAGGCAAAGCCTCGATCGAGCAAACGGACTTTGAGCTGTCTTTTCTGAAGGTAGGCTACATTGACATCGGTGATCTCGTATTCTCCCCGTTTGGAGGGTTTTAGGCCCTTTGCGATGTCGATCACACTGTTGTCATAGAAGTAGAGACCGGTCACAGCGTAGGAAGACGGAGGATCTTTAGGTTTTTCGATGATGTCTTTAATGCGGCCGTCATCATCAAAAGCAATCACGCCGTATCTTTGAGGATCGTTGACTTCATAACCAAAGACGATGCCGCCTTCTTTCAACTCTGTGCAAGGACGGACAACTTCTGCGATGTTATGGCCGTAGAAAATATTGTCTCCCAAAATCAGACAGACCGAGTCTTTTCCGATGAAATCAGCGCCGATAACAAAAGCTTCAGCGATTCCTTTGGGCTCAGATTGAGCAGCATAGCTGATGGACATTCCAAGATGGGAGCCGTCTTTGAAAAGAGCTTGAAAACGAGAAAGATCTTCAGGTGTTGTGACGATTAAAACTTCCCGGATGCCGGCTTGCATCAGCACTGCTAATGGATAATAAATAAGAGGTTTGTCAAAGACAGGAAGGAGTTGTTTGCAGGTGCCTAATGTAACGGGATAGAGACGCGTGCCTCTTCCACCTGCGAGAATGATTCCTTTCATTTAGCGTAGACTCCTGGCAGGTTCCTATAAAACTCGTTGTGATCAAGTCCATAACCGACAACAAATTTATCTTCGACAGTAAAAAGAACGTAATCAGGAACAGCAGTGATGGTACGTGGTCTGTTTTTCAAGAGCAGCACGAGGGTTTTTAAACTGGCAGGCTCTTGAAGAAGGAGCTTTTCTTTAATCGCCGTCATGGTTTTCCCCGTGTCGAAGATGTCATCGATGAGGATGACATGCTTGTCTTTCAAAGAAAGGTCTTCTATTCCTCTGAGCGTAAGCTCGCCGCTGACTATACCGCTTCTATAGCTTGAAGCTTTAACACATTCTAACACGCAAGGAACAGTGACTTCACGCATGAGATCAGCAGTGATACAGACAGCGCTTTTCAATATCATGATAAGAATGATTTCTTTTCCCTGATATTCTTGGTTGATCTCTGCGGCGATTTCTTTAACGCGGCTGTCGATTTGTTCTTTAGAAATGAGAAGTTTAAAATCTTGTGTTGTGGTTGCCATGAGTTGTCCTAAAAACAAAAAGCCTAAAAGAAACTTCTTAAACACTAAGACTTCCTAGATTATTCTTTTTTTTCTGTAAAATTACATCCATCGGCAATCAGCTGATCGATGTAAGTGATGTTATATTCGTTTTTCAAAAAGCGAGGGTCATTCAGCATATAGAGGTGGAAAGGAATCGTCGTGTGGACGCCACCAATATGGAACTCCCTTAAAGCTCTTTTTGCGATCGCAATCGCTTCTTTCCGGTCTTTTCCACGGACGATGAGCTTAGCGACCATCGAATCGTAGTTCGGAGGGATCCGGTATCCAGCATAGCAAGCGCTATCGACACGGACGTGAGGTCCGCCTGGAGCGAT
>CAZBCR010000173.1:0-2634 GCA_964490565.1 uncultured bacterium
CGGACTTCTTCTAAGCAGTATTCAAAATCAGTCCCGATACCGCCCATGAGAAAGATCGGGAAGTCAAGATTGAACTCGGCTTGTCTTTCAACAAGCTTATCCAACCGATAGGTCATCTTCGCATCGATGAAGGGATTTTGTTTTTGTTCATTGACAACGGCGCCTTTTTCTCCCCGGAAGTCCATGATGTTAGCACAAGAAAGGATGCCAAGGGTTTTAGCTACGCGGTTGCCCAACCCCATGCTGCCAGGTCCTCCTCCAGTCACTAAAGCAATTGGAGTCTCTTTGTTCAAAAGAGGATGGTTCATCTCTTGAGAGAGCTGAACAAGACCTTGTAACAGCTCGGTGAGTTCTTTTTCAAAAGAGCCTTCGGAGAGATTAGAGCCATAGATGCCAAAGAGAGTCGATTTTAAAAAGGTATCGATCGATTCTTTCGGAACAAACATCCCGGAATCTTTGTGAGGCTTAGGAAAGTACTGCAGGATCTTGCGGCTGGCTTGATCGACCCAGTAGGTCGGAATTCCAAATTTAGCCAGATCTAGAAGGACTGAGCGGTCTTCATGCGAAAAATAATCTCCGTAGGTCCTTGAGGGATACTTAAAGTAGATGCCTTTAAGATTTCGGTGGATCTGATCGCTGAGTAACATCTGTTTCAAAAGAGGGGAGGGAAAATACCGTGTCAGCAAGATCCCTTCACTGGTGATCAGGCCGTCTTCGATGGCTCTTAAGAAAGGATAAGACGGTTGTTGATGGATGTATTTTTCTACGGCCGCAGCTTGACGGTCGGGATTGACAATCCCAGGAAACTCGCTCATCCGGGGTTCTCTGGAGATCCAATCGGAGGGTTGAAGTTTCAAAAGCTGCTCGCCTTTGACAACGAATACAGCAGCTAAATGATGAAGGGGAGCGGGAGCTGTATCAAAAGCCTGGAAGACAACTTCAGGGTTTTCTAGACAGCTTTGGAGCTGGTCACGATCAGCAAAGAAGACGTGCTCGCGGTGCGGCTCTAGGGTGTAGAATTCTAGAGGAATATCACTCAGTTCTTTTTTCGACTCACCGTAGAGTTCATAGATATTACCTGAGGCTTTAGTATCGGGTTGAAGGACGGAAGCTGAAGTATGATGGACGCCTTCAGGGAGAAGCTCTTCCACCACGCGGGCAAAGACCGTACGGATGTGAAGAGGAAGGGTTCTCACAAGCATGATCTCATCTTTTTTAACCACGCGGGATGCACCGGGTTTCCAGATTTGCTGGAGTTGAAGAAGAGATCGTGTCTTGACATGGGGATCATGGAGAGCTTTAGCCAAAATGGGAAGAAATCCTGGCGTACTCTCATCATAGAAGACAGCCCCATCGAGCAGGCTTAAATAAGCAACCGTTCTGCCTTCGATTTTTTCTAAAATTAGTTCATCGCCGCCTTGGAGGCCTCCTAAAGAAAGCAGGGGAGAGCCGTTTCTATCCGCGCGACCAAACATCCTAGAGAGGTATTCAGGATCGCGGACACGCCTGCGGTCGTCTGCGGCAAAGAGTTTTCCGATGAAAGCTCCAGGAGTAATGAGGGGAAGCATTAATTTAGCAATCGGTCCGATGGCGTCGAGTTGAAGCGTGATGCGAGCGACATGGGAGTTGCCATCCAGCTCGATGTTTTGGGGGGTGGCGTTGAGGCCGAGCTGAGCGAGGGTGCTTTTAAAATTAAATATCACTAGCTTGTGATCGATTTTAAAACCGACAAAGGCAGGAGAGATATTTTCGATCACGACTTCAGCAACGGATCTTGTGGGAGAAATATTTTGAATAGTCGTGATCTTGCCATCGGGGGTGACAAGGTCAAAGTGGTCTGAAAAAAGATAACTCTCCATGAGATGCATCCTAGACAAGAAAGCTCAACTTGTCAAATCTATTGGGTTTTATGATATACTCGCTTGATTATGAAATCTAGATCTCTTGGAACACATGACGGAAGCTTTCACGCTGATGAAGTCACGTCGTGCGCTTTGCTTCTTGCTTTTGATCTCGTTGAACGGGATAAAATCACCCGGACACGAGATCTTTCTGTTATCGATACGTGCGAATACGTCTGTGATGTCGGCGGTATTTATGAGCCGGAAGCTAAGCGATTCGATCATCATCAAGTCGGTTATCAGGGCGAGCTGGCCAGCGCTGGGATGGTCTTGCTTTATCTTAAAGATCAGGCACTGATCGATGAAAAACTTTACGATTTTATGAACCGGTCATTTATCTGGGGCGTCGATGCCCACGATAACGGAAGAGTCACGCTAGAGCCGGGTGTTTGTACGTTTTCTCAGGTCATTTCTAATTTTGTTCCTCCCGACTACGAAGTCGAAGCCGAAGAAATGACAAGGGCCTTTTTTGAAGCGGTCGATTTTGCTCAGGGCCACATTAAAAGACTTCTAGCCAGATATCATTATGTCGAACAATGCCGTGAAATGGTCTCTCAAGCCATGAAAGCAGGAGGCAACGTCCTCTTCTTTGAAAAGTCGATGCCGTGGATCGATGTCTTTTTCGATATGGGTGGAGAAAGACACCCTGCGCAGTTTGTGATCATGCCCTCAGGAACTTATTGGAAGCTCAGAGGAATCCCTCCTAATTCTAAAGAACGGATGAAAGTCCGTG
>CAZBCR010000174.1:0-2625 GCA_964490565.1 uncultured bacterium
TCATCGTCTGCGTGAACTTCAGCGCCTGGATCATTTTACCCGGCATCGCACCTATATATGTGCGGCGGTGTCCTTTGATCTCAGCTTCATCGCGCATCCCGCCGACAGAAAACCGGTAGAATTGACGATTGAGCGCTCGAGCTATACTTTTACCAATACTGGTCTTACCCACTCCTGGAGGTCCGACTAAGCAAATGATGCTTCCTTTGACTCCACCGGAGAGTTTCCCCACGCTGATAAATTCTAAAATCCGCTCTTTGATGTCTTCCAGACCATAATGATCTTCTTCAAGAATCTTCTTGGCCTTTCCTAAATCATGCGATTCTTCACTATAGATGCCCCAAGGAAGAATCGTTAACCAATCGAGGTAGTTACGGCAGACCGCATACTCGGCAGATTGAACTTCCAAAACAGAAAGTTTATCCATCTCTTCACGGATCACCGTCATGACATCGTCAGGCACTTGTCTTTTTTTCAGACGCGTTTCAAACTTCTCTAAGTCGATCGATTTGTCTTCTTTTTCTAACCCAAGCTCTTTTTTGATCGTCTTGAGCTGCTCTCGTAAAAAGAAATCACGCTGTGTTTTAGAGATAGTCGATTCCATCTTCTGCGTGATTGTATTTTGCAGCTTGCTCAAATCGAGTTCTTTTTTGAGTAGCATCAGAGCTTTGTCAATACGTGTATGGAGATCAAACGTTTCTAAAACCTCTTGCAACTCTTCACGACCCGCAGTTGTTAACGCAACCGCAAAGTCCGCAAGTTTTCCTGGCTCTGTGAAATCAGAATGAGACAAGAAGATCTGAAGCTCTTCCTTAAACAGAGGATTGAGTTTAAGAAGTTCTTTGATCGTCGTGATGATGCTGATCGAATACGCCTTCAGCTCCTTCGTGAGCTTGCCTCCGCCGTCTTCAAAATATTTGACTCCAGTGCGGAGATACTTTGCAGACTTAACCGGCTTCGTGATGGAAATTCTCTTTTCCATGTTGAGGACAACTTGCGCTCCGCCCTGCTCCATCGGAATAATGCGTAAGATTCTTGCGAGCACGCCGACCTTATAGAGATCATCGAATCCGACCTTATAAACGTTGGCATCTTCTTTCTTCGTGAGAAAGAGCCCCATGCACTTATGTTCGGTCTTCGCCACGATCTTCAAAACTTCATAGAAAGGGCCTGGCTCAATGACAACAGGCGCGGCCATCCCAGGAAAGAACGGACGGCGCGTTAAGGGAATAATGAAAACTTGGTCAGGGCCGCTCGGAGAAGGCTGCTCCTCCTTCTTACCTTGTAAAGATTCTTTGACAGCATCGACAACGGCTTCTTCTTCTTCAGTGAAAACATTTTCGTCTTCCATAAATTGATGCATTATTCCTCAATGTTTAATCTTAAAAATTTACCAGCTCTACAAAAATATCGCAATGAAAGGTATAATAATAACCCATGATTGCGCTAATTATTGATACAACTGGCTCTCAAGCTTTTATCGGTCTTGCTGAAAACGGCACGCTCCAGACTAAAATTATCATTTCTGAGAGTCGCCAGCTTTCAAAATTTCTTTTACCATCAATCCAATCCATTTTGCAAGCTTCCACTCCAAACTTTATTGCAATCGGCACAGGCCCAGGCAGTTTCACCGGATCTAGGGTCGGCGGTATCGTTGCTTTAAGTTTAAGCTATGCCTGGAATATTCCCCTCATCTCTTTTTCTTCGACACTTCTTCCCGATTTAGAGGCAATTGCAGCACTTTCTTACGAAAAATACCTCGCTGGAGAAGGATCTGCCCAAATAGAACTTGTCTATATTTCCTCTACACCGTAAGATTCTAAGGATATTCTAATTTAAAGGAGTGAATTCCTGAATGACTAGCGTAAAGGTCCGTCCCGGTGAGCCGATAGACAAAGCTCTTCGCGCCCTTAAAAAGAAAATTGATAAAGAAGGCATCTTAAAAGCTGCGAAAGCCCATCGCTTTTATGATAAGCCGTCTGTCAAAAGTCGTGCTAAAGCCAAAGCTGCTTTAAAATACAAAAAAATAAAATCTTTTAATAGATATTAAGCTTTTCGCTTTAATATCTAATTAAATCATTTATTGCAGAACTGTATGCAAATAGATTTTTTTAGCACTCCTGTTTAGGGATTGCTAAAAAACTCCTTTTTGCGCTACGCTTGCCTAAAACAAAAGAGATTTTATGTCCGACTATTATAACACTCTTGGCATCACCAAAGGCGCTACCGCCGACGAAATCAAAAAAGCTTATCGCAAAAACGCCCTCAAATATCATCCTGACAAAAATCCCGGCGATGCATCTGCTGAAAAAAAATTCAAAGAAATTTCTGAAGCCTACGAAGTCCTCAGCGACGACAAAAAACGTCAAATCTACGACCAATACGGTGCTGATGCCCTAAAAGGCGGCATGGGCGGAGCAGGCCCCGGCGGAATGGGTGGCATGGGCGGATTCTCCTCTATGGAAGAAGCGCTCCGTACCTTCATGGGAGCTTTTGGCGGTGGTGGCGGTGGCGGAGATTCTATTTTTGACTCGATCTTCGGCCAGGAACAAGAACAGCACAACTCCGTTCAACAAGGCGCCAGCAAAAAAATGAGCATGACCATTTCTTTTGAAGACGCCATCA
>CAZBCR010000175.1:0-2605 GCA_964490565.1 uncultured bacterium
ATAATGACCGTATAGGCCCGGGACTGCATGATCTTGTTGAACGATAGGGGAATTAGTTGGCTCATCTAATTCCCTAATTGGCTGACAAATTATTTTTTTACAAGTTCTTTGTCAAGGAATCGACTGAAACTTCTCAAGCTCAGAAAAAGGATGCCTTGCGTTTTAGTATCAGCGGATTTACATTTTTTGCCGATCTGTGCTGATCGTTTAATCAAATGGAGAAAATTGGATGAGCTGGGCAGTTACGCGATCGTGTGGATTTCTAAGCGATTCGATTGGATATCTGAAATCGTTCAGCCCTGTATCCAAGGTTCAAAATATTTTCCAGGGTATCGCAAAACGAATTTACCGTGAGGTGATCGAGCTGTCCCCAGACAATTTTCGCTGGGCCGAATGCCTCTTAGTTCTGTCTATAAATAATCGATATGTGACACTAGCTTGGACACTTTTACATACGATCTACGGTGGTCAAAAATTCATCAATCAGATCGAAGGCGAGGAAGTGCTGAAAACAGCACTTAAAATTGCTCTTTTTACATATGCAACCCGACAAGCTTCTGCATCACTTCTTGAAGTGCCTGGTGATTCGATGCCGTGCGTGGGTGGTGTCAATGAAGCCATCAGGCCCTCTTTAGATTGTCTTATAGCTGGAAAAAAAGTTGCTGAATGCGCAGCACTGGTAGATGAAAGCTACAACAGCAGTATCTTTGTTGTGACTCAGCAAAATGGGAAGGTTCTACTTGTCACAACTAATCCTAGCAGCACGTCTGCATGTTTTTTTGCCTGGCTTAATACAACTATGCACGTGGTTAGAGTTTGTTTGGATGATGTGAATAAAATTCAATCCAATATTACGGCGATTGATCCAATGATGTTAGGTAATATATATGATCAGTTGGCTGATGGCCGCAGCATAGTTCATGTAAAAATGATGCCCATTTGGCCGTGGGATGTTCCTTGTGAATTTGTTCATGACAGGCCTGCTGATTTAGATCTTGGCAACGATATGTCTTGTGTTCTCTTGGATTTTCGTCCACAAATTGTCCAGACATTCTGTTTTAATCCCAAAAATCCCTCCGCCGTTAGCTTTAAGAAAATGGTAAGTAATATGCTGGCGCAGGTTCCAAGGGGCAAGCCAATGGTGTATGTATTCAAGCCTCGCGAGGTTAAGATATTATTGAATGACAAAGCTACTATCAAGGAAGAAGAAGATCACAAGATCTGCTAAGTTGAAGAAATATCCGGTATCGACGAGATGTACATCGTAGATAAGGTTATGGTTAAAGTTATAAGGAGATCATAAATCTAGAGCTTATTCGTTAAAAAGAATTCAGCATCGACTTCGTCGGCATCACCTGTTTTCTCAGTAGTGCATTTAATCCGTAGGCTAAAAGCAGGGGCTTTAGAAACTGAACCGTTGGAGCCGCTGTAATTGGATGTGTCGAGGGTATTGACAATCTTAAAATATTTATAGCCGCTTTGTATGCATAGCTCAGAAGCGCGCCGAACGGCATATTGCATCATTTGACTCGATTTGGAGTAGCCATTGCCTTGAAAAGTGACAATGAAGGAGTCAGGGCTAGTTTGTGTTTCTGAAAAGCCATTCCCAAACATATTTTGGCTATGGTAGTGCGTTCCGCAGCCGGCTAAAAGCGCTAGGATCGAAATGCAGCAGAATGTGTTTTTCATATTTTTCTCCTAAGACATGATAAAAAGAAGCTGTCTTTTAAGACAACCCAACTTTATTGTACCACGACTTTGCCGTCGAGGAAGCCGATAATCACGCGGCCAGCCAAGTTGAAGAAAAATCCGGTGTCGACTACCCCGGGAACAGCGGTGATCTGCTGATGGACCATCTCAGGTTTGATATTGTCAGAGAGGTGGACATCATAGATAAGGTTATGATTGTCTGTAATATAAGGTGCGTTGTTTTTCAGACGGAGCGTGCCTTTATAGCCGAGGCGCTCCAGCTGATGGATGGTCGCTGCTGAGCCAAAGGGGATGATTTCAACTGGAAGGGACCGACGTCCGAGTTTGGGAACGAGTTTGGATTCATCTACGATGAAGATCCTTTCTTTGCTCATATTGGCAGAGATTTTTTCACGGACTAGAGCTCCGCCCCCGCCTTTGATCATTCTTTTTTCAGGATCTATCTCATCAGCGCCATCGACATAGATGTCGAGGCTTTTAACGGAGTTGATGTCGAGGAGGGGGATTTCACCTTTGCGGGCGATCTCCATGGTTTTTTCTGAACTTGCGACTGCCTGGATATTGAGGCCTGATTTGCACAGCTTAATGAGTTTCTCAATGAAGTAAAAGGTCGTACTCCCAGTGCCGATGCCCACGATCATGCCGTCTTTAATAAAGGTAGCGGCTTTTTCAGCGGCGGCTTTTTTGCAATTTTCCAAACTCATCTTTTGATCATACCAAGTTATAGCAATTTTTATCTCTTTGTTGATTTTTTTTGAAAAATTTACACAAAAGACTTGAGAAAAAAAATTTAGGATCATAATATTCCGCTTGCCCCCACACGGGGCTAAGCAGGAGTTGAACATGGTAATGACACTGAGAAAAAGTCTGATTTTAGGCGTTCTTGCAGAAGAGA
>CAZBCR010000176.1:0-2599 GCA_964490565.1 uncultured bacterium
CCTTTTTAAGAGGGTCATGGGGCTCATCCAACTTTGGAAGGGTTGCCAGGTGGGGAAGAAGTTTACGAGATATTTCTCCGATTAGCTCCCTGGCTTCGGTCGCACTGCTCCAATCTTCGGCATCAAAATAATTAGGATTATCTAAAGAAGAGAGTAAATTCTCTTCCCCTAGCGGTACCACCTCGATATATGGATTGATTAAAGCAATTAGCTGATGGAGCGACTCAACCGACTGAGTAGCAAATTCTTCTTTATGATCGGGTAAAATCTTTTCTGCTCGTGAATTTAACTCTTCAAATAAACGAGTAAACTCTTTGGCAATTTCGGGAAAAGAAATCTTGCCGGCTTCGAAATTTTGTAAGGATTCTGATAAGTTTTGAAGTCTACTTTTCATTTCTAACTGATTAACAAATTTTCTTTTAAATTGCATTTTTATTCCTAAGTGCATAAAACAGTGGGCAGGAACCGCGGTTATCCGAGTCCTCTAAACACACATAAAAGATGATACTGAAAACCTTGTTAGAGCAGCTTTGTGAAGAGTTAGGATTGGGAGCTATCCCACCTGCCGATGAAAATAAACTCCATCAGCTCAAAATCAGCTCTTTTGACATTTCAATGAAAGATCTTGATCCAGGGTTTTATTTCTCTGCCAATATCGGACCGCTTCCAAAAAAGAAAAAAGAAGATTTCCTCATGCTGCTCATGAAGGCTAATTTCCTCGGTCAAGGGACCGGTGGAGCAACATTAGGGCTCAAAGAAGACGAAAGTTTCTTGACACTCTCTTTGAGTTTGCCGTATGAGATGAATTATAAAGCGTTTAAAGACAGCCTCGAGGATTTCGCCAATTTCGTTGAGTATTGGAAAAAAGAAACTGTGCGTTTTGAAACCGAGGCAGAAAAAAGTTAAATCATGGCTGGATATTTAATAGGGGAAGAGGGTCCGCTCGCCGGGCTCATTTTACGATTCGAAGAAGGAACTGAATGGGTCATGGGCCGCGATCCCGATGTCGTGGGTCTTGTCCTTGAAGATCCTATGGTCTCGCGCAGGCACGTGATCTGCCGCCTGACCGCCGAAGGCTACATTCTAGAGAACCTCAGCGCAGTTAATCCTGCGACTCAAAATGGACTCATCATCTCCGAGCCTGTTCTCCTTAGAGAAGGCGATATCATCCAGATCGGCAATACTTTCTTTAGATTCAGCGAGAAACTCCCTAAAGCTGAAGAAGCACCCCCCTCTTCCCTCATGGAAGATTCAACTGATTTATCCTCGCTTTCCGTCTCCTCTTCTCCAGAAGCCAGATGGATGATCAAGGTTATCACAGGACCTAATGCCGGCGCCGAATTCTACATGCATAAAGGCAAGGCTTACGTCATCGGGAAAGACCCCGAGCTCTGCGATATTATTTTCCAAGACCTGAGCGTCTCACGCCAGCATGCCCGGATTACCGTTGATGACAACGATACGGTCTATATTGAAGACCTGGGAAGCCGCAATGGAACTTTAGTCGGCGGCAAAATGATCACCGACAGACACCTATTGAATACCCAGGACCAAGTCTCTCTCGGAACGACATCTTTCCTAGTCATTGACCGCCAGCAGACTCATGAAACTTTGATTTCTGAAGCACCTGCGCTCGAAGAAGAAACCACAACTGAAACATCCACTGTTCCACTTAAAAATTGGCGCGAGATGGTCATTCCTAAAAAACACCTGGCTATTGCCGGTGTAATAGGTGTCTTCCTTATCGCCATGTTTGTCAGTATGGTCTCGCTCTTCAATAGCGAGCCTGTCATCGTCAATACTAAGGATGAATCTCATCAGATTGCCGAAATCGTCACGAAGTACCCCGACATTCAGTTCTCCTATAATAAGGGCTCGGAAAAACTCTTCCTGACAGGCCACGTCTTGACTCCTGTTGAAAAACAAGAACTGATGTATCAATTGCATGGCCTCCCCTTTATTACCAATATCGAAGATACTGTCGTGATTGACGAATATGTCTGGGAAAATCTCAATGCGCTCCTCATTACAAACCCTGCCTGGCAAGGGATCTCGCTGACAGCCTCGGCTCCTGGAAAATTTGTGGTACGCGGTTATTTACAAACGCTCGAGCAAGGGCAAGCCCTTTCCGACTACCTGAACATGAACTTCCCTTATCTCGACCGCCTGGAAAACCAAGTAGTCGTCGAAAGCAATCTGACAACCCAAGTCCAGAGCATGCTTTTGGAAAGAGGCTTTAATAATGTGACTTACCAGCTGGCCGATGGAGAGGTTGTCCTCTCAGGCCGTGTAGACGGCAAAGATACCCACCGATTTGATTCACTCATTAAAGAATTTAAAGCACTCTCCGGCGTCCGAGTATTGAAAAATTACGTGATTTATACGTCAGAAGATAGCTCGCTTGTCGACCTAACCAGTAAATATAAGGTGATGGGATACTCCAAAAAAGATGGAGCCAACCAGTTCATCGTTATCAATGGAAAGATCCTCAGTTTGGGCGATAATTTAGATGGAATGGTCATCACCGCGATCTCACCGACAGCAGTGATGCTTGAAAAAGATGGATTAAAATTTAAGATTAACTACAATCTGCAATAAT
>CAZBCR010000177.1:0-2582 GCA_964490565.1 uncultured bacterium
TTCAATTCATGATGGAGTCTTGCTTGTAAAATAAACGCTTGAGGAATCGACGGATGGTCAGGGTAGGTATCACAGAAAGCCGTGAGCTCTCCCAGGGCTTCTTGATAATTTTGCAGATCAAAATGGAGTTGTCCCACTAAGAAACGGTAGTTGGCTTGCTCTTCTGGGGAGAAAATATCCGACTGAGAAAGCGCCTGCTGCAGATCGGTAGCAAGCTGACCTTTTTTAGTTGATACATTTTCTGGCGTTGCGCTTTTGAGCTCTTCAACTGAACAGTGGACAACTGAAGACCAAATTAAATTGTTATGAGGCGTTTGTGGAAACTGGTTTAGATAAGAGAGAAAAGCATCGTGGCTCTCTTGCCATTTTTGAGTTTTGGAAAGTAGTAAAGCATGGTCGTAAAGGAGTGTCTCTTTTTCAGGCATGTCCGGGAATGCAATCAAAAGTCTTCCGAGATCTGTTGTTGCTTGATCGACGTTGCCGTTTTGGAGTGCATTTTGTGCATGGAGAAGCAGAGCTTTTCCGGCTTCCTCATCATGAGGAAATGCAGTCAAAAACTGTTCTAATACGCGATCAAATAATGTTGGATCTCCTACCTTTTGCGAGCAGTTGATCAGCGTCAAGAAGGCAGCCCTTTTATAAGAGGTAGCTTCTTGTTCTTCTTGGAGGTACCGTTCGAAATAGACAATCGCATCTGAAAACTGATCGAGTTTGAAATGGCTGCGGCCCATGCAAAAGTCAAAAAGGGCTTTCTTATCATTAGCTAGGTGGGGAGCTAAAACAATTGAGCGTCCGACGAGATCTGAAAAACGGTTTTCTTGAAATAGGAGCAGAAGTTCGTTATACGCTGCGTCAGAAGCTTTTTTCTGACCTAGATCAACAACTTTTTGGAAGGTAGCGATTGCATCATTTTTGCTAAAGCTCATCTGCAAAGAGGCGGCTTGAAGAAGGATGTCTTCTTTTTTCTCCGGCATCGTTTCAGCCAGGATCAAATAAAGGGAAGCGGCCTGAGCGTTTTCTCCTAATATGCGGTGGACTTCAGCAAGCGGCAGTAGAACTTTGTCTTTATAGTTGGTTTCATAAAGCCCTAAAAGAAAAGGCTTTGCCTGCAAAGCTATATCTTTTTGCTGAGAAAGGTCTGCAACTTTTTGGAGTTTGCGAAACATTGAATCGGCTAGCAAAAATTGAATCTCGGCTTCGATATGTTTGCTTTTGTCGCCCATAACCGGTGTCAATTGAGCAATGACCCCATCGTATTCGCCTAGTAGATAGAGGCATTGAGCTTTACGGATGAGAGTTTTTTGTTGGAGTGCTTGATCACCGATTTTTTCGTAGAACGAGAGTGCTTTAGAGTAGTCCCTTTCTTGATAAAGGATATCGGCTAAAATCGCATGCAAGTTGTCGTGGATGGCTGACTGAGGGTTGCTAGCTAGGAAATCTTCGATCTGTTTTTTTACCAGAGCATAATCACGATCTTTCCAGAACTCGGTCATGCGGCGCAGGAAAAAAGCCTCTTGCTGCGTGAGCTTTTCAGGTGGAACAATTGCTCCTTGAGCGGCTAAAAGACAGAAACATGTCGCGGAGATTAAAATGTTGGTCATGCTACCCCTTGATGCTAATAGTATTTACACTATTGAACAGACAAAGCCTTTTTTTGTCCTCAAAAATTGTCCTGATTGACTACGATTGGGTTCTTAAAAGGAGATTTGCATCATGGGAATACAACTGATTTTGATTGCGGCGTTATTTATTGCCCTCTCCAACTATTGCATGCGCAGGAGCATCGATTCTGGAGGAACCAGCAAGGGCTTTTTGATGATCCAGCTCTTCATTGTCTTCTTAGTTGCTATCCTTTTAAACCCTGTCCGCAGCGGTGATTATCATTGGAGCAGTTGCATGGCTGGCTTTTCGATTGCCGGCGGTGTTGTGTTAGCATTGATGATGGCGTCTCTTGGCCGTTCTTTGGAGACAGGACCCCCCGGATTGACGTTTGCCGCTTTGAATTCCTCAACGGTGATGCCATCTATATTAATGGTGCTGCTTTTCGGTGCTTCCTTTGGTTATCAATATACTCTCTGGAATGGACTGGGTTCTTTATTGGTAGTTGCCGGTCTTTTCTGGGCTGGCTGGCGTACATCGCGCAGCGATCAGAAAGCAAATTGGATCGTGTTTGTCACAGCAGCCTTTTTCCTCCACGTTCTCTTTTTAGTCTTCTTAAGCTGGAGAGCTCTTTTCATTAATTTCCCTGGAGAAAACGGCCTATTCTTGTCCTTCGATATGGACGATGCAAAATGTCAGTGGTTCATGCCGATGGTCTTCTGTGTTGCCTTTTTGATTCAGACAGTGATCTATGTCTTCGCTGAAAAGCGAGTGCCTAAGAAAGGTGAAGTTCTTTACGGGTTACTCGGAGGCGTTGCCAACGGTGTGGGAACATTTTTCATGATCCGTGCAACAGAAGTTTCAACTTCACTGGAACACGCCGTGATCTACCCCTTATTTGCAGTGACCATCATTATTATCTGCAATATCTGGGGTCAGTGGCTCTATAAAGAGAAAGTCAATTGGAAGGCCAATTCACTTTG
>CAZBCR010000178.1:0-2535 GCA_964490565.1 uncultured bacterium
AAAAATGCCTGAAGTTCCTCTTTGGCATCATGCACAGAAAAGGCGACTCTTCCTTCTGAAAGAGCATGATCCCACTCCAAATCCTTTTCAACTTTATAGATCGAAGCGTATTTGGAAAAATTATTGTTAAACGGCGCTGCATCGAGTCTAAGTAAAGGTATGCCCGTCAAGGCAAACCGATAGACATTTGCCAGACGCGTATAGCTGGCTAATTTCAGCCCTTCCATCGTCGATTTCTGTTTGGGATCGACAGGCTGAACGATAAAATAGATCTCCCTAGTCTCGTAAAGCTCCTGCGGAAGTTTTTCCGAGACGTAGCACTGGTCCCGTTTTTCAAACTGCAGGGAAGAAAGTCGTTCCGATTTGGGTTTGAGATACTGGAGGAAAAACTCGATCAATTTAGAAAACAATGGAGCGAGTTTCTCATGTTGGTAGGGGATGATGTTCAAATCAGGATGGTCAATGTAGATCATGGCGAGCGTATCGAGAATCTGAGAGATTTGCTCGTAAAGATAGTACGGATGGGTCATGACTCCGCGGTCGACGTTGAGTAAAAATCTTCGAAGTTTTGCTACTTCAATAAGGCAGAGTTTGGTTTCAATGGTCCGTTGCTCAAAGATTTTTCCAGTGGCGGATTCTTGTTCGAGTTCTTTTTGAAAACTCTCAATGATCGTTCTGAGTCTAAAGAGCTTATTTAATAAAAAAGGATGGTCGTTAAGGCTAAATAACGGCGGTGCAAAATTTTCAGCAAGCTTCCAGCGGTTTTCGACATCTTTTTCAAAATCGGCGAGTTTAAAACTCGTCCGGGTAGAAAAGAGATGGCTTTCCGTAGACAGCTCGAGCTGATTCAGGACAAAAACGACTTTTTCATCTTCCTGCTCATCGACGAACATTTCTAGATCAGCAGAGTCTTTTAGAAGATGAAGATAAAGAGAAACTTGGTTTTTCCCGACTTTGTTTAAATCAAAGGCGGTAATTTTTCCGTTTTCAGGGACATCAACGACTTCTCCGGTAGGAAAAACGGCCGTGAGCTTACTAATAGAAACGACACCTTGAAATAACAAGGTGTCGTCCCATTTTAACTGACCTATCCCATAGAGAGGGATTCCCTGGCTCTTGATAAAAAAATCAAGGTGGGCAAGTAAAGAATTTTCTTGTGCAACTAGGTGAAGGGGAAGCAGAGGCTGTCCAATCTGCCAACCGACTCTTTTCAACTGTTGCATAAGTTAATTCCTTTTTCTTAGGCGGTTATACCTACGCCGCCCCAAGGGACAACGACTTTTTCCATCGCCTCTTCAGCGCAGCGAAAATCGTGCTTAGGAGCATCGCCTTTAGCAGTGACTGAAATAGTAAAAGAATAGTTTTGCGGCTGTGGCACATCAGTATTTGGATTTGGTTCAAAAATCGGATCTACTTCCGGCGTAAATACGACCTTTGCGTCTTCGAACCCAAAGTATTCATAATAGGCTTTTCCTGTGTCATCATAACAAACGATCTTCAGAGAGATGGTTTGTTCTGTTCCACCTTTTCCTGAATTTGTAATGGTTTTAAGCTTAGCCTTATTCTTGGCCGAAAGCCGACCACAGATTTGCGCAGGATCGGTCCGTCCACCCTTCCAATACTGACGTTTGTCTAGTACAGCTACGACATTCATGAAGTCATCGAGGTTATCATAATTAGGAACTGACTGATCAGCGTCTAATTCTCCCCCGCTGTCAAACTTCCAGGTAAAAATATAACCTGCATTTATTTTTTTTAATGTTGTCATAATGTAGGCGCCTGCCCCATCCAATTCAATATCTACACGTGGTGTAAATCCCATATTATCTCCTTATTGAAAATAAGTTTTTTTCTTCTTAAAACACTATTTTTTCCCAAGTCTTGCCTCTAGTCTGAGCTCGACGTCCACTCCCTCTAATTGAATGTGAGGAAGCACAGAAAGCTTACAATCATACCAACCGATGCGTCCTTCTTTTTCCTTCACTTCAATCTTCGCTGCTTTAAAAGGGTAGTAGCGCAGAGTTAGATCATCAGGATTTGTCACAGTTGTGACAAAATTATTGATCCACTTTGTGAGCACCCTTTGCATATAAGGGCCATCTGCTGAACTTCCGACATTGTCCCTTGCAATGCTCTTCACATAGTGAGCGATGCGTGTAATCGAGAAGGTGTAGGGAAGATTGCAAACCAATTGAGAGTTTTCTGAATCCTTAGGATCGACAAACTTCTTGGGTCTTTTCACCGACTGAGCGCTAAAGAAGCAAGCATCTCCTGTCCCTTTTCGATAGATCAGGGGCATGAATCCGCAATTTGCAAACTCGAGTTCCCGATAATCAGGGATGATCATCTCAACAGGAACTTTAATCTCGTCTTCACCTCGGATATTGAAAGTGTGGACAGGAAGTCCTGAAATCAAACCGCCGCCTTTAGGTCCGCGGATGTATTGGCACCAGCCCGATGTTTGGAAGGATCGTACTAAATTTTTGGCAAAAAGCGCTGCTGAGTTGCCCCAGAGATACTTTTGGCTGTCATCGC
>CAZBCR010000179.1:0-2525 GCA_964490565.1 uncultured bacterium
TTCCATTAACGGCAAGCTCAGGGACAGATTGAGGAACATACGTGGTATAGAAGCTGGCCTCGATTTGATCGATGTTAAACTTTCCCCAGTTACGATGGACATTGCCATGGAGCCTTTCGTATTCTGCGAGTAACCCTATGCCAACTTCTTCAAAGGCGTAATCAAATCCTGCTAGCGCTCCAGCTGACCACTCATCAAATCCTGCATTAAAACCTTTGCGATGTACTTCTCCGACTGAACCAATCGGCCCGAAGTAGACGTTCCAGGGAGTGTTATTGCAATATTCCATTTCGCGATGGAGTTTTTGCTGCTGTCTTTCGATGCGTGTAGGGGCAGTAGCCAAATTAATGGGGATAGCCGCAAGGGTAGGCCCCTGTCTGCTAGAGAACATCCGATTTTTAGCGACTTGTTTAGCATCAACTTCTTCTTTAGGAAAGCGCTTATGAAGATTTTGCATCTCTCTTTCAAGACGGATATTTTTGTGATTGATGGAAGCAAAGACAGATTGATAAAGGGCAGGGTAGGTTCCAGCATTTAATATGACTTCAACAAAGTTCGGGAAGTAAAACACCATTGGAATGAAGGGAGTATTCAGCATATTGACAGATGAGAATGTACCAGTAACGCCATTAGTTGTTGTGACAACTTTAAAAGCATCGCCGGGTTTAACTTTGATTCCTGAAACACCAAAGATATCAAGGGTACCAGCGATCGTTGCATCGGTTGAACTAATCTGTCCATAGGAGTTGATGTTGGAGATGTTGCTAAGCAATGTTCCTGCAGAAGTCTGTTGGTAGGTTCCTGTAATTTGTAATGTGCCGGGCACGGGATCTGGAATACCAGGGATAACCGTTCCGTTATTGACGACTAAAGTGGCAGTAAGAGCGCCTCCACTACCTTGAGCTATCATACCATTTCCTGCTAATATCCCAGGTGCATTGATACGCACAGCAGAAGCCATACTCTGAAGCGAGACAAAACCACAATTGAGAAGCATTCCATTATTTATTATGACGTCATTCTGAGTAACTAACGCAACTTGAAGATCTGCAGCTCCGGGTCCAGCCATGTAAAGAGTTCCACCATTCACATTAATCCCTGAAATTGACACGACAACAATACCAACCGCTGGAGAAGCCCCAGGAGCGGTGAACAAATTGCCGTTATTAATCATGTTTAATGTACCGCCATTAACAGTTAGGAGTCCGCTTGCCAGATTAAAGACCCCAATAGGACTCACATTTGTAGCGCTATTGATATCGGCATTGTTAATAAGATTGTAGGAGCCGCTATTTAACGTGATGTTTGAGAGAGCCAAGAAGGAACAACCATCTCCTGCGTTTATGGGGACGTTATTAATCACATTCAAAGAGCATCCGTTAATGGTGGTCTCTCCGTTCACCAACATATTAGCAGGAGCAACTACGGCTGTACTAATTAGATTGAATTCTCCAGCTCCTACCCAATTCATTGAAGAGCCCGCAGTAACTTTACCAAATAAATCGAGAGCTGTTCCTATATTTGCCGTTAAAGCTATGGCATCATTTGCATTCATATCAGTATTGATAACATGGTGGCCCTGAAGGACATTCAGATAAGAAGATACTCCTACTCCATTGTCAAAGGTGATGCTATTAGATCCAGAGATGGTGTAAGTGTTGGGATTTTGAAAGTTTAAAATACCAATAGTCGCTGTGGGATTGATATCTTGATTGACTGCAACGGGTCCGGATGGCGGGCTTTTAAATGATGCCGTGTCTCCTAGTGCATTGGGTATGCAAGGGGAGAAGCCCGTCGACCAATCTCCTGCTGTATCGGGGAACCACACTCCATTGCAGGGAACGGCATTCGCTGTTATTGCAAGACTTAAGAAAGCGAGCGCCGTTAAAGCCTTAAATGATGACATGAGAAACCTATCTGTTAGTTAATTCACCTGTAACAAATAGGTTTATTTAAATGTATAAGTTTCTAGAACTCAATATTGAATCCTATATAGAAGCTATGATCGTGGAACATTCTGTTCCATTCAAAGTCATAGCTCGCTTCTATTCCATACGTCTTGAACAAAGTAAAGAACAGGTCCAGTCCAGCTAAGCAGGTATTGCGTCCCGCTCCTCTGGTTTTCAGAGTAGAAGAAGAAACCCCACCAAATTTAATAGATGAGCCTCTATCGAAATACTCTCGTTGCCAGCCCACATCAGCTTCAAGGTTCACACATAAATCAGTCCACTGCCAGAGGTAGTTAAACCAAGCTCCCAAAGTCGAACGGAGCGACTGAGCATTTAAATGACCGACAGAAAGATCGAAGATTCCTCCGCCATGTTCTTTGTATTTAGGGAAGTGAACATAGACGTATTGCAGGTTCACCATCGGAGTAAATGTGAAATTGTCAGAGAATTCCTGAACTTGTTTGCTTGAAACTGAATACTCTAAACCAAACAGAGCGTCGACCTCCCATCCGTTAGAATTCCCTTTTGCAACAGAGTTTCCAGTCATGCCTGTGTTACGTCGGATATGGGATCCTT